>CAJTVO010000109.1 GCA_910579485.1 uncultured Oscillospiraceae bacterium | reverse complement strand
AAAAACTACAAAATTTCTTCGGCGTTTTCTTACAATTTCAAATTGGCGTTGACACCGATGAGCACGACTATACCCAGGACATCCACCATATTGAGGAGGACCTGTCCGCCATCCAGACAAAAAAAGACCGCCTGCTGGAGATGAGCATTGAGGGCATCATCACCATGGCGGAGTTCAAGCAGCGTAACGACGGCTTCAACGATCAAGTCAAGTCCCTGGAAGAAAAGTTGACGGCAACCCAGATTGAGGCAGAAAAGGGCAGACAGGTCACGGCACAAATGAAAGAAATTTGCACTGCCCTGGAGGAAGAACTAACCTTTCAAAACGGTATCAATTCCGCCCTGGTTACCACAATTTTAGACAAGATTGTAGTCAAAAAAGGCAGTACCAAAGAGGGAATACGCTTGGATATCCACTTAAAATTCGGCGGCCCGTGGAGGGCCATTTTTGACCGGGAAAAATTTTCCGTTTGCTTCAACCGTTCTTGATAATATGCGCCACCAGCCGCATATTCCGTTCCACCAGAACATTCCGCGCATCCAGGTCGCCCTCGGCGCAGCGGGCGAGGTAGACCTGTTCCTCCTCCGCGCTGAGGGGCTTGGGGAAGCTCCCGGTGTTTCCCGCGAGATGCAGGGACAAAAAAAGACTGCTGCGCAGCAGCAGCATGGCAGTTGTCAACATATCGAACCCTCCTTTTTTCTACCTTATGCGGTCCAGGACTGTCCCTATTCCCACTTCCCTTTGTCCTCTTTTTGTGCTATGATAGAGAGAGAGAAGTTTCCTGATTTGATGGAGGAGGGACCACCTATGGCAAAGTACATGATGGCGTTTGACGCGGGGACCACCAGCAACCGCTGCATTCTCTTCGACCGGCAGGGCCGGATCTGCAGCTCCGCCCAGAAGGAATTTACCCAGATATTCCCCCAACCGGGATGGGTGGAGCATGACGCCCGGGAGATCTGGGCCACCCAGCTGGGCGTGGCCGCGGAGGCCATGGGCAAGCTGGGGGCGTCCGCCGCCGATATCGCCGCCATCGGCATCACCAACCAGCGGGAGACCACCGTTGTCTGGGACAGGGCCACCGGGGAACCCGTATACAACGCCATCGTCTGGCAGTGCCGCCGGACCTCGGAGTACTGCGATGGCTTGAAGGAACGGGGGCTGACGGAGTCCATCCGCCAGAAGACGGGGCTGATCATCGACGCCTATTTTTCCGCCACCAAGCTCAAGTGGATATTGGATCACGTAGGGGGCGCGCGGGAACGGGCCGGGAGGGGGGAGCTGCTCTTCGGCACGGTGGAGACCTGGCTCATCTGGCGGCTCACCGGCGGGCGGGTCCATGTGACGGACTACTCCAACGCCTCCCGGACCATGCTGTTCAATATCAACACGCTGGACTGGGACCAGGAGATATTGGACATCCTGGAGATACCGCGGTGCATCCTGCCCCAGGTGAAGCCCAGCAGCTGCGTCTATGGGGAGAGCGATCCCGGATTTTTCGGCGCGCCCATCCCCATCGCCGGGGTGGCGGGGGACCAGCAGGCGGCGCTCTTCGGGCAGACCTGCTTCCAGCCGGGGCAGGCGAAGAACACCTACGGGACGGGCTGCTTCCTGCTGCTCAACACGGGGGAGAAGCCGGTGTTCTCCAAGAACGGCCTGGTGACCACCATCGCCTGGGGGCTGGAGGGCCGGGTGGAGTACGCGCTGGAGGGCTCCATCTTCGTGGCCGGGGCGGCGATCCAGTGGCTGCGGGACGAGCTGCGCCTGATCGAATCCGCCGCCGACAGCGAGTACCACGCCGGGAAGGTGAAGGATACCGCCGGGTGCTATGTGGTGCCCGCCTTCACCGGATTAGGCGCGCCCCACTGGGACCAGTACGCCCGGGGCGCCATCGTGGGGCTGACCCGCGGCGTGAATAAAAACCACATCATCCGCGCCACGCTGGAATCCATCGCCTACCAGGTCAGCGACGTGCTGGACGCCATGCGGGCGGATTCGGGGATCGCGCTCCAGTCCCTGAAGGTGGACGGCGGGGCCAGCGCCAACGATCTGCTGATGCAGCTCCAGGCGGACATTTTGCAGACGGAGGTCCAGCGTCCGGTCTGCGTGGAGACCACCGCCCTGGGCGCGGCCTATCTGGCGGGACTGGCGGTTGGGTTCTGGTCCGGGCAGGAGGACGTGAAACGGAACTGGGCGGTGGAGCGGACCTTCCAGCCCGCCATTTCCGCCGTAGAGCGGGACGAGAAGCTGCGGGGCTGGCACCGGGCGGTGGAGCGGTCTTTTGACTGGGTCAAGGCTTGACAAATTTCTCCGGATATGGTAAAAATAGAGTACTTCATGGGGGAGTAGTGGCGGGAGTTCCCGCGGCAAGTCAACATACTGGTCCGGCTGGACCTGGCTTGCCTTAATAAACGAGACCCATGTATGGCGACGCGCCGTGCATGGAAAGTTCTGGCCAGGCACGCCGTGCCTGGCCAGTTTTACATTTGGATGGACAAAGAAACGGAGGAAACATACCATGGGAATTGCGGAGCTGTTTTTGATCGCCGTAGGCTTGAGCATGGACGCCTTTGCCGTATCGGTCTGCAAAGGGATGACCATGAGGCGGATGCGCTGGGGGCAGGGGACGGCGATCGCCGTTTCCTTCGGCTTCTTCCAGGCCATGATGCCGGTGCTGGGCTGGCTGCTGGGCCGCCAGTTCGAGAGCTACATCACCAGCATCGACCACTGGATCGCATTCGTCCTGCTGGGCCTGATCGGCGGGAAAATGATCTGGGACGCCTTCCATGAGGAAGAGGAGACCGGCGCAGAGGAGCGCTTCAGCTGGAAGGAGCTTCTTGTGCTGTCGGTGGCTACCAGCATCGACGCCATGGCGGTGGGCGTTACCTTCGCGTTCCTTCAGGTGGATATCCTCCCGGCGGTCACGCTGATTGGCTGCACCACCTGCGTCCTGTCTCTGATGGGCGTGTGCATTGGAAGGAAATTCGGCGGGGCCCTCAAGAGCAAGTCGGCCCTCGCCGGAGGCGTGATCCTGTGCCTCATCGGGCTGAAGATTTTGCTGGAGCATCTGGGGATATTGGGATAAGGACGGAAAGCAGCGGGCGGCTTTGGTTACGTGCCAAGCCGCCCCCGCTGTTTATTGGTGAAAACAAAAATGCGCGTTTACTGCTTCTTATTGCCGGCCATATCCACGGCATCGATATAATATAAATAATCATCAACGCTGGGCGTGACCTGAAAATTAGGGTTGCAGCAACCGCACCGCCAGATCGTCCTGCCGCCGAGCCGGTAAGAAATTCCGGAAGCGCAGGTCCCCGAGGTCCTGTTGGCGCACCCGGCGTCACTGACCATAAAATTCTTGATAACGCTTTCCGGGCATTTTTGAATGTACGGAAGGACGCCGTCCATTTGTTTGATCCGGAAATAAAATATGAACTCAGTATCCATGCTGGTAAGCCAGAAACTGGCCTTTGTATTCCTGTTTCGATCGCTTTCTTTTTTATAATACCGAATTTGAGGCCCTTCGTTCCAATCCTGGAAATTGTAATAGTAATTTCGTTTTATCAGTTCCGCATGGATTAGCCTGGCTGTGGCTCTGTCCTGCTCAGAATGAAAAAGAACGGCAACGGCGTCAACGCCTCTGCCATATTCTGCCGTACTCCAATCACCTTCCAATAGTTTATAATTGAGCCTGCAAAAATCTTTGAACCGGTCTGTGCGAGCTGCTTTTACAGCCAAAATATGCAGCGCTGCGATCATGTTTTTATTGTCCGGAAATGAAACAGTGATGGTGGTGCCGCTTTTTATCTTTCCGTTAACAAGTCCTTCCGTCACGATTCCATAATTGCTGAGAACATTTAAAAATGCGTGGATGTTTGTGATTTTCAGCGATTTGCACTGCGCCTTCAATTTGCCGGCCTGAATGAGCAGTTCGCCGGCCTGATCCAATTCACCCGTATACCCCAATACATAGAAAATCTTTGCGTATTTATAGGAGTCTTCACGGGATGCTCTCGCTTCTTTAGAAAAATAATCATACTCACTCATAGCATATACCGGCAGCAGCATCCCGCGCGGATCGTTCAATATGTCCGCATAGCACTGCATGAAAATTTCATGTAACTCCTGAAATCCCCTTGTCAATTCCTCCTGTGAACATATTGTTTGATACACGTCATGTATGGGGAATTTCTCTGGATAAGCCATCAATTCTATTTGTCTGAGCTGCGCCCAGCGTTCGATCCAATAGTAATCGTTGTGTGTTTCCTGCCACAGCTGAAATGTTCCAAAAAGTTCGTCATACGCCATAGCCCCTGAGGTGACCGCTCTGAATTTCGGGATCCTGACGATCATGATATCGGGCACTTTGTTGTCAAGCTTTTCCGTGACTTCAAAAAGGCGATCCGCTATTGCCGAGTTGCCGCTGTAGTCCGCACCGCCAATTTGCAGTTCAATGTCTTTGGCTTTTTCGTACAGCAGCTTTATATCCGCTTCGCTTTCAAAGTCCAGCTTTCTGATCTGGCGAATAAATTCCAGAACGATCGATCTCAATTCATGCAAAAGAGAAACCTCTTCATCAATGTGATCGACCTTTTTTTCCAGTACATCCAAAACGACTTCTGAACCCGCCGTGCTGAATATGCTCTTAATATCTTTAATACTGATATTGAGCCTGCGCAAAATCAAGATCTGCTCCAAACGTCTTATTGCGGCTTCATCATATAACCTGTAGGCATAGCCGTCACTTCGCGTGCTTTCTATCAACCCCATGTCTTCATAATAACGGAGGGTACGGGCGGATATATTATATTTGACGGATATTTCCCTGATCTCGGCTAAGTTCCCCGTGTTTTTCTCTCCTTTCCTGCTCGTAAACCCAGTATACACTATTCCCTAACGGAAGAGTCAACAGGAAATCAGCCTGAAACCATATCAAGCCGGGGCACGTTACCACGAAACAGATGATTTCGTGGTAACGTGCCCCTCTTGCTTTCGCTCATTTTATTTCCGGATATGTTCCGCCGCTCTTTTGAGATACGATAAGGCCAGTTCTTCCTGCTCGCCGCTCCTTCGCAGCATTTCGATGATATGCACCCTTCTTTCGTTCAGAGAGTCCCTGGAAAAAGAATCCTGCCGGTGGGCGATCGCCGCGATCTCCATCGCGAATGACAGAATATCCTCATATTGGCGGATTGCCAGATCCATCCATTCTTTATTGATATCAGGGATAATGTTGATACATAATTCAAAAAACTGCTTGGTTCTCAGCTTGTTTTCATAATGAATAAATGCATGGGGAAAAATGCAGGCGATCCGCTCCGCGTTTCTTCTGTTTTCTTCCCGCAGCAGGTCGCACCAATTCCGGTACATGACCATACCGTAGCCCTGCATTTTGTCCTCTCCGCTGTGGCTGTTATTCGATAGCAGCGCGATCCCCCGGAAAAACGCATTCGTGCAGGCCTCTGCCAGCGGCATTTTTTCTTCTGAAGGTCTGACGATCATCATGTCGCAGCCGGCCTTGTACCAACCGGCATATTGATTCAGCCGGTCAAAGTTCAGGTTTGCGTTTTTCTGATCGTCCCCATCCAAAAATCCCAATCCTTTCAATATCTTTCCCTGATCAGAAAAGCCAACGGCAAAAATCGTGTCTGTATATTCCTTCGGGATCAGGATAACCGGATAGCCGTGTTCGATTTGCCCGCGCGCGCGAGCAATAAATGCGTCTTCCGGGCATCCGGCCTGTGAATGGATATCATAGTCCAGGCCGTAGATCAGAAAACAGTCACGGGGCCATTCATCCGGAGCATAGGAATATCCAAAGCATACGTTTGTCATCGCCGACTGCAAAATATACTCTTCATCATCGTTGATTTGACGGTTCTTGCTGTCCCTGCGCTGCTCCAATCCAAAGAACAGTTTCAGCGCCGTCAGCAATGAGGCGATCGAGATGCTTTTCGGCCACTCAGGGCCGGAATAATCAGCGATCGGAACCCGAGGCTTGACAAGAAACTCATAGTCAAAGTCCATCTCGCACAAGCTCCATGCCGGCGGATCAAGGATGCTGTCTATGGAGCAGTGAAAGAGTTCGGACAGTCTGCAAAGTATAGATACCTCCGGTACGGCTTTTCCATTTTCCCATTTACTGACTGCCTGAGGTGAAACTCCTGACGCTTCTGCGAGCCGCTCCTGCGTGAAGTTATTTCTCATACGCAGATATGCAATTTGCTTCCCCATCTTTTTTACATCAAGCATATTCTCTTCCTCTCGTTTGATGTGCAATACCAGCTATATGTTAAGCCATTGTCTACCATGTTGTCCATATATAGCGGGTTGTTTTTGGGAAGAAAACTAAACTCACAGTTGCCGCTGCAGGGATCACATTACCAATACGATGCCAACCACGGCGGAACCCAGGATGAAGATGATGGGGTGGAGCTTTTTCGTCTGCTTGACCTTGTTGGTCAGCACCCACAGGACGGCGGCCAGCGCCCAGCCCTTCCAGTTGACGACCGCCGGATCAAAAATGTCGCTCCACTTGGTAATGACCGCGTTGAAGGCCTCGCTCTCCGTATAGAACAGATTGGTCACCGCCACCGACAGGCCCGCCGCCGCGATCAGTCCCGTGGACGCGGGACGCAGGCCGTAAAAGGCGCTCTCCACATACCGGTTGTCCCGGAAGCTCTTCAGGAAAGAGGCGATGATGAGGATGACGATGATGGAGGGGGTGATAAGCCCCAGTGTGGCAACCACCGCGCCCAGAAGGGCGAAGGGCAGACCGCCCTCGTTCATGCCGGTGATATAGCCCACATAGGTCGCCATATTGACACCAATGGGGCCGGGAGTGGACTCACCCACGGCGATCATGTTGTCTACATCAATGCGGGTAAACCAGCCGGTGGAATCGGCCATGTTGTAGAGGAAGGGGATGGTGGCCATGCCGCCGCCCACGGCGAACAGACCGGTCTTAAAAAACTCATAAAATAACCGCAAAAACAGCATCACTTCTTCACCCCCACATTCTTCAGCACGATGCCGGCCACAGCCGCCGCCAGCACGAACCACACCGGGCTGCAGGAGAGCCAGGCGCTCAGACCGAATACCAGAAAGAAGATCAGGGTGGTGGGGATGTCGATGACCGATTTTTTATAGAGCTTGGTAATGGCGTTGAGGATCAGGATGCACACGCACACCCGGATGCCGCCGAAGGCGTGGTTCACCCAGGCCAGATGAGAAAACTGGGTGATGACCCCCGCCAGCATGGAAATGATGACGAGGGAGGGGAAGACCAGCCCCAGGGTGGCGATGATGCCCCCCGGGATGCCCTTGTTCTTCTGGCCGATGAAGGTGGCGGTGTTCACCGCGATGATGCCCGGCGTACACTGGCCGATGGCGAAATAGTCCGTCAGCTCCTCCTCGGTGGCCCAGCCCTTGTTCTCCACTACCTCCCGCTGGAGGATGGGCAGCATGGCGTAGCCGCCGCCGAAGGTCATGACCCCCACCTTGGCAAAGGTGAGGAACAGATCAGGGTAGATGTTCATACACAGCTCCTTTTATTTATTATTCTTTATTTGCGCCGCGTCCCTCGGAGCAGGCCCGGCGGATGTGTTCCGCCGCCAGCTCCAGACCCGTCTCCCGTCCGCCTCACTTCCACGGAAATGGCAGTGCGGCGAACTGCCCGCCGGCCAGCAGCCACACTGCCAGCGCGACCAGCAGGGCCGCCGCAACGCCCGCCAGGGCCCATGGGGCGATCTTCTTCCACCGGGGCTTGCCCCGGTAGGCGTGGTATGGGTTCCCGTATTTCTTTCTCTGCCGTCTCATGCTCGTTTACTCCGTATATCCATAAAGTCCCCGCACCGATACCTCGCCGGTGCGCACCGTCTTCTCGCTGCCATCCGGCATCCGGACCAGCAGGCCGAAGCGGTCGTCGATATCTACCGCCAGAGCTTCCTCCTGCCCGCCGGTCCACAGCAGCCGCACCGGTTTCCCAAGGTTGACGCAGTCCCGCCGGTAGGCGTCCACCCAAGGGCCAATGTCCCCGTCCAGGGCCTCGCCCAGGCGAAGGAACTCCTCAATCATGGCGGCGGCCAGGGCGGACCGGGAGGATTCAAAGCCCTCCTGAGCCAGGGAGGTGGCCATCCGGGAGACCTCCGGCCCGAAGTCCTCCGGCGTGTGGCTGACGTTGACCCCGGCCCCGATGACCAGGGACTGGGTCATCCCCGTCTCGCCCTCCACCGCCATTTCCGTGAGGATGCCGCAGATCTTTTTTCCGTTCAGCACCAGGTCGTTGGTCCATTTGATCTGGGGGCGGACCCCGGCGGCCCGCTCCACGGCGTTGCACACCGCCACGGCGGTCATGCCCGTCACGCCCATGAGGGCCTCCGGCAGTACCTCGGGGCGCAGGAGGATGGAGAGGTAGACCCCCCGTCCGGGGGGAGACTGGAAGGTGCGGGTCATGCGGCCCCGCCCGGCGCTCTGGCTGTTGGCCACCGCCACGGTCCCGTGGGGCGCTCCGGCCAGGGCCTCCCGTTTCAGGTAGGAGTTGGTAGAGTCGACCTCCTCCAGGCACCGCAGATCCGGACAGGCCGCGCCGGGGGAGAGGCGGCGGCGGATCTCCCGCTCCACCAGGGCGTCCGGCGAGGCGGTGAGGCGGTACCCCAGCCCGGTGCGGGCCTCGACGACGTAGCCGTCCCGGCGCAGGCTGTCGATGGCTTTCCAGACGGCGGCGCGGCTGATGCCCAGGCGGCGGCTAAGCTCCTGGCCGGAGAGATAGGCGTCAGGGTCTGCCTGCAGCAGCTGGTATATTTGTTCCTTGCTCATCATGTCCCTCCTTTCCGTGCCCTCCCGCCGTGCTGGAGAGCGGGAGGGGGCCTTTCAGCGTTTCCTAGTATAGCATCCTCTTTCGGATTTGTAAACCAAAAGAAACCAATTCTCCCGCGGAAGGGCGGGAGGCGTTCCCGCCGGGGAAAAAGATAAAAAATTTTTTGGAAGTACAAGAACAGGTGTTGCAAAACTTGAAAAGGTATGGTATACTGTGTCCCAAGAGATCAAGGACACTATGAGGAGGAACGAATATGCCAAAGAAGACGCAGATGACCGACCGGATCTACGAATACCTGCAGACGGTGATCCCCGAACAGGGCTACGCTCCATCAGTGCGTGAAATATGCGAGGCGGTGGGACTGAAATCCCCGTCCACGGTACACTTCCATCTCAAGCGGCTCCAGGAGCGGGGCCTCATCGAGAAGGGGGACTTCAAGGGCCGCGCCATTGTGCTGGCCACCCAGCGGGAGAAGAACCGCGTTCCCATTCTGGGGGACGTGGCGGCGGGTACGCCCATTTTGGCCCAGGAGTGCATCGACGACTACCTGACCTTCGACTGCGGCGGCAGGGAGGGGGAGTACTTTGCCCTCCGGGTTCGGGGCGAGTCCATGCTGAACGCGGGCATCCTGCCGGACGACCTGGTGGTGGTGCGCCGCCAGCCCACTGCGGTCAACGGCGAGATCGTGGTGGCTCTGCTGGGGGACGAGGCCACGGTGAAGCGCTTCTCCAAGCGGAACGGAGAGGTCTGGCTCCTGCCGGAGAACGATGCCTATCAGCCCATCGACGGTACCGGGGCCCAGCTCCTGGGCCGTGTGACGGCGGTGGTCCGGCAATACTGACCCGTGCCCCAAAAGATGCTTTGCATCTTTTTTGAGAGGGGTCTCGCTCCGCGCAAAGAGTTTTTCCAAGGCGCGTGTCCTTGCAAAAACGATTTGATTTTACTTGCCGCCTGCAGGCGGCCTTAGGGCTATGGCGGGTTCCGTCCGCCCAACGCCTGCGGAGGGCTTTTTTAACGATCTGCGGCTCTGCCGCCTTGCGCAAAGCCAGCCGGGAGGCCGCTCAGGCGGCCTCCTATTTTGCGCCATATCCTCCCGCCGCGCGGGAATACTGTCGAGGAACTGACTATGCTGTATCAAGTCTCCAATCCCCACGGCGGCGACCTGTATGGACGGGCTGTGGACCTGGATTTTTCGGTCAATACCAACCCTCTGGGCACGCCGCCCTCCGTGATACGCGCGGTGGAGGACGCTGCCCGGGATCTGTGCCAGTACCCGGACCCCGGGTGCCGGGAACTGACGGCGGCGCTGTCCGACCGGGAGGGCGTGGCTCCGTGCGCTATCCTCTGCGGCTGCGGCGCGGCGGAGCTGATTTATGCGTACTGCGGAGCACTGGGGGCGGTGCGGGCTTTGATGCCGGCGCCCGCCTTCCTGGAGTACGGCGCGGCCCTGGAGGCCTTTGGTGGGGAAGCGGAGCCCTTCCCTTTAAAGGAAGAGGAGGGCTTCGCCCTGACGGAGGCCTTTTTGACCGCGCTGGAGCGGACGGACTGCGGGACGGTCTTCCTGTGCAGCCCCAACAATCCCACGGGCCGTCTGGTCCGGCCGGAGCTGCTGGAGGAGATCTGCCGGATCTGCCATCGAAGGCGTCTCCGGCTGTTTGTGGACGAGTGCTTTCTGGAGCTCAGCGACAGAGGGCGGGAGGCGTCTCTGGCGGGATGGCTGGACAGCTTCCCCGGTCTGTTTCTGCTGCGGGCCTTCACCAAGAGCTACGGTATGGCGGGCCTGCGGCTGGGCTACTGCCTCAGCGGGGACGGCGGGCTTCTCTCCGCCATGAGCCGCCGGGTCCAGCCCTGGAACGTGTCCCTTCCTGCCCAGAGGGCGGGGGTGGCGGCGCTGAAAGAGGAGGCCTTTCTGGAGAGCTCCCGGCAGCTGATCCGGCGGGAGCGTCCCTTCCTGGCGGCGGAGCTGGAGAAATTGGGCCTATGGGTGTGCCCCTCCCAGGCCAACTACCTGCTGGTGAAGAGCCGGCGGGAGCTCTTCGGTCCCCTGCTGGATCGGGGCGTCCTGATCCGGGACTGCTCCAATTACGAGGGGCTGGGACGGGGCTGGTACCGTCTCGCCGTCAAGGGGCGGGAGGAAAACCGGATGCTGCTGGACGCGCTGGGCGCGATCCTGAAATAGTCCAGTGGTATGAAGTCAAGGGGTGATTGAAGGAAAAATTCAGAGGACAACAG
>CAJTVO010000108.1 GCA_910579485.1 uncultured Oscillospiraceae bacterium | reverse complement strand
CATGTAGAGAGTAAGAAACGCCGCTTCTGCGTCGTATTCAGTTTTTAGTACAATACCCTGCTTGTCCGTCGCTCGAAAAACCTTGATTTTCCAGTGTTTTCAAAAGTATCGTTATCTAACGTCAGCTTTCGACCGCCCGAATTTCCAGCGCATGATCGCCGATATTGAGGCCAAGAGGGTCAACATGGTCATCACCAAAGACCTGAGCCGTCTGGGCCGCGACTACATCCTCACCGGCCACTACATGGAGCGGTACTTCCCGGAGCACCGCGTCCGCTACATCTCCCTGCTGGACGGCATCGACACTGGGGTGGACTCCACCGCCAACGACATCACCCCCTTCCGCGCTATCATGAATGACATGTACGCCAAGGATATCTCCAAGAAGATCTCCAGTGTCAAGCACGACAAACAGCGCAAGGGCCTGTTCATCGGCGGCAAGCCGGTCTACGGCTACAAGATGCACCCCTCGGAGAAAAACAAGATCGTCATAGACGAGGATGCGGCCCCTATAGTTCGCCGTATTTTCGGCATGTCCCTGGAAGGCGTAAGCTGCCGCCAGATCGCCGTCCAGCTCAACACCGAGGGCGTCCCCACCCCCGCTGCCTACGCCGGACTGCCTGTGCCCAACCCCGGTCCCTACACCGGCCTGTGGAGCAGCGAGCGCATTTCCGACATGCTGCGAAATGAGACCTACACCGGCAGTATGGTCCAGGGCCGCACCCGGAAGATCAGTTATAAATCCAAGAAGTGCATCAAGCAGGACCGCCGGGACTGGGTGGTGGTAGAGGACACCCACGAACCCATCATTGACCGGGAAACCTTCGACAAGGTGCAGACGCTGCTGGACAGCCGCAGGCATACCCGCAGCCGGACCTACGACTTTCTGCTGAAAGGCTTGATCTTCTGCCACGAATGCGGCTATCCCCTGGCGGTGCTCAACCGCAAGAACGCGGCGGGGGAAGATAAGCTGTATTTCGTCTGCCGGACCTACCAGCGCTTTACCAAGGCAGGCGTCTGCACCAGCCACACCATCAAGGAGGAGACCGTCACCCAAGCGGTGGTGGAAAAGGTGCAGGAGGTTTGCGGGGTCTGCCTACAAACGGACCGGCTCCTGCCCCAGGCTCGGAGAGCGGTGGCCAAAGCCATCGCAGAGGCGGACAACGAAAAGGAAAGCAGCGCCCTCAAAGCCAAGCTCGACAGCCTGTCCGCCCACCTGGACAAAATATACATGGATAAGCTGAGCGGCGTACTGGACGAGACCGACTTCCAGCGCATCTACGCCAAAGTCAAAGCCGACCGTGCCGCCCTGGAGCAACGCCTTCATCGCCTGGACCGCCCGGACCTTTCCCCAGAGGAGCAGTCCGTTCTTGCCAAAAAGCTGACGGAGCAGTTCCTGGAAACCGCCCGCACCAACCGGGAGCTTCTGGTGAGCCTGATCGAGCGGGTAGAGCTGACCGCTGACAAGAAAATCATCATCAAGTTTCGCTTCCGACAGCTGGAGGCAAATTTTTAGAACCCATCGTTTACAATACCCGGGGCGCTATGTCTCCCGCATCGAAAAACGCGCCCTCGGCAAACTGGAGGAAGCGCTGGGCAGGGACATGTAGCCCCTAGGTCTCCTCCCCATGGACCACCTGCCCCACCGCCTCGCCGAAGGAGATAGCCCCGCCTCCATACCGCTTGCGGATGCCGTCCACCGCCAGCTCCAGCCGTTCCCGCCGCGCGTTCTCCGCCGGCTGCTGAGGCGTGAACAAATCGGTCTGCTCATAGGTCTCCACCGCGTCCGTCAGCGCCAGCGCCGTCACGCTGAGCAGCCGTACCGGCGATGAAGGCTTCCACATCTTGTCGATCAGTTCCATCGCCGCCTCCAGCAGCTCCCCTCGCAGGTGGGTGCTCCGGCTCAGATGCTTCTGCCTGGAAACGGTCCGAAACCCGGGGTCCTTCAGCCCCACCGCCACCGCTCCGCAGTACAGCCCCTGGGCCCGGAGCCGTCCCGCTACGCTGTCGCACAGCATGGCGGCTCCCCGCCGCAGCTGTTCCCGGGTGGTCAGGTCCTCCCGGAAGGTGTAGCTGTTCCCCACGCTTTTTACCGGCTCCTTCTCAAACTGGGACCGGACCGGCGTGCGGTCCAGACCGTTGGCATATTCCCACAGCTGCCGCCCCAGCTTCCCCAACAGCTGCTCCGGCAGCGCCGGGGCCATGGCGGCCAGCCCCCCGATGGTCTTCACCCCATACTGCCCCAGCGCCCTCTGGGCGGCCGGACCGGCAAACAGCATGGCCCCCACCGGCAGGGGCCAGACAATCTCCTTCCACCCCTCCGGCGGGATCACCGTGGTAGCGTCCGGCTTTTTGTAGTCGCTGCCCAGCTTGGCAAATACCTTGTTGAAGCTGACCCCCACCGACAGCGTCAGCCCCAGCTCCTTCCGGATCCGCTCCCGGACGCCGTCCGCGATGGCGGCGGCGTCTCCGCCGAACAGGTGCATACTCCCCGTGATGTCCAGCCAGCTCTCATCAATGCCGAAGGGCTCCACCAGATCCGTGTACTGCCCGTAGATCTCATTGACGACCCTGGAAAACTCCCGATACGACCCGTGGTGGGGCGGCAGGAGGATCAGCCCCGGGCACTTCTGCCGGGCCTGCCAGATGGTCTCCGCCGTCTTCACGCCGAAAGCCTTGGCGGGCTCGTTCTTGGCCAGGATGATGCCCTTCCGGCTCTCCGGGTCGCCGCATACCGCCACCGGCAGGTCCCGGAGTTCCGGCTTGGAGAGCAGCTCCACCGAGGCGTAAAAGCTGTTGAGATCGCAGTGCAGGATGACCCGTTCCATAGCGCGTCCCCTTTCATGAAAATGTGGTATGCCGTGTTCACAGCATACCACATTTTTACGTATTTGAAAAGAGGATACAGAATATATGTTTCCTTATTTGTGGAGCAGCGGGGACAGGGGCTTGTAGACCAGGAAGCACAGCCCCATATCCAGCAGGCCCTTGAGCAGGGTGAAGGGGGCGTTGAAAGCGATAAGGCAGCCCAGCAACCCATCAACGGCAGGCAGGGCAAAGGGCGCGCTCACCCGGGAGAGCAGTCCGTTGAAGGACTGGACGATTTCCTGATACATGCTGATGATCACGTCGATGGGCAGAAACTTGGTATAGACCGGGTAGGAGATGAAGTAATTCACCGGAATACTGCACAGCGCCATGATGACCGCTCCCGCCAGCGCACCGGCCAGCGCGCCGGAGCGGGTCCTTTTATAGCGGTAGATGAGCCCCGCCGGAATGACGAAGCAGATGCCCAGCAGGAAGTTGCACATCTCCCCTACCCCGCCGGTGCCGGAAAAGAGCAGCCCCTTGATGACGTTTTTTACCAGACACACCACGACCCCGCTGACAGGCCCCAGGCTGAACGCCGCCAGCAGAGCGGGCAGCTCGGAGAAATCCAGCTCCACGAAGGACGGGATCAGAAACGGGATGGGGAACTCCAGGAACATGAGGACGGTGGCCGCCGCCGAGAGCATGGCGGTAACGGCGATCTTGTGGGTCCGGGACCTCCGGACGGCGGCGGTGGATGCTGCGGTAGACATAAAAAATACACTCCTTTACAGAAATACCCGAAGACCCTTCATCTTCGGAGTATCGCCGCAAAAGAGCGCAGCAAGGCGCACCTATACGACCATCTTCTTCCATCCAGACTGTCACTGTCGGTACCGGACTTGCACCGGTTCAACGCCTTTCGGCGCTCGCGGACTCGCCTCCTTACGGACGCTTACCGCCGGTGGGGACTTGCACCCCGCCCTGAAGATGAGTGTTCGGTTGTCATGGTCCATTATACACATCTCCGCCAAAAATGCAAGCCCTTTTTTCCGCCCCGCTCCCGTCCGGCGCGGGAAAACAACGCTCCGTTGTTTTCTCCCAATAACGCCTGCCTTGTATACAAGCCTCTTTTGGTCTATAATCCAACCATCACTTGTGCCAAGGAGGTCCCGCCATGAACATCAACATACTGGGCGAGCAGATCGCCAGATACCGAAAAGCCCTGGGCATGACCCAGGAGGACCTGGGCCGCGCCGTAGGCATCAGCGCCCAGGCGGTGAGCCGCTGGGAGTGCGGCGGCGCGCCGGACGTGACCCTGCTGCCCGCCGTTGCGGACGCCCTGGGCGTCACAACAGACGCCCTCTTCGGACGGGAGGGCGGCGAGCGGGTGGATATCCGGGACGCAGCCCGCCGCTGGATCGTCACCCTGCCCCAGGACCAGCGGATCGACCAACTGTGCCGCCTGGTGTGGGCCGCCATGGGTCCGGCCATGAGCGGCAAGCTGGAGGACGTGGCGGACACGCTGGCCTACACGGCCCGCTGTGAGTCGGAGGACGAGACGTCCGATCAGCCGGTCCGCTGGCTGCGGCGGACCCGGATCACCACGGAGGGAGGCGTCGCGCTGGGCGTCCGGGCCGAGGACATGTCCTTCGCTATCCTCTTCCCGGAGCCGGAGGAGGGCTGGGAGCCCTTCCTGCCGGACAACGGCCTCTGCCGCCGCCTGTTCGAGGTCCTGGCCCGGCCCCGCTGCCTGGAGCTGTTGGAATACCTCTACAGCAAGCCGCCCATGGCCCGCCGCTACACGCCAGGAGCCATCGCCCGGCCCATGGGGCTGGAAGCGCCGGAGGCGGAGGCCCTTATGGACGCCCTGTCCGGACTGAACCTGCTGAGCAAGACGGAGCTGGAGACCGAGGACGGGATCATCCCCGCCTATCTGCTCAGCGATGAAGAGGCCCTGGTGCCCTTCCTGTATCTGGCCCGCTGGATGACCACCGGCGGCGGCGGGTTCCTGAACGGACCCTACCGGAAGTCCCCCATGCTGCGGGGAGAGAAGTGGAAGGAAACGGAGGAGAACTGACATGCAATACTATTTCAAGAAGAACTGGAAAAAAATTGCCCTGGCCTGCTCCATCGGCCTGCTCTGCGAGGGGCTTTACGTGGTCATTCAGCTGGTGATGATGCGCGAGTTCGACGCGGCCATCAGCCTGGACCTTCGCGGCTTCCTGCTCTGGACGGCGGTCAACCTGGGGCTCTACACCCTTTATCTGGCCCTGGCGGCGCTGGAGGGCGTCCTGGAGGCCCGGGCCATCCGGGATATGAACAACCAGGTACGCCGGGACCTGTACCTCTCCCTGCTGGACAAGCCCCACGCCGACTACCACAGCCGGGACACCGGCGAGTACATCTCCTGGCTGACCACCAACGTCAAGCAGATGGAGCACCTGGCCTGGGCCCCCTTTTTCAGCTGCGTCCAACAGGCCGGACTGGTCGTCTTCTGCATTCTGGCCCTTGTCTCCCTGCACTGGCTCATGCTGGCGGCGGGACTGGTGTCCGCAGCGGTGATGCTGGTGGTGCCCAAGCTGTTCCAGAAGCGGATGGAACGGCTGGGCGAGTCCTGCGCCGCCGCCGAGGCGGAGGGCGTCAGCAAATTGAAGGACCTGCTGGCCGGTTTTGACGTGCTGCGCTCCTTCGGCCGGACGGACCGCTTCCTGCGCCAGGGCGGTGAGGCCAGCGCCGGGATCGAGGCCCCCAACTGCCGCCGGAGCAGCGCGCAGAACTGCATTTCCTGCTTTACCGGCTTTTTCAGCGTCTCCCTGCAGTTCCTTCAGCAGGTAGTCACGGTCCTCCTGGCCTTTCAGGGGAAGATCCTCCTGGGGGCCATGGCCAGCGCCAGCAACCTGACGGCAGGCATCGTCAACGGCCTGCGGACCATCGCCAGCCACCGCATGTCCCTTGCCTCCGCCAAGCCCTATTTCCAGAATATCACCGTCCATTCCGGCCAGGCCTCCGTCAAAGCCGGAAGCGGTACCGCCCCGATAGAAACCTCCATCACCATCGAAAACCTGGACTTCCGGTACGGTGAGAAGCCCGTCCTCCGGGACCTGTCCCTCCAGTTCAAAAAGGGCGGCAAGTACGCCCTCACTGGCCCCTCCGGCTGCGGGAAGTCCACGCTTTTGAAGCTCCTGCTGGGCTGGCTGCCGGGCTACGGCGGGGCCATCCGCTTCGACGGCAGGGACGCCAGGGATTTCACCCCGGAGCAGCTACAATCCCAGATGAGCTACATTGAGCAGAACGTGTTCCTCTTCAACTCCACCATCCGGGACAATATCACCCTGGGCGAAGCCTTCACCGATGAACAGATGGAGAAGGCCCTGCAGGACAGCGCCCTGGCCGGCGACCTTGCCTCCATGCCCGATGGCCTGGACACCGTCGTAGGCGAGGAGGGCGGCAATCTCTCCGGAGGCCAGAAGCAGCGTGTCGCCATCGCCCGGGCCCTTATCCATAACCGCTCCATCCTCCTGGTAGACGAAGGCACCAGCGCACTGGACCAGAAGAACGCGGATATCGTAGAAAAGAGCCTCCTCGCCAACCCGGACCTGACCCTCATCCTCGTCAGCCACCATCTCACGCCGGATCGGAAGGAACAGTTTACCCAGGTCTTCGACCTCCACCCCGCCGCATGATCCCCAGACCGGACACGAAAAACCGGGACGAATGTCAGTAAGACATCCGTCCCGGTTTCGCTTTTGAACCATTGGTTGAATTTTTGCAAAATACTCTCCATTGTACTCAACCAGTGTTTTTGGTATGATACAACCATCACGAGAAACGAGGTGTTTCAATGTCTGGTATGTTGAATGAACGGATCGCCGCCCTGCGGAAGGAGCGGGGCCTCACACAGGAGCAGCTGGGACAGATGGTGGGCGTATCAGCCCAAGCGGTCAGCAAATGGGAGAAGGGCGGCGCGCCGGACGTGGAGCTGCTGCCGGTGCTGGCAGGCCAACTTGGTGTCACCATAGACGCCCTCTTTGGTCTGGAGGGCGGAGAAAAGATCGACATCAAGGACGCGGCAGGCCGCTGGCTGCAAGGACTTCCCAGCGAGAAGCGAATGGAGCAGCTCTGCCGCCTGATCTGGTCCAATATCAGATTTTTCCTGCCGGACGGGCTCAATATGCCGGAAATGGGGTATCTGGATACCTGCCAGCCCGTTTTTAACGGCGGCGACCGGCTGATGCTCAGCCAGTGCCAGGGCGGCGGAGGCATCCTGGTAGACATCCACGCGGAAGACCTGTCCTTTGTCACCCTCTGGCCGAAGCCGGAGGGCGGTTACGCCCAATGGCTCGCCCCCAGAAGCGAGTACCGCCGCCTCTTTGCGCTTTTGGCAAAGCCCGGCTGTCTGGAGCTGCTGGGATATCTGCACAGCCGGGAGTTCCGCTATTTTTCCCCAGCGGCGGCGGCAAAGCGGCTGCACCTGCCGCCGGAGACGGTAAAGGAGCTGCTGGACCTGTTGACGGAGTGCGGGATACTGCACTCTATGGACCTGGAGCTGGAAGATGGAGATGAAACCGCCTATCAGGTCGCCGAGCCGCTGACATTTATCCCGTTCCTCTATCTGGCCCGGTGCTTTATGCAGTGTGATCTGAACCATTTGCGGATCGGAGACCAGGACCCGCCGCTGACCCAAAACGAAACCTGGAAAGAAAAAGAGGAGGAAAAGTAATATGAAAACCATCAAAAAAGCCCCCAGCGGCATGAGCTATTATTTGAGGAAATTCTGGAAAGCCAATTTCCTGGCGATCCTTCCGGTTCTGGCGGTGTGCGCCCTGCAGACTGGGACCAGCTTGCTGATGATCCGGACGTTCCAGAGCGTCATTGAGCGCAGTCTGAGCGGGTTCGGCTTCTGGATTTTGATGATGGTGGGAGCGTGGTTCCTGCTTCTGGGGATCAACAGCCTGCAGGAGTTCTTTCAGGGCCGTGCCGTCCGTGCTATGAACAATGCCGTCCGGCGGGACATGGCGGCGACCCTGCTGCAAAAAAACCACGTGGAGTTTCATGCGCTGGACACCGGAGAATACCTGTCCTGGTTCACCAATGACATCAATCAGATCGAAAATCTGGCATGGAAGCCCTTCTATCAGTGTGTCGATTCTGCCGCTACCATCGTGTTCAGCGCCGCCGCGCTGCTGACGCTCCACTGGTCCCTGCTGGGCGCGGCGCTGGTGACCACCGTCGTCATGCTGTTCGTCCCGCAGCTGTTCAACAAACGGATGGAAAAGCTGGGCGGCGTCTGCGCTGCGGAGCAGGCGGCAGCTACCGGCAAATTGAAGGACCTTCTGGCGGGCTGGGACGTACTGCGCTCCTTTGGCCGGGAGCAGCGGTTCAGCCAGGGGACGGAAGCGGCCAGCGACCAGATTGAGAAGCCTAAGTTCCGCCTGACCTATGTAAAAGGTTTTGCCGGCGCGGGAATCGGCTGTATCAACATCCTCTGTCAGATGCTGGTCAACATTCTGATCGGCGTCCTGTCCATCCAGGGCGTGATCCTGCAAGGCTCGCTGGCGGGCGGCGGCAACCTGTGCGGCAGTCTCTCCAACGGTCTGGGAAGTATGGCGCAGCTCCTGCTTTCCTTCTCTTCCTCCAAGCCCTATTTTGAAAAGATCACCGTCCGCGCCGACGATGCCCGGCCAGAAGCTGGTATGGATTCGGAACAGTTCAGCTGCGCCATCACGGTGGAAAACCTGACCTTCCACTACGGCGAAAAGCCCGTCCTCCGGGACCTGACCCTCCAATTCAAGAAGGGCGGCAAATACGCCCTCACCGGCCCCTCCGGCTGCGGGAAGTCCACCCTCTTAAAGCTCCTCCTGGGCTGGCTCCCCGGCTATACCGGCGCGATCCGCTTCGATGCCCAAGACGCCAGAACCTTCACCCCCGAACAGCTCCAGCAACAAATGAGCTACATCGAGCAGAACGTCTTCCTCTTTAACTCCACCATCCGCGACAACATCACCCTGGGCGAGACCTTCACCGGCGAGCAGCTGCAAAAAGCCCTCCGCAACAGCGCCCTCTCCGGCGACCTCGCCTCCATGCCCGACGGTCTGGACACCGTCGTAGGCGAAGAAGGCGGCAATCTCTCCGGAGGCCAGAAGCAGCGTGTCGCCATCGCCCGTGCCCTTATCCATAACCGCTCCATCCTCCTGGTAGACGAAGGCACCAGCGCCCTGGACCAGAAGAACGCGGATATCGTAGAAAAGAGCCTCCTCGCCAACCCGGACCTGACCCTCATCCTCGTCAGCCACCACCTCACCCCGGAGCGGAAGAAACAGTTTACCCAGGTCTTCGACCTCCAGCCGCCCTCCCTGTGCGCGTGATCTCCCAACGCTTCCTCAAAAATCTGCCGTCCCGCCCTTTACAAACCAGAAATTTTGTTCTATAATAAAGGTCAGAAACAATGAGGAGCGATCACAATGCACGGAAGAGCCAATACCTGCTGTTTTACCGGCCACCGGCCGGAGAAGCTTCCCTGGGGGTCCGATGAAACGGACCCCCGTTGCTCCGCGCTGAAGCGGAAGATCCGCGACGCGGTGGAGTCCGCCTATGACGGCGGGATGCGGCATTTTATCTGCGGCATGGCCCGGGGCTGCGACTTCTACTTTGCGGAAGCCGTATTGACCCTGCGCCGGGAAAAAGGGGACGTCACCCTGGAGGCCGCCATCCCCTGCGCCGCCCAGTCCGGCGGCTGGCCGGAGGCGGATCAGGTCCGCTGGCGCTCCCTCTTGGCCCAGTGCGACCTGGAGACCCTGGTCCAGGAGCAGTATACCAAGGGCTGTATGCTCCGGCGCAACCGCTACATGGTGGACCACAGCGCCCTGCTCATCGCCGTCTACGACGGCGTCAGCGGCGGCACCCGCCACACGCTGGAATACGCCATACGTCAAAAAGTCCCCTTCCTGGATATTCCGCCGGTCGTTACGGAATAAGGAAACGCCCCCTCCCTCCCCTTCCGGGAAGAGAGAGGGCGTTTCCTTGCCATTGCAGGAACTTACGCCTTGTAGTACGTCCGCACCGCCTCCGCCAGGAACCCGGCGGCGCCGGGAGCCACTGCCTCATAGTAGTCCGTGAAGCGCTCGTCCTGGACGTACATCTCCGCCATGCCCACGTGGGCCTGCGCCGTCACCGCCCCTGCGGGCCAGTAGTGGGCCAGCCACGCGGCGTGGAGCCGCACGGCCTCCCGGGCCTCCTTCCCGGCGGGATCACCCGTCCGGACCGCCCGCCGGAGGGCGGACTTGTACCCCTCCTCGTCGGTCTGGGTCTGTTCCCACTCCTGCTGGGACATGCCGCTCAGACGGGCCGTATGCTCCTCCACGGCCTCGTCTCCGTACTTCTCCCGAAGCTCTTTCCCATAAGCGGCCTCGTTTTCCGCAATGATCTGCCGCTTCATGCCCTCGAATTTCTTTTCGTCCATCATAGTCGTTCCTCCTTCTAAATCGTTCAACGTGATCTGAACGGTGCGGATCAGCGCGTCCACCTCCCGCCGCCGTTCCCGGAGGCGCTGTAAATGTTCCCGCAAGGCGGCCTCCCGGTCAAATCCCGGCGCGTCCAGCAGGCTCCTGATCTCCTCCAGCGGCAGACCCATGTCCCGGTAGAGGAGTATCTGCTGGAGCCGGTCCACTTCCCCGTCCCCATAGAGGCGGTAGTCGTTCTCCCTGCCCCTCCGGGGACAGAGCAGACCGATGGCGTCATAGTAGCGCAGGGTCCGGGGCGTCAGCCCCGTGAGCCGGGCCAGTTCCTTTACGGTATACATCCTTTCACCTCCTGAAATCAAGGATAGACCATGACGCGGCGTCAAGGTCAAGAGTTTTTCATTTTTCCAGGACAAAATTTTTACTTTTGAACAGCGCGGGGTCCGCGGCATACCGCAGGGCAAGCTCCTCATCGTTGGCGAGGAAGCCCTCGTACAGCTCTTTTGGTATTTTCTGCGGCGAGACCCGCTCATAAATCGGTATATTCAGCGTGTGCTTACACTTTTTGCACTGATAGATCAGCCAGACATCCAGCTTGTTCTTGTTTGCGTTCACCCGGAAGCGCCGGGTGGAAATAAAGGTCATTTTTTTACCGCAGTGTCCGCATTTGTGGACCACTCTGCATTCTTTTTCTGTTGAATAGCGCATCGTATCTCCTGTTTTTCTTTCCGATACGGCGGCTATTACCTCTATTCAATTCATTTATTTGCAATAGCCGCGCTATGCAAACTGGTTGGGTCTAAGCAAAACTGGTTTCTCCTTTCTGTGCCCCTGGCGGGGCTGGTTTGGCCCCCCTGCGGGGGGGACGGGGGCATTCTTTTCGTGCGAACGAAAAGAACCAAAAGATCGCTCAAGGAACTACGTTCCTTGAGAATCCTCCTTCATTACGGGGGT
>CAJTVO010000107.1 GCA_910579485.1 uncultured Oscillospiraceae bacterium | reverse complement strand
TCCGCCTTCTCCGAGGGCGGCCTGGCCGTGGGCGCTTCCCTGGAGGACCTGGGCAAGGGCCTCAGAAGCCAGGTGGGCACCATGTTCGCCACCCACTCCAAGGGCCCCCGCTACTTGGAGATGGCCGAGGGCTACTGCACCCGCATGGCCCTCAACAAGGACGACGAGGTTATCGGCTACGAGTTCGTGAACCTGGGCAAGATGATGGACTTCATCAAGAAGGGCGACGACGCCAACACCGCCCTGGAGAAGGCCAAGGGCCACTACGGCCAGTTTGACGCTGCGGTCAAGTATATTGACCCCCGGCACGAGTAAGAGAGGAGGACAAATAGTATGGCTCTGTTTGAAAGCTACGAGAGAAGAATTGAGAAGATCAACGGCGTCCTCGCTCAGTACGGCATCAAGAGCGTCGAGGAGTGCCGGGAGATCTGCCAGGCCAAGGGCTTCGACCCCTACGAGATCGTCAAGGGCATCCAGCCCATCTGCTTTGAGAACGCCTGCTGGGCCTACGTGGTGGGCGCGGCCATCGCCCTGAAGAAGAACGTGAAGACCGCCGCCGAGGCCGCCACCGCCATCGGCGAGGGCCTCCAGGCCTTCTGCATCGACGGCTCTGTTGCCGACGACCGCAAGGTGGGCCTGGGCCACGGCAACCTGGGCGCCATGCTCCTGAGCGACGAGAGCAAGTGCTTCGCCTTCCTGGCGGGCCACGAGTCCTTCGCCGCCGCCGAGGGCGCCATCGGCATCGTCAAGAACGCCAACAAGGCCCGCAAGGAGCCCCTGCGCGTCATCCTCAACGGCCTGGGCAAGGACGCCGCCCAGATCATCAGCCGCATCAACGGCTTCACCTATGTCCAGACCCAGTTTGACTACGCCACCGGCAAGGTGAACGTGGTCAAGGAGATCCGCTACAGCGAGGGCGAGCGGGCCAACGTCCGCTGCTACGGCGCGGACGACGTCCGCGAGGGCGTGGCCGTCATGCACCTGGAGGGCGTGGACGTGTCCATCACCGGCAACTCCACCAACCCCACCCGCTTCCAGCATCCCGTGGCGGGCACCTATAAGAAGGAGTGCGTGGAGCAGGGGAAGAAGTACTTCTCCGTGGCCTCCGGCGGCGGCACGGGCCGCACCCTGCACCCGGACAACATGGCCGCCGGCCCCGCTTCCTACGGCATGACCGACACCATGGGCCGTATGCACAGCGACGCGCAGTTTGCCGGCAGCTCCTCCGTCCCCGCTCACGTGGAGATGATGGGCTTCCTGGGCATGGGCAACAACCCCATGGTGGGCGCTACCGTCGCCGTAGCCGTGGCGGTTGCCGAGAGCCTGAAGTAAAAAACGTTTCTGGGTCCCTGGAGCCAAGGCTCCGGGGACCTTCTGTATGTCAAAAAAGCGGCCGTCATTCGGCTGATGCCGAATGGCCGCCCCGCCCCCCTCTGAATATATAGTCGAAGCAGTTGAAAATCGGTAAAGTTCGGCGGTCAAAACAGGGCGTGGACTTCGTTGTCGTCCTTGGCGGGCTGACGGATTTCAAGAGTTTCTGACGCAGCCAGACGAAAAATTTTCCGTCAAGATGCGTGCCGGCGCCTATTGGTACAGCTTCTAAATACCAGGCCATGTTTGCGCAAAAATAGCAGACGCCCCGGAGCATCCGCTCCGGGGCGCTTTTGGTCGTATTCCCTTACCTGGGCACCGGCATCGAGATGCCGTTGACCGACACATAGGACACATTAGCATTGGAGAAGTCCTTCAGGCGTGCCTCCAGAGCGCTGAAGCGCTGCCGGGCCTGATCTCTCTTCTCGCGCAGCAGGGCAGCGGCCTCGTTGCGGCGGCGGGTGGTGCTGATGGTCTCCGGCTTGCCGGAGGCGTTGATATTACGATTGTTCATCATGATAAATTCTCCTCATTTAGAAGGGTTAATTTCCAAAGCAGCAACTCATCTTGCCGCTGCGGCCAGCTTCCGCCGTCCGGCATTGGGCTGAGCCAGCCGCCGGTAACAGTAGAAGTAGGCAGGTACCAGGAACGCATCCGCCATGAGCCACGCCACCGGAGAGGCGAAGCAGGCCGCCGTGAACCCGAACACCGGCACCAGGCAGGCCAACCCAGCCCGCGCGGCCATCTCCAGCACGCCGGCCAGGGTTGCCAACGGCGAGAAGCCCATGCCCTGGATCAGGAACCGGAAAATGTTGACCAGCGCCAGCAGGAAATAGCAGGACGCGGTGACCAGCAGGTTCTGCCGCGCCAGGGGCAGGAGCCCCGCGCTGCCCTCGTCCAGAAACAGCATGGTCAGGGGGTCGGAGAACAGCAGCAGCACCGCCAGCGCGATGCCGGAGTACACCGCCCCCAGCGTCACACAGGCCCGCACGCCCTGGTGCAGGCGCTCCCACTTGGCCGCGCCCACGTTCTGTCCGCCGTAGGTAGCCATGGTGCATCCCATGGCGTCAAAGGGACAGCACAGGAACATGGAGACCTTGCTGGCAGCGGTGACGGCGGTCACATAGACCGTCCCCAGCCCGTTGACCGCAGTCTGCAGCATGACGCTGCCGATGGCGGTGATGGAGTACTGCAGGCCCATGGGCAGGCCCATCAGGCACAGCTCCCCCAGCCGGCCCCGGTCCGGGTACCAATCCGCCCGCTCCGTCTTCAGCACGGGGTACCCCCGCACCAGCCGGATCAGGCATCCCGCGCCCGCCAGGGCCTGGGACAGGACGGTGGCCAGCGCCGCGCCGAACACGTCCAGCTGAAACGTCAGGATGAAGACAATGTCCAGCACGATGTTGGTCAGGGACGCGGCCACCAGCCAGATCACCGGCGTGCGGCTGTCGCCCAGGGAGCGGAGCACCCCCGCGCAGAAGTTATAGAGCACATAGGCGGGCAGACCGAGAAAGATGGTCTGAATATAGGCGTAAGCCTGCTGGTAGATGTCTCCCGGCGTATTCATGGCGGTCAGTATCCCGTCGCAGGAAACCGCCATCGCAGCCGTCATCACCAGCGCGATGACCGCGGACAGCCACACGCCGCCGGTCACATACCGGCGCAGCTCCTGGTTGTTGCCCGCGCCGAACTGCTGGGCCACGGGTATGGCGAATCCGGCACACACGCCGCAGCAGAAGCCCACCACCAGGAAGTTGATGGACCCGGTAGAGCCTACCGCCGCCAGAGCCGCGCCTCCCAGCGTCTTTCCCACAATGGCGGTATCCACCACACTGTACAGTTGTTGGAACAGGTACCCAAGCAGGACCGGGATGCCAAAGCTCAGGATCTGGGGCATGGGACGGCCCTTCGTCAGGTCTTTTGTCATTGTGAATCACCTCACAGATAGAATTGCTGTACGTTTTCCTCATGCTTCCAGCCGAGGCACCCTCTGGAAGCTTACGCTGATTATAGTTGATTTCCATAAAAAAGCAAGCGTCAATTTGTGCAAGATTACAGAAAGCGAAAGGATACGCCTTGTGCAATGTGATGCTTAAGTTCGGAAATTTCCGGTCGAAAAACAAAGTCGCGGCAATGCCGGAAAGCATTGCCGCCGTAGTGCCGCGCGGGTCTTGACTTTTTCAGTCGAATACAAAGATGGCCTCAATGGGGGCCTCCACGGCCCTGGAGATGTCCACTGCCAGCTTCAAGGAGGGATTGTACTGGGCCTTCTCCAGCCGCATGATGGTCTCCCGCCGGACCCCCACGATGTCCGCCAGCTCCCCCTGGGTCATCCCCTTGAGCACCCGGTAGGTCTTCAGGTTGCAGGTAAAGCCGTCCATCACCCATCCTCCTCCATCGCCGCGGCATCGTCGTGGTCGTAGCGGTAGAGCAGATACTCCGAGAGGAATATAGTCAGCGCCACCGTCAGCGCGATGCCGGCGATCAGGATGGGAGCCACCAGCTCCGCCGTGAGCCGTCTGGCCTGTCCCGCGAAGAGCAGCAGGAAGAAGATGATCCCGAAGCCGATCCGCAGGGCCTTCAGCTCCGCCTTGACGGCGTTCTCCTTATACCGCTCGTCCATGAGGGTGTTGGACATCTTCCCCTCGAAGAAGAAGCCGAAAAATCCGAAGAAGGCGAAGAATATAAACCCCGTCAGGTCCCCCATGGCTCCATAGGTCCAGAACCCGGCAAATCCCAGGAACCCGCAGAATCCTAAAATTCCGAGCTTGGGGCTCAGCCGCCGGGTGCGGCCCGTCTTCGCCGTGTGCTCCTTCTGCGCCCGGATGCCCCGCACCAGCAGGAACGCCAGATACAGCGCGTAGAGGACGTCCAGCCCTACGGCCAGGAGCATGGGAATATCCGTTGGCGCAAAGGCATAGGAATGTATGGGGTAGACAAGCTTCCCACCATTATATGTCAGGTCGTACCACACCGCCGCCACCGTCAGCGCCGCGCAGGCCACGCCGCCCAGGGTCAATGCCGCCCATCTGGGAGATTTTGAAGCCGCTTTCTTTTGAGTATCCATGATCGATTCCTCCTAAGATGTTGATGTGATTTATTTGTCACTCTGTAAGACAAATATATCACTTCCGATCTCGCTTGTCAAGAGGGAATATGACAAATATATCTCTTTTTTTGAAACCACCTCCAGCGCGCGAAAAAACGCCCGGGAGCAAAGGCGTCCGGAGGCGGGAACCCCAGGTCTTCGACAGGAATCGACCGGTATCGCGCCAGTCAGGGTCGCCTCTTGCTGTAATTTGCGGAAAACCATCGTTTTCACCCTTGACTCCAGCCAAAACAATGTGTATGATATATAGATGTAGCATTTTGTCCATTTCTGGAAGACACAGGAACACGGCCTCCCGGTCGGAAAGGGTACGCAAAAAAGCATGATACGACTGACAGATGTAGTAAAGGAATACCCAAACGGCACCCACGCCCTCAACGGACTGTCCATGGAGATCCTGGACGGGGAATTTGTCTTCATGGTGGGACCGTCTGGCAGCGGGAAATCCACGGTCATTAAGCTGTTGATCGGCGAGATCGAACCCACCGAGGGCCGGGTGATGGTCAACGGCTTCTCCCTGCGGAACATCAAGGAGTGGCAGATCCCCCACCTCCGCCGGACGGTCGGGGTGATCTTTCAGGATTTCCGTCTGATAGAGCACAAATCCGTGTATGATAATATGGTGTTCGCCATGCGCGCGGTGGGCGCGGGCCCCAAGGAGATCAGAAAGCGCATCCCCTACTGCCTGAACCTGGTGGGCCTGGAGAACAAGGGCCGCCGCCTGCCCTCGGAGCTCTCCGGCGGCGAGCAGCAGCGCGTCGCCATCGCCCGGGCCCTGCTGAACAACCCCAGCACCATCATCGCCGACGAGCCCACCGGCAACCTGGACCCCGCCCGCTCCCTGGAGATCATGCGGCTCCTGGAGCGGATCAACGCCCTGGGGACCACGGTGCTGGTGGTGACCCACGAGAAGGATCTGGTCAACCGCTTCGACAAGCGCGTGGTCATGCTGGAGCGGGGCCGGGTGGTCAGCGACGGCCATGGGTACTACGGGAGGAAGACACTGTGAACAAGCACAATTTTTTCTATTTTATCAAAGAAGGCGCTGTGAACATGTTCAGCCACGGCTTCATGTCCTTCGCGGCCGTGGGCATCACGGTAGCCTGCCTGCTGATCATGGGCACCTTCACCCTGGTCGCGGTGAACGCCAACGCCATGCTGGCCGACCTGGAGGAGCAGAACCAGGTGCTGGCCTTCGTGGAGCTGGGCCTGAGCGAGAAGGAGGCCCGGGAGATGGAACCGGCCCTGCGCCGGGTCCCCAACGTCCGGGACGTCCACTTCATATCCGATCAGGAGGCCGCCGCCGCCTTCCGGGCCCGGTACGAGGACGACGAGCTCTTCCAGGGCCTGCCGGACGACAACTTCTCCCACCGCTACGCCATCGACCTGGTGGACATCGCCTATATGCGCCAGACCTGCGAGGCCCTGGACGCCCTGCCCCACATTGACAATGTCAACGCTTACGAGGACGAGGCGGCGGGCTTTATCACCATCCGCAACGTGGCCGGGGTGGTCTGCGTGGTCCTGATCGCGATCCTCTTCCTGGTCTCCGTGTTCATCATGGCCAACACCATCAAGCTGACCACCTTCGACCGCCGGGACGAGATCGCCATCATGAAGATGGTGGGCGCTACCAACGGCTTCATCCGCTGGCCCTTCGTGTACGAGGGGTTCCTGCTGGGGCTGTTCTCGGCGGTCATCGGGTTCTTCCTCCAGTGGGGGCTCTACGAGGCCGTGGCCCGCTCCATCGCCTCCAACGACACTATCAACCTCATCACTACCGTGCCCTTTGTGGATATGTGGAGCTATGTGGCGGTGATCTTCGCCATCGCCGGGATGCTCATCGGTGTGGGAGGGAGCCTCTCCGCCATCAGTAAGTTCTTACAGGTCTAAACGAAAGGATGACATACACTATGAAAACGCGGCGCAAACTCGCCGGACTGCTGGCGGCACTGTTACTGCTGGCCCTCCTCCCCCCTGCTCAGGACGCGGGGCTGGTCCCCACCGCCCATGCGGTGACCCAGAAGGAGATCGACAACCTGAAAGATGACGCCAAGGGGCTCAAAAGTGAGCGGCAGGATATCGAGTCCCAGCTCTCCAAGCTGAAAAACGACAAGAACGACGCCATCAAAAAGCGGAACCTCCTGGACGACCAGATCGCCGTCACCGTCCGGGAGATCGAGAACATCGCCTCCCAGATCTCCGGCTACGAGGCCCTGCTGGAGCAGACCGCCTACGAGCTGGAGGTCAACCAACAGCAGGAGGCGGACCAGTACGAGCTCTTCTGCAACCGGGCCCGGGCCATGGAGAAGTCTGGCACCACCTCCTACTGGGCCGTGCTCTTCAAGGCCTCCAGCTTCTCCGACCTCCTCAGCCGCCTCTCCGATATCCAGGCGGTCATGAACTACGACCAGAGCGTGCTGGACGAGCTCCGGCGCATCCATGTGGAGATTGAGGAGAAGCAGGCCTACCAGGAACAGCTCAAGACGGAAGCCGAGCAGGCCAAGGCCGAGCAGGAGGCCAAGAAGGTGGAGCTGGACGGGCAGCGCAAGGCTGCTGACGATCTGGTCAAGGAGCTCCAGGCAAACGAGGAGATCGCCGCCGCCCTTCTCGCGGAGAAGGAGGCCGAGGAGAAGCGTATCCAGGAGGCCATCAAGAAGAAGGAGAAGGAGCTGGAGGAGCAGATGCGGGCCGCCCAGATGAACTGGACCGCTACCGCGGGCGGGTACATCTGGCCGGAGAATGCAAGCAAAAAGATCACCTCCCCCTACGGCTCCCGGAGCACCGGCATCCGGGGCGCTTCCACCAACCACAAGGGCGTCGATATCGGCGGCGTAGGCTACTCCACCAGCGTGCTGGCCACCAAGGCCGGGGTGGTCATCACCTCCGAGAAGTCCAGCTCCTACGGCAACTACGTGGTCATCAGCCATGGCCCCGGCAATACTACCCTCTACGCCCACATGTCCAGCCGCTCGGTGAAGGAGGGCGACGTGGTCTCCCAGGGGCAGGTCATCGGCGTCACCGGCTCCACGGGCATCTCCAGCGGGCCCCATCTCCACTACGAGATCAAGGAGGGCGGGTCCCGCATTGACCCCAGGACCTACCTGCCCGGCTGGATCCAGGCATATTAAAAAGCAGGAGGCTCCGCCGCTGGCGGGGCCTCTTTTCCGATTCTGTCCCCCTCTGGAAAACGCGGAAACAAAGATTTCTCCGGCAGACACGCCGTTCTTTGTACCACTTCCCCATTGACTTTAACAATAGAAAGTGATAAAGTAAACTTGATTTCCCCAGCGGAAAAAGAAGAAAAAGGACTGATGCTCCATGCAGGAATTGAGCAGGAAAAATAAGTTGTTCACCGATTCGGTGATCCGCCGGATGACCCGTATCTCCCTGGACTGCGGGGCCATCAATCTGGCCCAGGGGTTCCCGGACTTCGACCCGCCCCGGGAGATGCTGGACCGTCTGGCCGAGGTCAGCCTCCTGGGTCCCCACCAGTACCCCATCACCATGGGCGCGCCCAACTTCCGGCAGGCCCTGGCCCGCAAGTGCGGACGCTTCATGGGCCGCACCCTGGACCCGGAAAAGGAGATCGTAGTCACCATCGGCTCCACGGAGGCCATGGTGGATACCCTCTTTGCCCTTACCAACCCCGGGGACAAGGTCATCCTCTTCTCCCCCTACTTCGAGAACTACCGGGCCCAGGCCATCATGGCCGGCTGCGAGCCGGTGTTCGTCCCCCTGGTCCCGCCGGACTTCGGCTTTGACGCCAACGTACTGGAGGATGCCTTCAAGCAGGGAGCCAAGGCCATTTTGGTCTGCAATCCCTCCAACCCCAGCGGCAAGGTGTTCACCTGTGACGAGCTGAAGATCATCGCGGACCTGTGCGTCAAATACGATGTCTACGCCATCATGGATGAGGTCTATGAGCACATCATCTACGAGGGCCACAAGCACACCTATATGAACTCCCTGCCCGGCATGTGGGAGCGGACGGTGAGCTGTTCCAGCCTCTCCAAGACCTACTCCATCACAGGGTGGCGTCTGGGCTACGCCATCGCCCCGGAACCCATCATGGAGCGTATCAAGCAGTACCACGACTTCAACACAGTGGGCGCTCCCTCCCCCCTCATGGAGGCCGCTGTGGTGGGGCTGGACATGCCTGACAGCTACTATGATGAATTCAGGGCCCACTACGCCCATATGAAAAAGCTCTTCACCGACGGGCTCAAACGCATTGGCATTCCGTTCACCGACCCTCAGGGCGCGTACTTCGTCCTTGCAAACATCGGGCCCTACCTGAAAAAGGGGCAGACGGATGTGGAGTTCTGCGAGGAGATGGCCCGGAAGGTGGGCGTGGCCTGCGTCCCCGGCACGTCCTTCTTCAAGGAGGATGTCCAGGATATTGTCCGGCTCCACTTCGCCAAGAGGGATGAGACCCTCAACGAGGCCCTGGAGCGGCTGAGCCATATCAAGGAGAAAATGGCATGATCAATCCCCCTCACCCGGCTGGGCGAGGGGGATTTTCTCATTCCAGGATAAAATCCAGGTAAACGGGGTTGTGGTCGCTCCAGCGGAAGGCGGTGTCGCAGACCGAAGCGTGCTCCACGGTGACATTGGCGGAGACGATGAAGCCGTCCACGGTGACCACGTAGCTGCCGGGGCCGTAAGGGCGGTCGGCGTTGCGGCAGGAGGGCACCGGATCGTCCTCGTCAAAGGGGGCGACGATGGACAGTCCCTCCGGGACCAGCTCCGGGGGGATGGGCTGGGCCCAGGTGTAGTCCGGGCCGGAGACGCCGAAGGTCTCCTCGGAATGTCCGAGGATGTCCTTATTGAAGTCGCCCCCGGCGATGGCGTAATTGCCCTTTTCGTACTCCGCAAGCATGTCCGCGAAGAGCATCTTCAACTGCTTCTCCGCGATGGTGTCGTCGGAGGTATAGGCGGAGAGATGGAGGTTGTAGAGCACCAGCTCCCGCTCCCCTACGCTGAGGCGCTGGACGCTGTAACAGCGGTCCAGGTCCACCAGCTTCATGAAGCTCTCCTCAATGGGCAATTGCCGCCGGAGAGCGGATGTTATGGGGAACTTGGAGAAGGTAGCCTGTCCGGCCCGGTTGGCCCCGTGGGGCGACAGGAGGGGCCAAAAGAGGTAGGGGCTGTCGTAATTCTGGGCGAAGGTGCCGTGGAGGTAAGCGGTCTGACTGCACACCAGGGCCCACTCGTCCTGATGGTGGCTGCGGGTGCCGTCCACGTCCACCTCCTGGAGGAGGAGGAAGTCCGGGTCCAGCTCCTGCAGGGCCTGGACCGCGCCGGAGACGTTCTCCACCACCGCCTCCGGGGAGCGGGCGCGGCTCTCCGTGCCGCCGTCCATGAAGAAGCTGTAGTCGCCGCTGTAGGCCCCGAAGCCGATGTTGTAGGAGGCCGCACGGTAGCGCCTCCCGGTCTCCAGGGGGCGGTCTATGCCGTAGTCGTGGAGGGTCTGCACCTCCAGGGGGAGGTTGTCGTCCAGGCGGTACCAGGAGAGGAAGACGTAGGCCGCGTAGCCTCCCACGGCCAAGACCAGCACCAGCAGGACTGTCAGCAAAATTCTGACTGCCTGTTTCAACCCGGCGTCCGCTCCTTTCCTGTGATCTCAGAGACCTCCATCCTCCAGACGAAGGTGCTCTTGAGGATGGGGGGCGCATAGGCGTCGAAGTCCGGGAGGTCCTGGGGGCAGTGCCGCCGGGTGATGGCCCGGAGGGCCTCCAGCTTTTCCGCCGGGTCCTCCACGGGGATCACCCGGCCACAGGCCACGGCGGAGCGATAGCGGACGCTGAACCGTTCCGGTCCAAGGACTTCTGCCGCGGTGAGGGTGGCCTCCGGCCACTTGCGCAGGCAGTCCAGTTTTTTCCCAGCCGGGGCGCTGTGGAAGTAGATGGTCTCCCCCACCCGGGCGGGGCTGACGGGGATACCGTAACCGCCCTCGCCGTCCCGGACGCTCAAGACGGCGTAAGGCGCGCGGTCGAAGACCTCCCAGGCGAAAGCGGCGTCCCGCTGACGGTCTGTTCTTCTCATAATGGTTCCTCCTCAATACGAGCTGATGGCGAGGGAGCCGTCGTCCTCCCCCTTTTCGATGGATCGGATGACCATATCGTACTCCAAGGTTTCGCTGGCTTTGACGTGGACGCGCTCGCCTGCGCGGCGGCCCAGGAGGGCCTTGCCCACGGGGGATTCCTTACTGATAGCTCCCCGCAGAGCGTCCTGCCGGAGGGTGGTCACGATTTGCAGGGACATTTCCTTTTGCAGTTTCTCGTTGAAAACAACGATTTTATCGTAAAGTCCGATAGTGTCCTCCGAGGAGGTGTCGGTAATCACCTTGGCGGTGCGGACCATGCGTTCCAGGTATCTGATCCGGCTCTCGTTGCGGTTTTTTTCCTGCTTGGCGCACTTGTACTCGAAATTTTCGCTCAGGTCGCCGAAAGCGCGGGCAGTTTGGACGTCCGCAATCAGTTGCGGGCGCAGTACCTGGATCCGATAGGCGATTTCTTCTTTCATCTTCTTGATGTCGATTTCTGTCAGTTCATCGTACATCGGTGTTCCTCCTAACTTATTCGGGGCCTCCCCGGCCCCGGACCCCGGGTGACTTTTTGTGCGGACAAAAAGTCACCAAAAAACCGCTTAAGAAACTACGTTTCTTAAGAATCTTCCTGAATGACGGGGGTTTTTTGTTTACGCTACGACCTGTTTGTCTCCTTTCCCCAATCTCTTCCCTGGGCCGATGGTAGTCGAATCTCCGCCGCAACTCCCTGGCCCTTCGGTCTTCATCGTTGGGTTCGCCTCCGAGCGGCACGATTCTTTTAAGAGACTACCGGGCCACCGGCATGGTGCGGGCGGGACTGCCTCCCAGTTCGCAGGGCGAGACCCTGATCGAAAACCTCTGCTCCCTCGT
>CAJTVO010000106.1 GCA_910579485.1 uncultured Oscillospiraceae bacterium | reverse complement strand
GGAGGCCCCAACGCCTGACGTGCCGGAGGAAGCCCCCGAAACCTCCGTCCCGCCGGTCTCCGTAGGGCGCGACGACCCCGGCGCGCCGTTAGCATGATCTTCCGATCGACAGCACACCCGCTGGTACGATCTACCACCAACGGTACACTGCTGGCATAATCTGCCCATCAGCAGCGCGCCGGGTTGTCGCGCCGTTGGAAAATCTGCCCATCAGCGGCGCGCCGGGTCGTCGCGCCCTACGAACGCGGCGCTATTTTCTCGATATTGACTTTCCTTTCGGATGGATCAGACGCATGAAACATCGCTAAAACCTCAGAGGACCAGGCAAAAGCCCGGTCCTCTGATATTTTTTATTCACAATTGCAGAGACGTTGCATCGAAAACGGCAACTTACAGGGATATCCACGGTATATATAGTAGTGATCCCCGATGAAGAGCGCGGCATCGTTACCGGGCAGAAATCCAGGAACAGCAGAGACCCTAGTCTCGAACTTAAAGTTCTTTTTAATCCTTTTTCTTTCAAGAAAAAGGATGGCTGCCCCGTTATAATTTTTCCACGTCCCGCAGCGTCCCGTCCTGCCAGCGGCAGCGCCAGCCGCCGCCGTTGGGGGGCTGCCAGTCATAAAAACGATGGCTGACCTCGAACGCCTCCAGCAGGGTCATAATGGTCCCGCCGTGGACCACCAGGGCCGCCCGGTCCTCCGGGCCGTGCCGCGCCGCCAGGGCGAGAAACGCCCCCGTTACCCGCTGCCGGACAGCCTCCCTGCCCTCCCCGCCGGGAGGAGCCGCCGCCCCCGCGCCGTCCAGCCACGCCCGATAGGCGGGATCGTCCTTCAATTCCTCATAGGTATGACCCTCGAAACTGCCGAAATCGGTCTCCCGGAAGCCCGGGACCACCTCCTGGACCATCCCGGGGTACAGCAGCGCCGCCGTCTCCCTGCATCGGGCCATGGGGGATACATATACCCGGTCCGCTTCCGGAGCCCGGACCCCCGCCAGCGCCTCCCGCCCCTGGGGACAAAGGGGCTCGTCGGTGGAGCCCACGTACCGGCGCTCCAGATTCCCCCTCGTCTGCCCGTGCCGCAGCAGAAAGACCGTCATTTGATCCGCACCCCCACGCCGCAGTGTACCCGGTAGACCGCCTCCGCCTCCGCCGCCAGACGGCAGCAGACCCGGCCCACCTGTTCCCGCCATGCCCGGTCCTCCCGGTCCAGAGGCGTCACGCCGCAGCCCACCTCGTCGCAGATGATCACGCCGTCCGGATGGGCCTCCTGCCAGCGCGCCAGCGCCTCCCGCCAATCCAGCGTCTCCCGGATCGCCCGGTGGAGGCCGTGAACGCAGTCCGCCTCCCCCAGCGCGCCCTCGCTCCAGGCGGCGACCCCCAGCTCCCGCCGGGCGAAATCCAGCTTCCCCTGGGCCATGCCGCCGACGATCAGCACCATATCGCGGCCATCCTTTCCGCCAGCACCAGCGCCGCCAGCGCCGCCAGCTCGCATAACTGTAAAAACCAACCAGCCAGATCGCCGGTGAAGCCGCCGAACTGCCTCAGCGCCACCGCCCGGTACACGAAGTAGACCGCGACCGCCGCCGCCAGCGCCGCCAGCGCGGGGACCAGGTCCCCCCACAGCCACACCGCCCCGGCCCAGAGGACCAGATATCCCCCCAGCATCCACGCCGGGAACCGGCTGCTCCGCTTCAGCTCCGCCCCCATGCCCGACCTGGGTCCCGACACGGGCCGGGCGGAGGGAAGCCGCTCGATCCCCCAGGCGCTGAGGCACCGGCTGAGGATAAAGCAGGCCGCCGCGGTGGCGGCGCTCTCCAGCTCCGTCAGCAGGGCGAAGTACAGCAGGAACCATACGCAGCACCAGATCACCGCGAAGGCTCCCGCGCCGGAGTCCTTCAATATCTCCAGCTTCCGCTCCCTGGAGGCGTGGGAGGCCAGCGCGTCCACCGTGTCGCAGTACCCGTCCAGATGGATGCCCCCCGTGACCGCCGCCGGGACTGCGGCCAGCAGGGCGGCCCGCAGGACCGGCCCCAATTCCAGCAAACGGCACAGCGCGTCCGTTCCCCAGAACGCCGCCCCCACCGCCGCCCCCACCAATGGGAAGAAGGCCAGGGTGTGCCGCATATTTCTTTCGTTCCACTCCACCTGCGGCATCGGGATCCGGGAATAGGTGGAGAAGGCGATAACGCAGGAGGAAAGCAGATGTCTCATAAAACGCCGCCTTTTCTCGATCATTTCTCTAAGGATACCATATTTTTGCCATTGATGCAAGCGGCGCGCCGTCCGCATGATCCCCCATCAACGGCACACCCGTTAGTACGATTTGCCGGTCAGCGGCGCGCCGGGTCGTCGCGCCCTACAGATGCAAAATCGATCTCCCCGTCGTTGACAAAATCCCCAACTAGAAAAAGTTCGGAATCGAACAAAAACAGGGGTGACAAACGGGCCGCGATATGCTATACTTCCTTCCGACAGGCGCTTCGCCCATAGAAAGGAGTATCCTATGAACGACCAAGCAAATCCCGGCATGTCCCAGCAGCTGGGCACGGCCCCCATCGGGAAGCTGCTGCTGAAGCTGGCCGCCCCTACCGTGGTAGCCCAGCTGGTGAACCTGCTGTATAATATCGTAGACCGTATTTATATCGGCCATATGCCCCAGGTGGGCGCTCTGGCCCTGACGGGCATCGGCCTGTGCTTCCCGGTGGTGTACCTCATCGGGGCGTTCACCATGCTCGTGGCCCAGGGCGGCGCGCCCAGGGCGGCCATCGCCATGGGCAGCGGGGACAACGCCCTGGCGGAGAAGATCATGGGCGGCTGCTTCACCTGCCTGGTGGCCGTGGCCCTGGCGCTGACGGCCCTGTTCTGGGGATTCGGCGAGGAGCTGCTGTGGATCTTCGGCTGCAGCGAGGAGACCATCGTCTACGCCCTGCCCTACATGCGCATCTACTCCAGCGGCTCCCTGTTCGTGATGATGGCCCTGGGCATGAACCTGTTCGTCACCACCCAGGGCTTTGCCACCGTCAGTATGCGCACAGTGATCATCGGAGCCCTCTGCAACATCGTCCTGGACCCCGTCTTCATCTACGGCCTGGACATGGGCGTGGAGGGCGCGGCCCTGGCCACGGTGATCTCCCAGGCCGTCTCCGGCATCTGGGTGCTCCGCTTCCTCACCGGGAAGAAGACCACCCTGCGCCTGAAGTGGGGCACCCTGCGTCCCAGCTGGCGGCTCATGGCCCCGGTGCTGGCCCTGGGCGTGGCCCCCTTCGTGATGCAGTCCACGGAGGCGCTGCTGAACATCTCCTTCAACTCCTCCCTCCAGCGCTACGGCGGTGACGTCGCCGTAGGGGCCATGACCATCGCCAGCACGGTGATGCAGATCGTGTGGATCCCTGCCCAGGGCCTCGGCCAGGGCGCCCAGCCCATCATCAGCTACAACTACGGCGCCCGGAACGCCAAGCGGGTCAAGGAGGCCTTCTTCGCCCTGCTGAAGGTCAGCTGTATCTCCCTGGCCTCCTTCTGGCTGCTGGTGCAGCTGTTCCCCCGGTTTTTCATCGGCATATTCAACAGCGATCCCCAGCTGGTAGATACGGCGGTGTGGACGCTGCGGGTCTATACGGCGGTACTGGGCATGTTCGGCGTCCAGATGTCGGTCCAGCAGACCTTTACCGCCATCGGCAAGGCCAAGGCCTCCCTGTTCATCGCCTGCCTGCGCAAGGTGATCCTGCTGATCCCGCTGATCTTCCTCCTGCCTCTGTTCTTTGAGAACAAGGTCCTGGCGGTCTTCCTGGCGGAGCCGGTCAGCGACTTCATTTCCGTCATCGCCTCCGCCGTCACCTTCTGCCTCGTCTTCCGCCCCGCCATGGCCGCGCTGGAAAAGGAGCGGTAAACCGCGTTTACCCCCGTCAAAAAGCGGCGGCCCGATGTCTCCATCGGGCCGCTCTGTCAAAAAAGATACAAACCATCTTTTATGACCCATAGATCAATAATACGCCACCAGCAGATCGACCACCGTACCGTAGCTCTGTATCCCGGCGGTCTGGCCGTAGGACCTCAGCGCGTTGTCATAGATAGCGGTGCTGACCTTGGCCGTCAGCCCCTCGAACTGGGCCCAGTAAGCGCTGTGGTACCGCAGATCCGCCGCTGCCTCCTCCGGCAGCAGGCTCCGTATCTCCGCCCAGCGTTCCGGGTCCGCCCGGTACAGCGCGTTGGAGAGATGGATGTACCCCATAAGATACCCGGAGTATTGGTAGACCGGGTCCTCCGAAGACACGGCGGCGGCCACGGCCAGGAAGTTGCACTCCTGCTCCGAGGCGATGCCCCGCTGGTGGGCCAGCTCGTGGGCGATGTTGGCCGGAAGCAGGCAGGCGGGGCTGTCCACGTTCAGATTGGACTCCCCGGTGTAGGGACTGTAGAACCCGGTAAAGTTCATGGCGCTGAACAGCCGCGAGAAGAACATTTTCTTAGGCGTCCTGTCCCTCCGCGCCAGGAAGGGAAACTCCTGAGAGAGGTTGTCATAAACGCGGGTGCTGTGATCGAAAATTTCCTCCCTGGGCACGGCGAACACGCCGTCCTCATCCCGTCTGACCTGCCCCGCCGTCTCCGCCAGCTTTTCGGTAAAATACAGCGTCACCCGCTCCAGCTCCCCCGCCGTCACCGGCTGGGCATAGATGCCGCTCTTCACCTGGAAGCCGTCGGCGTAATAGTTCACCCCCCAGGTCACGCAGTAGAAACCGTAGGTAGTCAAAAACAGGCACGCCAGCCCCAGCGCCCCGCCGTAAAACGTGTCCCGCCGCCGTCCCTTCCGTGTCCGCAGCCGGTAGAACAGTACCGCGACCCAGGCCATCACCCCCAGGATGAACGCCGCATAAAACCACTCCACCACGGAGAAAGGAAACAGATACCACAGCCCCGCGTACCCGTCCTTCATCCCCTGAGTAAAGCCGGATACAGCGTTAGCGGCTCTCGGACTGCTGATGCCGTACCAATATACGCCAAACAGCGCCAGGACCCCCAGCAGCCAGATATGTACGCCCCTGTGCCGTTTCAAAAATCCCCTCATGCCCGCCTCCTCTACGCGCCTCAACGGAAGTTTCTCTTTTACCAGGAAGACGCTCATTGAAAATAGTCTTCCCTTGCCATCTCCAGCTCAATGATCTTCCACAGTTCCCCCAGCAGCATACATTCCGCGCCTTCCTTCTCAGAGTCCCTGAATCCAGCGCTTTTATAGCAGCGATAGGCGGGCAGGTTGTTGTCGAACACGCCGAGGGTCACCCTGTCCGCCTTCAATATCTCAAAAGCGTATCGGAGGGCGAGTCGGATCATCTCCTTCCCATAGCCTCTGCCCCGTTTCGCCTCATCCACGATAACGAACCCGAACCGGAGCGCCGTCTTTTCCGCGTCCGTGAACCGCATGATAAGGTGTCCCGCGATACCCGTCTCGTCAAACGCCGTCATGGGGTAAAAATTATCCGGCTCCGGGCAGTCCCCGTTGCGGTCCATATATTTTTCGTTCATATCCGCTTCCGTGATCGGAAACGACGCATACCGGTCCCCGGTCCATTTCCGAAAAGCGGTCTCATCCCCGCACCAGGCAAGGATCGTCCCGGCATCGCCGGGCTTGTACGGCCTGAGCCTCAACATACGGGCATACCCTCCTCTTTCCAAACGCGGAACTATCTATAGGCAACAGTATACCCTCTTGGCAAATATTTGCCAAGAGGGTATTGCTGCCAATTTTTCAAAACTCCGCTCCCCCAGTCGGAGGAACTCTTTTAATTATTCTATCGGAAGCCCATGCAGCTTCAGGAACGACAGTTTATCCCAGTATCCCCGCTGAAACAGGATCTTCCCATTGACCACCTGGAAAAAACCGCATCCCCGCAGTCCTATCGGATCGCGCCACTCCAAAATTGCCCACTGCCCGTCCTCGAAGATATTGTCCACGATGCAGACCATCTCCGCCTCCGAAAATTCATCCTCGAACATCTTCCGGATAGCGCCGCACCCGATCACCGGTTCATTCGCCACCTGATGATTGACCGCGTCCTCATGGTACAACCCGGCGATCGCGTCTACGTTCCCTTCGTTGAAGGCGTCCACCCACAGCCGAACGACTTCTTTTGGCCTCAGCATCTTGAACCTCCTTTAAATCTAAATCATACCATTCCAGCGCCGGGCGCCCCGCCCGGTCACTCCCGATTTTCTTTCTTCTTCGCCACGCTGTTGGTATCCAGAGAATCCCGGAACACCACGAACCGGTCGTAGAGGAACTCCAGCACGAAGTTGGCGATCATATTGATGGCCGTCACCAGATACTCGTTCCAGTGCAGCCCTTCCGCCAGATAATTCCCCAGCAGCGTGGACAGCGGCGTAAACACGCAGTAGAATCCGAACACCAGAGCCATGGCCTTGGGCACGTTGTTGGCGGACTGGAAGGTGTACCGCCGGTTCAGCGTAAAGTTCCACAGCACCGACAGCACCAGCGCGATCAGGTAGCAGGGCCAGTAGCTCCACGCCGTCAGCTCATTGAGCAAGGAGAACGCCCCGATCTCGATGATCCCAGCGGAGAGTGAAAACAGGAGGAATTTCAAAGAGCGCAAAATTTCCTTACGATCCATGACCGCACATCCTTTCTAACCGTTCAGCGCCCGGAACTGGGCCTTGTTGGCCCCATACAGTTTCCGGAACACCGCGTAATTCTTATCATAAGCCGCCTTGACGGCGGGGTCCGGCACAAAGGTCCGCTCCGGCGGGATCAGCGTCCCCACCGCGTCCAGGTCCGCCGCCAAACCCAGTCCCACCGCCATCACCGCCGCGGCCCCCACGCTGCCCGCGTTCTGGGGACTGGCCACCGTCTGAACGGTCCGCCCGGTCACATCGGCCAATATCTGAGACGTCACCGGCGACAGCGCCCCGCCACCCACGAACCGGATGGGATCGGATGTGGGCACCTTTTTCGCCTGACACTCCAGCATCCAGCGCAGATGGAAGCACACCCCTTCCAGCACCGCCCGGATCAGCTCCGTCTTCCCCGTGTCCAGCCGGATGTTGAAGAACATTCCCGCCGCCGCCGGGTCCTCAAAGGGACACCGGTTGCCATGGAGCCAGGGGGTAAAGACGACCCCTCCCGCCCCCGGCGGCACCCGGCCCACCGTCTCGGTGAGGTAGTCGTAAAGGCTGGCGTATACCGCCTCCTGACTGCCGGTCACGTCCCGCTTCTCCAGATAGACCCCGATCTCGTCCAGGGCCAGATGGTCCTTGACCCACTCCAGACACTTTCCGGCGGTCTCCATCTCGGCGAAGTAGTTGTACCGCCCCGCCCGAGCTCCCACGATGGCGGCGATCATGGCGTCCACGTCCACCAGCTGCCGGTCCGTCACCGTGGACACCCACCCGGAGGTGCCGCAGTAGATGTGGGTGCTGCCCACCGCCGCCGCTCCGGCGCCGATGCCGATGAGGGAGGCGTCCCCGCCGCCGCCGAACACCGGCGTACCGGGGACCAGCCCCAGCTCTTCCGCCGCCCGGCCCGTCAGGCCGCCCGCCTTGTCCGCGCTCTGGATGACCGGCGGCAGGTGGTCCATGTTCACGCCGAACATCCTGCATAAGCTCTCACTCCACGCCCGCTTTTTCGTGTCGTAGAGCAGGGTCGCATAGGCGGAGTCCTCCGTCATCACCGCCCGTCCGGTGCAGCGGAGCAGCAGATATTCCTTCACGTCCAGCCACTTGTCCGTCCGGGCGAAGTTGCCCGGCTCGTGGCTCTGGACCCACTTGTACTTCCACACCGGGTCCTTGACGCTGCTGGGCACCGCGCCGTTGGCCTTCAGGCATTTCAGCAGCTTTACAACGTTGGCCCCGGCAATCTGGGGGCCGTGGGCCAGTCCCTTTTTCAGCTCCTCGCCCGCCCGCTGGTCCATGTAGCTCATGGCCCGGCGGACGGGGGTTCCGTCCCGGTCCACCAGCACCAGCCCCTGCATCTGGGAACAGAAGGACAGTCCGGCGATCTGTTCCGGCTTGACGTCCACCTTGGAGAACAGCTCCCGGGTGGTATGACACATGGACTGCCACCACTCCTCCGGGTCCTGCTCCGCGCCGCCGCCCTCCACCAGGTACAATCCGTAGCCCTCCTGGGCGCTGGCCAGCAGGCCGATCCGCTCCGCCACGGAAAACAGGCAGGTCTTTACTCCCGTGGTGCCGATATCATAAGCCAAGACATAGGTCATGGTATCCCTCCTCACACATGATCGTTTCCACAATCGCCGGGATGGACGTTATCCTCCCCTATGGCCTGTGGACGATCTTCGATTCCTCAAATGTAAACGCTGATTCCAGAAATTTCAGCAGCTCCCGTTCCAACCGTTCCTCCTGCTCCTCCGGCGTGCCGCCGCAGTACAGCCGGAAGCGCTCCCGGTAGTAATCACAGCATCCGGCAAACTGGACCATCATCAGCAGGTCGTCGAAAAAGAAAGCCAGCATCTTCGGGTCCATGTCCCGGCGCAGGTCTCCCGCCGCCTGTCCGGCGGCGATGGCTCCGGCATACAGCCGGGAGGTGACGCCTTCGATCTCTCCCGCCAGCCGCCGGGCCTCCTCGCCGCCGGAGGCGGCCAGGGCGCAGTACAACCGCACATACCCGGCGTGCTCTCTGGAGAACCGGAGCAGGGCCCGGATGATCCGCCGGGCGTACTCCCGGAAGCCGGCCTCCTCTGAGGTGACCTCCGCCAGGGTCCGGTCCAGGGCCTCCAGGCTCCGGTCCAGGCAGGCCCGGAAGAATCCCTCCTTATCTCCGTAGTATTTGTATAAAGCCCCTACGCTGATGCACGCCCGGTCCGCAATGGTCCGCATGTTGGCTCCCGCGAGGCCGCGACGGGCGAACTCCTCCACCCCGGCCTCCAGAAGGCGCTCCAGCTGCTCCTCGGACAGCTTCTTCAGCATAGGTCCTTCTTCTCCTTGTAGGACTTCTGGTAGACCAGCCGCTGGAGCGCCGCGTCCGCGGGGTTCAGTGGACGGCACCCGGGGACCACCCGGGCGTACAGCCGCGCCTCGCAGCCCTTGGCCATCAAGGCACGAACGGCGTCCACATCGCGCTCGGAGCTCCCGGCGCAGAGGGCTCCCATGCCACGCAGCAGCACCGCGTTCCGGCCCCGGACGGCTCCTTGCAGCCGCCCCGGCTCCGCCGGGACGCAGAGCACGTCCGCTCCGGCGATCTGGGCCAGGTCGTCCAGGTAGGGTCGCAGGCGGCGGCCTAAGGCGCTGACCGCCAGCACCGCCGGAGACGTCTCGTGGGCCACGCACTGGAAGCGCCCCGCCCGGTAGACCGCCGCGTGGAGCGCCGCGGCCCGGGGAAGGGAATCGCTGCCGATGGGATAGAGGCGGCTCCTGCCCTTCCGGATCAGCCGGAAGGCGTCCCCCTGGCGGATGCTGGTCCCCAGATCCGGCGGGACGGGGAAGGGACTCCCCTCCTCCATCCGGTCCCGGACACGGGCCTCGCAGACCTCCTCCAGGGCCTGGGCGGCGGCGAAGGCGTCCTCCATGTCACGGCCCAGGCACAGGGCACCGTGGCTTCGCAGGAGGAAGGCCCGGCAGTCCGGCCAGGCGGCCTCCTCCGCCTCCACCGCGCGGCGGAGACGGGCCGTTCCCGGCAGGCCGTAGGCCGCGCAGGGGACCCGCTTCCCCAGCAGGGGATGGATAAAGCCCGTCAGGGCCCGGCCCTCGATCCCGGCCACGGAGGCGTAGTACTGGTGGGTATGGATCACAAAGTTCACTTCGGGGCGCAGGCGGTAGGCGTCGGCGTGGATGCCCTTCTCGCTGGAGGGCTTGATCTCCCCCTCCCAGGAGGCGTCCGCGACGTTTACCAGTACCAGCTGTTCCGGCCGCAGGGTCTCGTAGGCCAGGCCGCTGGGGGTGATGAGAAATTGCGTCTCCGACAGCCGGGCGCTGATGTTGCCCCAGGTGCGCTCGATCAGGCCCTCACCGGTCAGGCGGGCCGCCGCGTGCAAGATCTGTTCCCGTACCTGGGTCTCCGCGGCGGTCATGGCTGGACCTCCAGGGGACCGCAGCCCGCGAACACACGGTCGAAACGGGAGAGGACGTCGTCGATCATCTCCTCGGTATAGGCCGCGCTGGTATACAGGCGGGAACCGGCCAGGGTGACGATGCCCTCGGCCATGTAGGCCGCGCCCATGTGCTCCATCTCCTTCTGCCGGACGCCGGTCTGCTTGAGGATCTCCGGGATGGTCCAGGGCTTCTTCCAGTCGATGGAGAAGTGCATGGTGCCCGCGTTGTCCAGGTGGCAGATGGAGCCCTGGTTGAAGGCCACGAAGGGGAGGCCGTATTTCTTGATCAGCAATTGCAGGCCGCGGGTCAGGCGGTCGCCCATGCGGCCCGCCGTCTCGCAGGCGTTGGTGCGCTCGATCTCGCACAGAGCGAAGTAGCCCGCCGCGCAGGAGATGGGCGTTGCCGCCATGGTGCCGCCGCACATGGCCTTGGGGACCTTCTTTCCGGAGGAGTCCAGACCAGCGCCCAGGTGGGCCATGCAGTCCGCGTGGCCGCCCACGCCTCCCGCGCCGGGGTAGCCTCCGGCGATGATCTTGCCGAAGACCGTCAGGTCCGGGTCCACGCCGAAGTAGCCCTGGGCGCCGCTGAGCCCGATGCGGAAGCCGGTGACCACCTCGTCAAAAATGAGAAGGGCCCCGTACTGCCGGGCCAGCCGGGCCGCGCCACGGACGAACTCCCGGCTGACGGGCCGGGTGCCGCTCTCGGGACCCATGGGCTCCAGATACACCGCCGCCGTGCCGCCGGTGAGGCGGTTGGCCTTCAGCTTCCGCTCCAGGTCCTCCAGATCGTTGGGGAAAAATTCGTCGGTATGCTTGAAGACGAAGTTGGGCACGCCCTTGGACATGATGCCCTTGGTGCCCGGGACCCGCATCCCGTAGGCCAGCTGGTCGGACCAGCCGTGGTAGGCCCCGCCCATTTTCAGGATGTTCTTGTGACCAGTCTTCAGACGGGCGATCCGGGCGGCGCACATGTCCGCCTCCGTGCCGGACCCCAGCATCCGGAACATCTCCACCGAGGGCACCAGGTCGGAGATCTTCTTGGCCAGCTTGTACTCAAATTCGTGGAACAGGCCCGTGGAGGGGCCGCAGGTGTTCAGAAGCTCGATCACCTGGTCCCGGACCGCCGGGACGTTGCTGCCCAGAATGGTGGGGCCTCCGGCCTGGAGCAGGTCGTAGTACCAGTTGCCGTCGATGTCCCACAGCTTTGCACCCTCCGCCTTGGTAATCACAATGGGGAAGGGGTAGTTGAAGGCCAGATTGTGCTGGACTCCGCCAGGGATGACCTTTTTCGCCTGGGAGATCATCGCTTTGGACTGGGGACACCTGGCGTCAAAGTAGTTTTCCACGTAGTCCGCCAGCTTATCACGGCGGATGGACCAGACGGGCTTTTTAATCAGTTCGTCCAGCTGGCGGGTCACCTCCGCCGCGTCCAGGTACTGATCGATGGCAAAACCGTTATAAGACATATTCGCTTCCTCCATTCCATCTTGTGAACAAAGATTCACGTCATGGGACCAGCGTACCACAACGGGGAAGGATTGTCAACGGATGGGAGGAATTTGTCAGAGAAATCAATTTTGCATCCGCAGGGCGCGACGACCCCGGCGCGCCGTTGGCATGATCTGCCCCGCAGCGGCGCGCCGGGTCGTCGCG
>CAJTVO010000105.1:2986-11758 GCA_910579485.1 uncultured Oscillospiraceae bacterium | reverse complement strand
CTCGGACGAGGAGGCCGCCCGGCTGGTGGCCCTGGATGTCGCCGTCTATGCGGACACCCCCACGAAGGCCCCCGACACGCCCCCTGCACCGCCCCCTGGCGGCGAGGAGGAGCTGGGAACGCCTCAAGATACCCCCGCCGCAGACGGCAAGGAGGGCGGCTCCACTGATGCGGAGGTCGCCAAGCTGGAGCGGATGCAGAAGGGCGACTTGGAGCAGATGGCCGCCGACATGGGGCTGGACGTCTCCGGGGCGAAGACCAAGCACGACCTGGCCGTTCTGATCGTGGCCGCCGGTGAGCCGGAAGACGGTGAGGCCCCTCCCGACCTGGGGGCCGGGGACATCGTGCAATGAGCAAGTTTAAGGAGCAGGTCCGCCGGGACATCCACAAGGTCTTTCTGAACACCAGCGAGTTTGCCGAGGAGCGCACGGTTCGGTATGACGGCGAAACGTATGAGGATATCCCCATCGTACTGGAGGGCCCTGTGGAAAAGGAGCGGGAACAGCTGAAGGACGACCACGTCCAGGGACTGCACCTGGTGACTGCTACGCTCTACTGCGCAAAGGAGGACCTTGGCGGCAAGCTGCCGAAACAGGGCAAAACCATAGAGATCGCCACCCGTGAAGGCGGAAAGTTCTTCAAAAAATATTTTATTGCGGCGTCTGCCTGCAACATGGGGATGCTGCATGTGGAACTGGAGGAGCTGGACGAATGAGCTTCGGTGAAAATGATATCAGCCGGGAGGCGCGGGTACGCATCCAAGGCAATCAGTTCAAGGGGCCGGAGAGCGATCACTTCGGCGTCCATGTCACCGCCGCTGGTCAGGAGGCCCTGGAGCAGGCCGAACGTCTCCTGGAGGGCATCCCCAACGGCATCGAGCGGGCGCTTAGCGGCGCCATCAGGAGGGCAACGGCCCACATGCAGTCCGTCAGCAAGAAGGCTGTCCGGGAGCGGTACGCCATCTCCGCCGCCAATATCCGGGCGGAGGAAAGCGTGACAGTGGCCTACACCTATCAGAACGGTGTGCAGGCATATGTCCATTTTGCAGGGAACCGCATCCCCCTCTACCGCTTTGACGGGGCCCGCCCGGCTCAGCCCACCTATGACACCAGCCGCTTGGTGCCGGTCATGCTGGGCACTGACGCCGATGGGGAGGGAAAATGGCGGATGGTGCATCCCGGCGCAGCGGCCTACGGACACGTTCTCAAAAGCACATCCCCGAAGCAGTTTCAAAATGCATTTGTGGCAAAAATGGCAAACGGGCATATTGGAATTTTTGAGCGTACCGGCGGCATGACGGGCAATGACCTGGACGAGATCGAGGAGCTATACGGCCCCTCCGTCCCGCAGATGCTGGGAAATCAGGAGGTGGCGGAGCGGCTGACGGGCGAGGCGATGGAGTCCTTCGAGAAAAACCTGGATCAGTACGTATACGCCTTGCTGAACGGGTATATCAGCGTGAGGTAAGGCTATGACGAGAGTGTTTCTGCTGGAGCATTTGAAAGCCTTTACCGAGGAGTCCGTCCGCGAGCTCATATTGCCGGTAAAACCGTCCGAGGAGGTGGAGGAGCCCGAGCCCCGGGCTGCAGCGGTCTACGCGGGCCACCTGCCGGAGTTCGACAGCGTCAAGCGCAAAGCTCCCTGCATCCTCCACCAACTGGTCACCAGCAAAGACGTACAGCCGCAGGGAGAGCCCCGGCCCCGGTCCTCCGCAGTGGTGCGCACGGCCTTCTGCGTCTACTGCGGGGACGAGGAGGAGGGCGGCATGATGCTCCTGAACCTGATGGAACGGCTGCGGATCGCCCTGCTGAGGAAGGTGGTGATCGGCAGGCAGTTCAAGCTGGACCTGGAGGCCGGCCTGGACACCCTGGTCTATGACACCGCTGGCCGCCCCACCCACCCGTATTATCTGGGGGAGATGATCTCCGTCTGGAAGCTCCCCCACACGATCGAAAGAGAGGTGCCTTATGGCAAAGAATACCCCCGGTCCGGAGACGGCAGCCGCTGAGACAGCCGCCCCGCCCCAGACCAGCCGCGAAAAAGCCGGAGGACCGCCCTCCGGCTTCTATATGTACATCGGGCCGACCCTGCGGGGCCTCATCCGCAGCGGGACCATTTACCGCGGCGACAGGGCCCACGCCCTGGAAGAGGCCCGGAAGGCCATCGAGGCGCAGCCCCTGGTGAAGACGCTGATCGTCACCGGGGACTACCTGCCCGAGGCCCGGCTGAAAGTCAAGACCCCCGGCAACGCCCTGTATGTCAACTACAGGAAGATCGCCGGGAAGTAAGGAGGGAACAAAATTATGGCAAATCTCGGTGTCCATGTCTATGAACAGGCCACGGCGGTAAGCATCCCGGTCGTAGCGGACTCCGGCCTCCCCTACGTGACCGGTGCGGCGCCCATCCATACGGCGTCCAAGCCGGGGAAGTCCAACACGCCCATCCTCTGCACCTGCTGGGAGGAGGCGGTGGAGAAGCTGGGCTTCTCCTACGACTGGGAGAGCTATCCCCTGTGTGAGTTCATGTACTCCCACTTCCAGCTCTTCAACTGTCAGCCCGTCATCTTCTGCAATGTCCTGGACCCCGCCGCTATGAAGGAGGACGTGGGAACCAAGGAGCACGATGTGTCGGAGCACAAGGTCCGCCTGCCCCTGGCCGCCATGAGCGGTACGGTCGCCGTCACCGCAGGCGGTGCGAAGCTGACCGGGGACGAGGACTACACGGTCTATTACGATGACAGGACGGATGCCTGCGTGGTAGAGCTTCTGGAGACCGGCTCGGCCTATGACGCCAAGGCGCTCTCTATCTCCTACACCGCCGTGAAGCCCGATGCGGTGATCCTGGCGGACATCGTAGAGGGCGTAGGCCATGTGGACGACTGCATGACCGCCGTGGGAAAGATCCCCGACACCCTCTGCGCCCCCAGCTGGTCCCACAACACCGTTGTGGCCGCAGTCATGGCCACCAAGGCGGCGGGCATCATGGGCCTCTTCCACGGCAAGTGCCTCATCGACGCCGACTGCGGCGAGAACGGCGTCCGGGACTACTCGGAGCTGAGCGGCTACAAGGACAAGAACAATTTTGTAGATGAGAACCAGATCGTCTGCTGGCCCATGATCAAGCTGGGGGACTATCAGTTCCATCTGAGCACCCAGCTGGCGGGGCTGATGGCCAAGGTGGACACCCTCAACGCCGGGTGCCCCTACGAGAGCCCCAGCAACAAGAGCCTGAAAATGGACGCCTGCTGTCTTGCAGACGGCACGGAGGTCGATCTCAACTGGCCCCAGGTCAACATCGTGGCCGGGGACTACGGCGTGGTCACGGCGGTGAACTTCCTGGTGGGCGGCTGGGTGGCCAAGGGCAACTATACCGCCTGCTACCCCGCCAACACCGATGTGAAGGACCAGTTCATCCCCGTCTCCCGGATGTTCGACTGGGTGGGCAACACCCTTATCCGGACCTTCTGGGCTAAGCTGGACAAGCCCATGAACCGGCGGCTCATCGACTCCATCCTGGACACCTGCAACATCTGGCTTGCGGGCCTGGTGGGCACGGAGCGCCTTCTGGGCGCCCGGGCGGAGATGCTGGAGAGTGAGAACAACCTGCTGGACCTCATGGCCGGCATCCTCCACATCCATATTTACATCACCCCGTCCAGCCCGGCCCAGGAGATCGACTTCACGCTGGAGTACGACGTCAACTACGTCATGGAAGCCCTGGCGGCGTAAGAAGGAGGGAACGAGAACATGACACAATATCCTGCCGCATATATCGCCTTCCGGGTCTACGAGGACAGTATCAACGAGGTGGGCGTCGCCAACGTGACATTGCCGGACATCACCAACAAGGCTGTGACCATCATGGGCTCCGGCATGATGGGCGATGTGTCCGTCCCCATCATGGGCATGATCGAGAACATGACCATGGGCATGAAGTTCCTCAGCCACGCATCCCCCGGCACCTTCTCCATGTTCCTGGAGCAGCGCAAGCACCAGATCGAGCTGCGGGTGGCGGAGGAGTACTGGGACATCGAGGACGCGGAGATCGGTATGTGGCCCAACAAATACGTGATGATCGCCCGGCCCAAGAGCATGAAGTCCGGCACCATCGCCCCCGCCGCCGCCTCCGACTCCTCCGGCGAGTTCGACGTGTACCTGTACGCCGCCTACCGCGACGGCCAAGAGCTCTGGTACATCGATAAGCGCAACATGACCTTCCGCGTCAACGGGAAGGACTACATGGCCGACGTCAGGAAAGCCCTGGGGTACAGCTAAAAAAGAACACCCGATGCAGGCTCTGCACCGGGTGTTGTCTTTGCGCTTCATTGGACCCCGAGACGCTCCTTCAGGGCGTCTTGGAGGATCTGGGAGAAATTCACACCAGCTTGGATCGCGCGGTCATTGAGCCAGCTGGGGATCGAAAGCGTTTTTTTAACCGCGCGGCTATCGTGCCTGCGCCGGTACTCCTCTGTATTGGCATAGACATAGTTGACAAATTCAGGTGCTTCAACAGCGGGCGGCGGCATAGGGGTGGGGATCTCCTCGTGCTGATCCTCTGCGCACCACAGCCACATGGAAACTGCGTCTCCAGCCATATAGATCGCATCCGCCAGATCCTTCCCCTCTGTGATGCAGCCGGGAAGGCTGGGAACGGTGACCGTGATGGACCCATCATCCTTGTTTGGATGAAAAACTGCGGGGTAGACGTATTTGGACATAGCGTCCTCCTTTCTGATCTGCGAGGCTCCTGGAGGGCGGGGATCATTGGATCCCCGCCTGTTTCAGGATCCCTCTTGCGGTCTGTTCGTTTACTTCCGTGTGCCTGGGGATCGGGATCTTGATTCCAGGCTTTTGCGGATGCTGAGCGAGGTCGTGATTCCCACCGTGGATGATGACCCATCCAGCCTTCCGCAGTGCCTTGTCAATGTCTTTTCTTTTCATTGTTTCCCTCACCTCTTGCTGCTATTATAACACGTAAAAACACGTACGTCAATATCAACACGTAAAAATACGTAAAATTTTCGGAGGAATACACTCATGACTGACGAGAAAAAGGCCACCACGTTTGAAGACAGCGCCGCGCAGGCGGAGCGGCTGGAGGCTTCGGCCCGGTCCGAGGCGGACAGCGGGACCTACACCCACGTATTCAAACGCCCCTTCACCCACGGGGGCGTCACCTACGAGCACCTGACCTTTGACTGGGAGAGCCTGAGCGGGAAGGACAGCGTGGCCATTGAGCGGGAGCTGCGGGGCGTCAACGTGACCGTTGTGCTGGCGGAGTTCACGCCGGAGTATCTGGCGGCTATGGCGGCCCGGGCCTGCACCTACCGCAATGCCGACGGCTTCCGCACGGTCAATACGGACCTGCTGTACGCCCTGCCCCTGCGGGAGTTCCGGCAGATCTGCAACGCGGCCCGGCGTTTTTTACTGCGGTCGGGATCAGAGCAGGAGACGGAGTACGCTGGCTCCGAAAGCAATGCCTGATCCTGGCGAGGAACAACTGCACCCCTGTATCAGATTGGCTGTCCATGCCGCTGTCGGAGCTGAGGCTGTGGATCAGGGCCAACAATGAGATAGAGGCGGAGAACGCGCAGCGGAGGAGGGAGGCCGCCGGTGGCAAGTAGCAAAAAGTACGGCCTGGACATCGTGCTGAGTGCCGCTCTGAACGGGGGGTTCAAAGGGACGTTCAGCAGCGCCCAGGCGGAATTTGCCAAGCTGGGAAGCGAGATCCGGGACCTCAACCGCCTCCAGTCGGACGTCTCCTCCTACCAGAAGCAGCAGGCGGCGGTGGCAAACACAGACGCCAAACTGGAAAACCTCCAGCGGCAATACGGCCTGCTGCGGCAGGAGATCGGGGAGACGGACGGCTCCACAACCGCTCTGGAGCGGGAGCAGGCCAAGCTGGAGCAGCGCATCCGGGACACCGAGACCGCCCTGGAGCGGCAACAGCAGCGGCTGGAGGCCACCGGCTCCCGGCTGAAGGAGGCCGGGGTCGACACGGCGGACCTGGCCGGTGAAAGCGCCCGTCTTACAGAGGAGCTGGAGGAGCTGAGAGCGCGGCAGGAGGACGCCGCTGAAAGCGTCCGCGCCGCAGGGCAGGCGTACCAGGAGGCCGGCGAGGGCGCGGAGGACTTCGGAACGCGGGCATTGGAGGCGTTCTCCGCCGCCCAGCAGGCTTTGGTCTCCGCTGGGATCGCGGGGGCGCTGCGGGAGATCAAGGACGCCTACGCGGAGTGTGTCAGTCTGGCGGGAGACTTTGAGGCGGGCATGAGCAATGTGGAGGCTCTGTCCGGCTCCACGGCCCAGGAGATGGCGCAGTTGAGCGCCAAAGCAAAACAATTGGGCGCGGATACCCAATATACCGCTGTGCAGTCCGCAGAGGCTATGGGCTATATGGCGATGGCAGGTTGGAAAGCGCAGGATATGCTGTCCGGTATGACAGGCGTGGTCGATCTGGCGCGTGCGTCCGGGGAAGACCTGGCCCAGGTCAGCGACATCGTCACCGACAACCTGACCGCCTTTGGCCTGAAGGCGTCCGACACAGCCCGCTTTGCGGATGTCCTTGCCGCAGCGGCCACCAGCGCCAACACCGACGTCGGCATCATGGGCGAGACCTTCAAGCAGTCCGCCTCGGTCGCCGGGGCCCTGGGCTACAGCATTGAGGATGTGGCAGTGGGCGTGGGACTCATGGCCAACGCGGGTGTGAAGGGCTCCATTGCCGGTACCACACTGAAAAACAGTTTCAACGGTCTCCTGGAGGGTGTGACGCTCACCAGCGCCGCCTTTGGGGAGTACCAGTACTCCGCAGTCCAGGCGGACGGCACCATGAAAGGTTTTGGCTCCACCATCGAGGAGCTGCGCGGGTACTTCGAGCAGATGACTGAGGCCGAACGGGTGGCCAACGCCCAGGCGATCGCTGGAGAAGAGGGCTACAACGGCCTGCTGGCCATCCTGAACGCCGCAGACAAGGACTACCAGTCCCTCACAGAGAGCATCAACGACTGCGCGGGCGCGGCAAAGCGCATGGCGGAGATCAAGATGGACAACCTCAACGGGCAGCTGACCCTGATGGACTCCGCCTGGGACGCCCTGCGCACCACCATCGGAGAGGAGTTCAACCCGGAGCTCCGCCGTCTGGCCGAGACCGGCACGGATGTCCTGGTCTGGGCCAACGGCTTTGTCCAGGCACACCCCGCCCTGGTCAAGGGCGTGATGACGTTCACTGGCGTCATGGGCAGCGCCGCTGTGGCCGTCACCGGGGTGAACGCCGCCCTGACGGTCTTCAAGGCCCTCAACGTGGCCGCGCTCTTTACCGGCCCCGTCGGAGCCATCCTCGGCGCCGCCGCCGCTGTGGCCGCAGTCACGGCGGCTGTGGTGGGCTTCGCGGCGGCGGCGGACGACGGCGTCCCCTCTGTCCGGGAGCTGACGGAGGCCGCCCGGGAGCTGGACGGCACTCTGGAGGCCGCCGCCGGGACCTATGACAGCACCGCATCCTCTGTGATCGCCGCCGCCAATGTGGCGGATACCTACATCAGTAAGCTGGAGCAGATGGGCAGCTACGCCCGGCTGAGCGAGGCGGAACAGCGGGAGTACCACAACACCTTGGCCCTCCTGTGTCAGACGGTGCCGGAGTTGGCGGACAGCATCGACCTGGAAAACAACGCCATCCACGGCGGTACTGCGGCCCTCCGCGCCAATACGGAGGCGTGGAAGCAGAACGCCATGGCCCAGGCGTACCAGGAGCAGCTGACCGCTCTCTACGCCGCCCAGGCTGACATCCTCATCGAGGCGGAGAAAAACAGCATCGAGCTGACCCGGGCCCAGACGGCCCTGGAGGCGGCGGAGAAAAAGCGGTCCGACACCCTGGCGCGGATGAACGACATCCGGCTTGCTCAGACCGGGGCCGGAGATGACCCGGAGAAGGTCCGGGCTCTGCAATACGAGTACGACCAGCTGAAGATGTCCCTGGGTGATGTGGAAAATGAGATCATCCAGTCTCAGAGCGCAGTGGATGCCTACACCAAGGCCATCGCGGAGGATGAGGCGGCGGTCGCCTCCGCGCAAGAGGAGATCGAGCTTGCTGAGGAGGCGTTTCGCAACCTGACCGGCGCGACGGAGGAGCAAACCGCGGCGGAGACCGATGCCGCCGCCCAGACCCGGGAGCTCCAGGGCGTGCTGGGGGATGTCACCGGAGAACTCACCGTCCTGGCCGCCTCGTATCTGGAGGCGTATACCGCTGCGGAGGAGTCCATCTCCGGGCAGTATGCCCTGTGGGACAAGGCGGCGGAAGTAGCCGCTACCAGTGCAGGGTCCATCAACGACGCCCTGGACAGTCAGCTCACCTACTGGGAGCGGTACAACGAGAACCTGGACGCCCTGGGTGAGCGCAGTACCGATATCGCGGGGCTCAGCGACATGATCGCCTCCTTTGCCGACGGCAGCAAGGACAGCGTCAATGCCATCGCCGGTATGGCAAGCGCAAGCGACGAGGACCTGCGGACCATGGTGTCCAAGTGGCAGGAGCTCCAGGAGCAGCAGTCCGAGACCGCCGGGAGCCTGGCGGAGCTGGTGGCCGGGTTCCCGGAGCAGGTCGACACGCTGGTGCGCTCCATGGAGGAGGGCGTGGCCGGGATGAGCCTCCCGGATGAGGCGGAGGAGAGCGCCCGGAGCACTATCCAGGCGTTTATCGACAAGGCGGAGGATATGATCCCTGTGGTTCGGGACGCCTATGCCCTGCTGGGACAGACGGCGGCGGACGCCCTGGGGATCGATCT
>CAJTVO010000105.1:0-2976 GCA_910579485.1 uncultured Oscillospiraceae bacterium | reverse complement strand
CCGCCGCTGACGCTAGGCGGCTGGTGCAGGAGGAGTACGCCGCCTGGGAGCTGGAGAAAACGCTGGGCGATTACAGCCTGTATGAGCCCTTGGTGGACGCGTTCTTCGAGCCCCCGGGGGACAGGGCCGTCCGGCTGGAGCGCTGCAAGCGTATCACGGCTGCGGCGAAGGACGCGGACCGTACCGTGAAGGACGGCGTCTATTTGGGCGTGGTGAGTACCCTGTCCGCTGTGTGGATGGTCTTGCGGGACATCGCATACGCCCGGGAGGTCACCGACTACGCCGCCAACGCCGATGAGAGGGCCTACGGTGCCGAGATTTTCCGTACCTTGACGGAGACGGTGCTGTCCGCGCAGACGGCGGAGGACGGCAGATAGTATACGGTCATATAAGGAGGTCACTATGAGCAGACCCATAAAACTGGAGCACCTGGAGCAGGCCGTCCAGAGGATCGACGAGGTCAAGCAGGACCAGATCACGGGAAGGCCCGGTCAGGTGGTGGGGTTCGGCGAGGACGGCAGGCCCAAGGCTTTGGACCTGCCCGGGCAGGAGATCGAATTTGCCACTGCCGAGGAGGTGGAGGAGATGCTGAACGCTGTGTTCGGACAGAGCGTCCTGCCCCCCAGTGGAGACGGCGGCACTACCAAGATCGCGTCCGATGAAGAAGTGGACGCGATGCTCAACGGCGTTTTCGGCCATGAGCCGGATGCAAAATAGATTTTAACGGAGGAACTGCATCATGAGTACTGAGAACAAAATCACGAACCTGGAGCACTTGCAGAAGCTGGCCCTGCGGACCCGGACGGAGGTCGCCGCCCTGGATCAGAAGCTCGGCGCGGTCCGCCTGCCCACCAAGGTCTCGGAGCTGAGCAATGACAGCGGCTATCAGACGGCGGAGCAGGTGGCGGAGTCCATCAAGGACAAGGCCGACAAGGGCACCAGCCTTGCGGCCTACGGCATCACCGACGCTTATACCAAGACTGAGCTGGACGGCAAGATCAGCGCCGTCTACAAGCCCGGCGGCTCCGTGGCCTTCGCGGACCTGCCTGCCGCTGACGAGGCCCACCTGGGTATGGTCTACAACATCACGGACAAGTTCACCAGCACTGCCGGCTTCGTGGAGGGCGCAGGGACCAAGCACCCCGCCGGTACCAACGTGGCAGTGGTCAAGGTGGGCGAGGAGTTCAAGTACGATGCCCTCGCGGGCTTCGTGGACCTCTCCGGCTACCAGCTCAAGGAGGAGGGCAAGGTCCTCAGCTCCAACGACTTCACCGATGAGGAGAAGGCCAAGCTGGGCGCGGTGGGCTACGCCACCGATGAAGAGGTGGACGCCATGCTGGCCGAGGTCTTCGGCGCAGGCACTGAGAACACCTAACAAACGGCGGGGCGGAGGGATGTTCCTCCGCCCCGCACTTGATACGAGGAGATGACAGTATGGACAGAAAATCGACTGGTTTGGACCAGATGCAGAAGCTGGCGCTGCGCTCGGCCTCCGATTCCAGATGCCTGGTGGCGGAGCTGGCAGAGACCATGGCCGGGACGCTGGAGGAGCTGGATGCGGCCAAACAGGATAAGATCACCGGTCAGGCGGGGCAGGTGGCAGGGTTCGACAAGGACGGGAATCTCGCCGCGCAGAGCGTTGTCACCATGGAGCAGGTCAATGCGGCGATCGATGCCGCCATTACCGGTGCGATCAAGGAGGCATACTGATGGAAAAGAATCAGAGCCCGCTGAAGCCGCTGAAGCCGCTGTTTGCGGACATTGCCGCCGCCATCCGGGAAAAGGATGGGAGCACAGGTACGATCCCTGCGGAGGCGTTCCCGGCACGTATCCGGGCCGCCGCCGGTATGCCGGAGGGAGTGTGCAGCATCTCCGTGATCCCCAGCGATCCGGAGGGAGGGACGGTCACGGGCGGGGGAGTGGCATCTTCTGGTATGAAGGTCACTGTAGAGGCCGCTGTTGCGGATGACTACACGTTTGAGGGGTGGAAGGAGAACGAGGCGGTTGTCCATGCGGAGCCCGAATATACCTTCAAGGTCGAGGGGGATCGGGAGCTGATTGCTGCATTTTCCGCTGTTGCTAATCCATCTGGTCTTCCGGCGGGGTATGCCCAAGTGGACTATATTGTGGCGAAATCCGCTGACAGTTTCATCAACACAGGTATCCCAATCAGCAGCGCAGCACCATGGACAAGCATAGCATATAAATTGGAAGGGCCTGCAGAAATAGAATCAGGAGGGTATCCGATTGCGATAACGGGGAACTCTTACTATTCTCTTTATGCAAATGTGTATCAGACTACGAGAAATGGAGTTGTGTATCTAATATACTATGGGAGCAACAGCACATGGGTAGTAGAAAAGAATTGGACAGGAACTTACAAGCCATTTTTCGGGCTGATAACGAAAGAGACCTTTACAGACACAACATTTAATAAAAGTGTAACTGTGGCAAATGCGGGTTCAATAAATGGAATGCTTTGTCTAAATGGAAATGGAGTGAATAGAAAAGGCTTCTCCGGGTTAAAGCTGTTTAATCTTACTGCAGAAGATAACGGAATCCACAAACATGAGTTGGTTCCGTGTATACGCGAGGCCGATGGAATTGCCGGAATGTACGACATTATCCAAAGAGCCTTTTATACATCGTCTGGTACAGATAGTTTTACCGCAGGCCCCGCCGTCTAAAAAAGCCGCCCCTCATGGGACAGCTCGCGGCTCGCGCCATTAGACGTTAGAGCTGCTAATCCACCCCTTGACAAAACGACCAAAAAAGGAGGAGATCAAATGCCTGAGAGACCTGAAAACTGTGAAAATGCCTGCCCCGGCCTGACGCGGCTGGAGCAGCAGGTGGACGACATCCGCCGTCAGAACGGCCAGGATCACAAGGAGTTCCGCCAGCAGATCCAGGAGATGGAGAAAGCCGATGCCAAGCAGCAGGAGCGCTTCGAACGCCTCATGGACACGCTGATCGAGG
>CAJTVO010000104.1 GCA_910579485.1 uncultured Oscillospiraceae bacterium | reverse complement strand
GTAAATCGATACCAATGTAACGTGATCGTAATAGGCATTTAACACACCTCCTTTCGGAGAGTGTGGCTGACCGCTCACCAAGGTCATCACAGCGCCCCGTCCCAAAAGCCACGGGGGCTGGTCTTATTCTACCATATTCTGCAAATTTGTCAACCGTCCCCGTAAATATCAAGCCGCCCCTCGCGCCTTTCGGCGCGGGGGGCGGCTCCTTGCTTAAATCAGATGCCGTCGGGCATGTTATTCGTGGTGTGCTGGGTGTGATAGTCGCTTACGCGGCAGATCACGGCGCAGACCTCCTGGCGGAGCAGCGGGGAGCTGTTCTTGAACAGAGGCTTGCCGCCGTTGGGGTTCGGGCTGCCAGCAAAGATCTGGGGAGACGTGTAGTACAGCGCGGCCGCGTAGCCGTTGGCCTCGTCGGCGAAGGGACTGCCGCTGGTCACCGCGGACACGCCCAGGACCTTCGCGGTCAGCTCGGCGGTGGCGTTGCGGGAAATGGCGGCGTTCAGATCAATGTCGCTGCTGATCCAGCCGCGGCTCACCGCAAGGTTCTTGTAGTTGATCGCCCAGTTGCTGCCGGTGCCCAGGGCGGCCGTGTAGCCGCAGGACTCCAGGACCATCTTCAGAGCCTCGCCGTAGGTCACGGTGCCCAGAGGATCGAACTTGCCTTCGCCCTTGCCGGTGATGATGCCCTTGCGGACCAGGGTGGCCAGGTTGTCGCGGTACCAGGCGGTGGCGGAAACATCCTTGAACTGGCTCACGTCGCTGACGCCGCCGGGAGTGCCGCCGGGCGTCGTGCCGGTGGTGGGATTGCCGATGACGGTGATGTTCACGGTGCCGCTGGCAACGGTGTTGTTGCTGGCGTCATAGGCCGCGAAGATGATCTTGTCCTGGCCGTTGAAGCCGGACTTGGGCTGGTAGGTCACGGTGCCCAGCAGGGTGGTGGCGATGTCCACGCCGGAGGCATTGGCCCCGTTCATGAGCAGGGTGCCGTTGGCGGGAGCCACGAAGCGGACCTTGGTGGCCTTGGACATGGCGCTGTTGGCGGAAACGAAGTCGTTCTGGCTGAAGCGGACGGCCTGGCCGCCGGTGGAGCCGTAGGTCACCACGACGTCGGTGGGCACGGCGGCGGTGCCGTTGAAGACCACCTTGCCGGTGAACTGGGCGGTGCTGCCGGAGTAGGCAATGTAATCAATGGTGTCCTTGCCCTTGGTGCCGGTGTAGGTCAGCTGGGCCAGACGGTAGGAACCGCTGTTCTTGGTGGTGTACCGGTTGCTCTTGACGTTGCTCTTGGTCAGGTCCTTGTCCTTGGAGCCGCCGGTGTAGGTCAGGGTGCCGTTGCTGGGGATGTTCTGGAACTCGATGGTCAGGTTGCTGGGAGCGGTCTTGCTGCCGGTAGCCTCCTTGTAGGCGTCGATGAAGTCCTGAGCGCTCAGGGTCACCTTGCCGGCGGTGGTGTTATAGGTGATGTCCTTGGCGCTGTCGTTGAGATAGATGATGGTGACAGTGCCCTCGGCCTTGCCCTCGCCGCTGTTGTCGCGGGTGGTGCCGTAGGCGGTGAAGCTGATCTTGACGGTGGTGGACCGCTTCATGCTGCTCTTGGGGGAGAAGTAGATGCCGTCAAGGCCCTTCTGGCGGGAGCTGGGATCGACGTAGTAGCTGCTGCTCCCGGCGGACTTGCCATCCTCATTATAGAGGGTGCCGTTGGCGGTGGAGGAGCCGAAGGTCACATACTCCAGGTAGCCGCGGCTGTACTTATCGCTATAGAAGTCCTCGAAATCGCTTACATCAAAATAGACGTCCTGGCCCAGGCTGGCGCTGTATACGATGTCACCGGAAGAGTCGGAGCCGGGCTTGATGTTGAAGGTCATGGTGCCGGAATATGTGTACTCAGGTCTACTAGTAGAGGAGTTCCTATAAACCTCAACCGTAAAGTTATAGGTGGCAGTGGCACTCTTGGTACTGCCTGTCAACGGAGTGGGCTCAAAAATCACATCGGCAAGGTCATCATACTCGTAAACATCGCCGCTCTTTGTAGAGGCAGACAGATACCCAGCCTTGTTAGCAGAGTTACCGGCCTGATCAAAATGGACTGTATAGTAATATCCGCTATTTCTGTGACGAGCTTCCACCCAGTCGTCAATCTGGTCAGCAATGGAATCGCGGCCCTCATCAGGGTCGTCCGTCAAAGCATAGCCAGTATTGCCATCGTAGACGGTGACGGAGGGGTTGATCTGGGAGGAAGATGAGACAGTAACATCAATAGAACCCACATACGTCTCATTATTTATCGTCAGGAACGCATAAACAGTAGTTCTACCAGCTGCTATAGCGGCAATTGTTGCAGTGCCGTTACGGTTATCGCTCAACGCAATATAAGAGTTGGTTGTGGCAGTGTTGCCATTAGAATTGAGGCTCCAGGTCACAGCACTCGTACCGGTCGTATTGCCATACAGTTTAGCAGTCAACGTACTTTGAGCACCAGCATATGTCAAAGTACTGGTTCCCGAAATGGTCAACGGAGTCTGAACGTTGACTGTTACAGATGGCGATCCAACTACTTTACCGGTGGAATCTTTCAAAGTAGCAGTAATTGTTAGATTGCCAGTTTTGGTAATATTTATAGTTGCCGCTGCAGCACCTGTTGTAGTATTGTATTCGTTTTTGCTGCTAATAGTTGCATTAGCGTTCGGACTAACCGACCAGATTACACTGTTGACCCGGCTTCTATCCGCTGAATCAACTGCAAGGGTCACGTCAATGCTACCATTTGCCTGCGGTCTGTTATTGGGAGTACTCAGCGTTGCCTTGATTGCAGCCTCAGCTACTGTCACGTTTGTAGTCTGGCTTGCGAGTACAGTCGCACCAGACATCAGATTTGCAGTAATAGTAACAGGGCCTGCCGCTGTGGCTGTAAAAGTATAGGGGCTTTGTGTTCCACTTACATTTCCCGCACCTGTTCCACTTGCCTCTATTGTAACAGTCGCGCCAGCGGGAGCATTAGCTGTTGTAACGTTCAGATTAATGGACTTACCAACTTCGACAGTAGAAGCACTGGGGGTCACAGAAATTGAAGGGTCTTTCGCTTCAACCGTTATGGTAGCTTTTGCGGAAATACTATCGTTCACTTTTACGGTAATTTCCGAAGTACCAGCACTCTTACCGGTGATTTTGCCGTTGTTATCAACTGTTGCGACTGCCGGGGTAGCGGACTCCCATGATACGGAAGCACTTGCGCCAGTGGGGGAAAGAGTATATCCCCAGGTAGTCGTACCGTCAACTTTGATGGTAGTTACGTTGTTTGAATTTAAGGTGATGCCGTTCACCTCGACTTCCGCAGGGGAAACACTGACAGTACCAGTTACAGAAAAGCTTCCTGTAACCTGATCGTTACCGGTCTTTGTAGCTGTTCCCTCAGCCTTAACGCCATAGGAGCCAGCTGCTGGAAAAGTAACGCTATTCCCAGAGACCGAAGGGGTTGAAGCACCCGACGGAGCGCTGGTGATTGTCCATGTAATGCTGGTAGGAACAGTATAACTTCCGTTGTTGTCTGAGGTATCATCACCAGCAAGGCTCAGATTGCTTAAAGTTAAAGTAGTCGCCTCGCCAGCCTTTGGACTATTGCCAGCAGAAATTGTACCACTCCATGTCGCAACCGCCAGCGCGCCGGGCACCAGCGAGCAAACCATGACCATCGCCATGAACAGCGACAGCAGCCTGCGTTTCATTGACTTCATAAAGTATCCATCCTTTCTCATGTCCGGTGGGACGCGCCCCACCGGGCAGGCGGCCATGGCCGCCTGCCGGATCAGTTTACGGCCCTACTATACCACCCGGTTGTGGAAAGTACGTATCGAAACTGTATCCTTTTTGCATCATTTCTTAATCCCAGCTGCCTTGCGCGCCTTCCAACCGGGTCCTATGGTCTATTGGACGGAAAAACGGGGAGGAAGGTTCCCGGGGAGGAGGGATTTTTTTTTTGGGGGGGGGTCAGTCCCCCGCGCTCCCGAACGCCTCCAACAGCTGCGCGGGAAGCCATATTTTGATATTCGATCTCTGATAATCGCCGGGGTCTCTCGTCACGATCCCATCCATGTCGTTCAGCAGCGCGACGGAATATTGAACGGAATCCTCAAAATCGGTCCAAGGCAGCCGGAGCGCGTTTTGTATCTCCCGCTCGGAGACCGCGGCAATGGAGACCACCATCAACAGCCGGTCCAGAAGCTCCCTGACGGCCGCGCGGTCCTTCATCTGCCGGTAGGCGATATAGTAGATGTCGGTAATGGCGGAGGCGGAAACATATTCCCGCACGTCATGCCTCCGCGCCAGACTGAGGACGTCCGCCGCGGTCTTGGAAAACGGCTCCCGATCCAGCAGGACGTCCAGCACCACGTTCGTATCAATCAGCAGCTTCATATTTCCTGAGCCTTTCGTCCCGCAGATCGGACAGCGTGAGGTCCGTGCGGGGGACCGCGCCTACCAGCGACCGCACGATGTCCGCTACGTCGCCGTCGCGCCGCGCAGGCGCGTCTTCACCGGCCGGAAGGACGATGATCTCCAGCTTGCGGTTGCGGAAGGCCTCCGGCAGGGCCAGGATGGACATCAGGCTGTTGGCATCTACAAATTTGCGGATCACTTCCATTTCGTTATATCCTCCATGTGTTGGGTCGGACCGCTATTGGACTGTTCGCTTGCTATGCGCCGGACTTCGTCAAGGGGAAGGTTGGAATATTCAGCAATTTCCTCCAGTGCCAGTTTTCCAGATGACAGCATTCTCTGAGCTGTTTCCAGCTGATTGCTTTTCCGGCCTTCTTCCCACTTCTCCTCCATCACTCTGCACATGGTATCACTCCCTTTTGCTATTGGGGCAGGGTACCACGCAGACGTTTGACCTCCTCAATGGAGAGACCGGAGTACTGAGAAATTTTTTCCAGAGGCAGAATACCGTCTGACAGCATTATGCGGGCACTGGTCCGTTGATTTTTTTCCCGCTCCTTCTTCCGCTCCTTCTCACACATCTCTTCCATCACTCTGCACATGGTATCACTCCCTTCTATCGTCTCCTTGAAGTACCGCACCTGCCCCGCCAGGACGGAATAGTGCATATCCGCCGCCCGGGTGCAGGAGAAGTCGTGCATCAGCCGTCCCAGGGGCGAGTCGTCCCGGAACGCGCCGTTTACATATAGGATATGCGCCCCGTCGTCGAATAACTCGCCGGTGTTCAGGATGCACCGCTCCACCTTGTAGAGCGGCTCTCCCCGGCCCAGCACGTCCCGCTCGGTGATGAAGATCACCCAGGTCTCCGGCAGGCGCTGGAAATCCTCGCTTTTTTGCAGCAGGACGCTGTCCAGCATACTGCTGTGGAACCGGGCCCGCCGCCTGCCCGCGCCCCGGTCGGAACGCTGGATCTCCACGTTGATGGTCCGTCCTTCGCTGTCCACGGCCACCACGTCCAGCCGCAGGGAGCGTTCCGTCAGGTTCCCCAGGGATACCTGGGTGCGCACGCTCTGCACCGTCAGCTCCGGCATGTCCAGCACGATGCGCAGCACCAGCTCCATACAGGCCGGGTCGCTCTCAAAGCACCGGGTCATGAGGTCGTCGTCCATCAGCCGCATCCGCGCCAGCCGGGCCAGATTTTCCGGACTGCGGAGGCTTTTTTCTTCCGTCAAGGCTCCGCCTGCTTTCCGGCGTCGGGGAAGCGGTACTCGGTGGTATAGTCGTACCGCCGCCCGGGACGGAGGAGGATGTCCCCCCACTCGGGATGGTTGGGGCTGTCCGGGAAAAACTGGGTCTCCAGACACACGCCCATCCGGGGGACGTAGTCCACGCCGCCCTTGCCGCCCTTGGCGTTCAGGAAGTTGCCGCTGTAGAACTGGATGCCGGGCTTCTCCGTCCAGGCCTCCATGGTGATGCCGCTGCGGTCCCCGGTGAGACGGGCCGCCAGCCGCAGGCCCTGGGCCGGGGAGAGGACGAAGTTGTGGTCGTAGCCCCCTACGTTATGGAGCTGTTCGTCGTCCGCGCCGATGTCTCGGGACAGGGGCTTGGGGACGGTGAAGTCCAGGGGCGTGCCCGTTACGGGCCGGGACATGGACAGCGGGATGCTGTCGGGCCCCACCGGGGTATAGGCGTCGGAGGCCAGCCAGAGGACATGGTCCATGGCGTCCCCGCCGCCGTTGAGGTTGAAATAGGCGTGGTTGGTGATATTGCAGTGGGTGGTCTCGGTGCTCACGGCCTCATAGCGCAGGCGCAGGGCGTTCTCGGTGAGGGTGTAGGTCACCCGGAGCGTCAGCTGGCCGGGAAAGCCCCCCTGCCCGCCGGGGGAGACATAGGTGAGGGTCACGGCGTCCTCCCCGGACGCCTCCGCCGTGAAGATCTGATGGGAAAAGCCCTCCGGGCCGCCGTGGAGCTGCTTGCCGCCCTCGTTGGGGACCAGGGAGACCCGGCGCCCGTCGATGAGACAGCTGGCCCCCGCGATCCGGTTGGCGTACCGGCCTACCACGGCGCCTACGTAGCCGCCGTTGGTCTCGTAGGCCTCCACCGCGTCGTAGCCCAGGACCACGTCCACCGGCTTTCCGTCCCGGTCCGGGACCCGCAGGGCCCGCAGGGCCGCGCCGTAGGTGAGGACCTCCGCCTCCAGAGCGCCCCGGCGGAGGATGTACTTATCCACCGGACGGCCGTCCCGGGCGGCGCCGAAGGGCTCCTTACATACCGGCATGGGAATCGCCTCCTTATCTGTATAGTATATCAACTTTATTATAGCACATTACCGGGGGATTGACAAGGCGGGATTTTTGGGGATCGCCGTGCCCTAGGGGTGCTCCCGCAGATATGCCATCAGCTCCGGCGTTTGGGACCAGTAGGCCGCGCCCCAGTGCTCAAAATCCCACTGCTCCTGATAGCCGTTGCACTCGTAGTCGATATAGTACAGCCGGCCGTCCTGCACCACGAAATTGGTGGGGAAATAGTCGATATTCAATCCTGCCGGGTACAGCAGGCGGCACATCGCCCGGACCTGCTCCACAAACTCCGGACGCATCTGGTCCCGGCGCACATAGTCGAGGATCGTATCCCCGGCGATGTACTCCTTCAAAATGCGCTCCGCCTCCACGTCCGCCGCCAGGAGGCGGGGCATGGGGATGCCCGTCTCCGAGAGCCGCCGGTAGTCGTTCAGCTCCGCGGCCATCTTGTCCCCGAACTGGTAGTAGTCGCAGGGCTCGTGGTGGATCTGTTTGAGGACGTACTCCCCCGCCCCGTCCGTGACAAGGTAGGAATAGCCCCCCTTGCCCTTCCCCAGCAGCTTTTTTACGGTGTAGGAAGCACCATTGACGGATAATTCCTTCGGAAGCTCCATTGTGTTCTCCTTTCCCGCCGCCTACAGAAGCGGCCTGATCAGCCAGACCAGCGCCTTCCACCAGCCGCCGCGCCGGGCGAGGAGCTGCTCCTTCGCCGCCTCCAGATGGGCCCAGGCGGCTTCGCGCTCCTCCTCCGTCAGGGTGTGCTGGCTGAACCGGGCCTTCCGGCCAAGCTCCTCCAGCAGCTCGTCCTCGCTCCCGCCCAGGTCTACCACCCGGCGGCACCGGCGGTAGGCGTTGATGGTGGAGCGGTTGGTATCCGCGTCCCCCCGCGCCAGACGCCGGGGCAGGAAGGACAGGGCGTATCCGCCCGCCAGCGCCCCCAGGGACAGAAGGGTCCACAGCACGGCCCGCCACGGGAAGACAAATGCCGGTCCTTCGGGCGCTTCCTCCTCCGGAGGCGTCTCCCCGGGAAGGGGTTCCGGCAGGCCGGGCTCCGGATCATCGGGCGTTTCCTCCTCCGGCTCCGGTTCGTCCGGCGTCTCCGGCACCGGGGACGCCGGGTCTTCGGAGAGGATCGCGCCGTCCCCGGTGCCGGAATAGCCGGGGGTCATCTCCACCGGATACCAGCCGCACCCGTCGATATAGACCTCCACCCAGGCGTGGGCGTCGCTGTCCTGCACGTCGCCCCGGCCCCGCTGGTCCAGCTGGGCAGCGTAGCCGGACACGTACCGCGCGGGGATGCCCTGCAGCCGCAGCAGCAGGGTCCCGGCGGTGGCGAAATGGACGCAGTAGCCCCGGCCCTCCGTCAGGAAGTGGTCCACGAAATCCTCTCCCGCCTCCATGGCGGGGGTAGCGGGGTCGTAGACCGCCAGGGCCTCCAGCAGCGCCGCCGTCCTTGACGCGGCGGTCATGACGGCGCGGAAGCGCTCCAAGGGAGACATCCCGTCCGTCAGCTCTACCATGCCGCCGAAGTCCTCCAGGGTGCGGCTTGCGTTGGCTGCCTGAAGCACCTGCTCAAGACTGGCCTCCAGCGCCTCCCGCTCCTCCTCCCCGGCGGTTTCCAGCTCCGCCTCGAGGCTTCCGATCACCATCTGCCATTTCTCGTTGGTCAGGCAGTTTGACAGAACGTCCCGGACGGAGTTGGGGACGATCAGATAGTCCGGCACCACCTCCCGCCGGTAGCCCAGCTCCTCCTCCGCCAGGTAGCCGGTCAGAGGGGTGAAGCCGTCCTCCGGGGTGCCGGGGATACAGCCCACCTCATAGCGCTCCGAGGAGGAGAACAGTCCCTCCTCCCCGCCGGACATGGTGAGACGCCCGGACTCGTCCGTCGTCCCCCAGCCGTCGGTGAGGCGGTAGGGGTAGTAGTACGTCCCCTGGAAGGAAATATCCCGGATGGTCAGGACGGCGCGCTGGCCCTCCTCTGCCGTCTGGGCGGGGTACAGGGACGGCGCGGCCCCGGTCTCCGCCTCCAGCCGCTCCCAGGCGTCGCCGGTATAGATACCCAGGGACCCGCCCCGGAGGTAGATCCGGCCTCCGCCGGGCTGGCTGGAGGACACGGTCATTACCGTCCGGCCCGCGTAGCGCCGGGGGCCCGCCGCCAGCAGGTCCTCCCGATCCCGGAGGCCGGTGCCGCCGGGACCGTTCCCGATCCCGGGTACCGCTCCGGCCGGGCCGGAGACCTCGACGCTCCCGCCCTCGCCGGGGATGCTGAGGTCCAGCCCCAGGTCCGCGAAAATGCCCGATCCCAGCTCCTCCACGTCCATATCCATCAGCCGCTCCATCTGGACGGTCACGCCACGGATCAGGCTGCTGCGGGCGTCGGTGGCCCACTGGGGGCGGAGGTAGCCCTCCATGGGCAGGGTCATCACCAGCAGGAGGATCATCGCCCACATGCCGGTAAGGCTCAGCAGCTGGGCGCGGCCCAGGCTCCCCGGGTCCTTCCGGGAGAAAAAGGCGGTGAGCAGCATGGCTCCCCAGGCGGAGAAGGAGGCCAGCATGGCCCCCCACATGGGCAGGGTCCCGTTAAGGATGGGGGACAGCACCAGCATCACGCTCACCATAGCCGCCAGATACCACGCCCTGGTCCGTATCACGATCAGAGCCATCACCAGCGCCAGCATGGCGCAGGCCAGATAGGGCGCCTCCGGGTACTTGTTCAGGAAGTCCCAGACCCCCGGCCTCAGTCCGGCCAGGGGCCAGTCCTCGTTCACCTTCTCCCACAGCCGCCAGAAGGCGAAGCCCCCCGCCGCCAGCAGGGCCAGAACGGCCCAGAGGCCCCGCCGCCACGCCAGCAGCGCCGCGGCGGCCACGGAGGCCCCGATGCAGCAGGCAGCCAGGGCTCCCAGATCGAACAGCGGGTGGCTGGGCAGCACGTAGACGGATACCCAGGCAAAGGCCCCGCCCGCCGTCAGCAGCAGCACCGTGAGGGTATCCCCCAGCAGCAGGAGGAGCTCCCCGCCGATGTGCTCGCCGTCAAGCTTCCTCATGGGGGACCTCCTTTCCGGTCACGTGGATCTGATAGATGGCGCCCCCCGCCTCCCGGGACAGGGACTGCTCCAGGATGGAACGGCCCCGCATGGGGGCGGGGTCGGACAGGATCGCCGTCAGGCAGGCTGTCCAGTCCCGCTCACCCCCGATCCGGAAGGAGCGCGCCGCGCCGGTCTCCGGGTGGAGCCAGCGGACCTCGTGGGGGCGCTCCTGGTCCAGCAGGGCCATGCTGGTCCCCTCCAGGCGGTCCAGGGTCCGGTCCACCTCTGCCAGCAGGCCGAAGTGGTCGAAGGTCAGCACCGGCAGGGGCCGGGTGTCCTCCGGGGGCTCCCGGGTCACCAGCTCGTCCCGCTTGGCGGTCATCTTCCAGTGGATCATCCTGAGGCTGTCCCCCTCCCGGTAGGGGCGCAGCTCGTAGGTCTCGCCGAAAAGGGTCTTTCCCTTGGGCTGGGGGATGGCCGCACCGGTGCCCTCGGGCAGCTCGATGGGGCCCGGATGCTCCGGCACGGGGGCGGCCATCAGGACCGCCGGTCCCGGACGGCGCACCGGCAGGGCGAACAGCCCCAGACAGTCGCACACCCACAGCCGCTCCACCCGCAGCTCCATCATGCCGCAGTGGTCCGCCTCCATGGTCCAGCGCCGCTTCTCCTCCGGCGCGACGCTCCGGAGGAGGATCTTCTCCCGGTGGGCCTGTCCGGTGAGGCGGTTGGCGAGGCACAGCCGGCAGGAGGCCCGGGCCAGGGGCAGGCGGAACCGGTTGGTGAGGGACAGGGACCAGGAGGCGCTCTCTCCCCGGCGTATCCGGGGCGCGGAGACCTCCAGCTCCCCCCGGCACCCCAGCATGGCGGGCAGGCTGACCAGCAGTCCCAGCAGGGGCAGGGACAGGGCGGCAAAGAATATAAAATGGAACAGGTAGCCCACGTCCAGTATCTGGCCCAGCAGGGCCAGGAGCAGGACCAGGGCGTATACGATCCGCCGTCTCAGCATGGCGTTACCGTACCTTGGGGGGCTCCACGGTCCGCAGGACGGTCCGGGCGATCTCCTTGGGATCGGTGGTGCGCTCCGCGCCGGGGACCATCAGCAGGCGGTGGGCGACGGCGTCCACCCAGATGGTCTGCACGTCCTCGGGCACCACATAGTCCCTGCCCCGCAGGAAGGCCACCGACCGGCTGACCGCCGTGACGGCCAGGGTGGCCCGGGGGCTGGCTCCCTGGAGGAGCTGGGGGTGCTTCCGGGTGGCCCCCACCAGGGAGATGATGTACTTCATGATCTCTTCGCTGACGTGGACGTTCCCGGCGGCCTGGCGCATCTGCTCCAGGGAGGCCCGGTCCACCACCTGAGCCGCGCCGTCCATGCCGTGGCCGTACTGGCGGCGGCGCAGCAGCTCCAGCTCCTCCGCCGGGGAGGGGTAACCCATGCTCAGGCGCAGGAGGAAGCGGTCCAGCTGGCTGTCGGGCAGCTTCTGGGTGCCGGAGGCCCCCACGGGGTTCTGGGTGGCGATGACCATAAAGGGCTGGGGGACCGGGCGGCTGACGCCGTCCACGGTGACCTGGCCCTCCTCCATGGCCTCCAGGAGGGCGGACTGGGTCCGGGAGGTGGCCCGGTTGAGCTCGTCGGCCAGGAAGAGGTTGCACATCACGGCCCCGGGCTGGTAGGTCATTTTTCCGGTCTCCTTGTTGTAGATGGAGAAGCCGGTGATATCGGAGGGCATCACGTCGGGGGTGAACTGCACCCGGGAGAACTGGAGGTCCAGGGCCTTGGCGAAGGCCAAGGCCAGGGTGGTCTTCCCCACGCCGGGGATGTCCTCCAGGAGGATGTGGCCCCGGGCCAGGATGGCGGCCAGGACCTTTACCAGGATGGGGTCCTTGCCAACGATGGCTTTTTTTACTTCGGTGACCACTTGCGCGGCCAGGTTTCGTTCGTTCATAGCAGGTCCTTTCTTCTTTGCCGCCGCTGCGCGGCGGCCCTTTTGATCTGCGGCCCTGCGGGCCGCTTCCGCTCTTATCTTTTATTAGATTCGCCCCTCGCCGGGGCGGGGACGGGGGCGTACTTTTCGTGTGAACGAAAAGTACCAAAGATTCTGCGACGGCCACATCGAGTGGCCGCGCAGAATTGATTGTGCATG
>CAJTVO010000103.1 GCA_910579485.1 uncultured Oscillospiraceae bacterium | reverse complement strand
CCGCCCCTGGCTGGGGCGTATACTGGGACATGAGGGAGAACAGCACCTGCCCGGGCCGGAAGGTCTCCGCCACCCAGTCCATCACCGCCTTGGCGTTGTCCAGGGCCCCCGGCAGGAGGAGGTGGCGGATGACCACCCCCCGTTTCAGCAGGCCGTCCTCCATCACGCAGTCCCCCGCCTGCCGGTGCATCTCCCGGATGGCTGCGGCCGCCGTCTCAAAGTAGTCTGCCGCGCCGCTGTAAGCCTTTGCCAAGGCGTTGTCCGCGTACTTCAGGTCTGGAAGCCATATCTGGACCTTGCCCTCCAGCATCCGAAGGGTCTCCACCCGCTCATAGCCCCCGGTGTTCCACACCACCGGCACCGGCAGGGGCTCCGCCAGGGCCTCCAAAATGGCGGGGACGTAGGGCGTGGGACTGACCAGGTTGATGTTGTGGGCCCCCTGGGCGATCAGGTCCTCAAATATTTCCCGCAGCCGGGCGGCGGAGACCGTCTTCCCGAACCGCTCCCGGCTGATGGACCCGTTCTGGCAGAACACGCACCCCAGCACGCATCCGGAGAAAAACACCGCGCCGCTTCCCCGGGGCCCGCTGATGCAGGGCTCCTCCCACTGGTGGAGCATGGCCCGGGCCACCACCGGCTGCGCGGGCATCCCGCAGAAGCCCTTTCCTTCGGTCTCCGTCCGCAGGGCCCCGCATTGGCGGGGACAGAGGGTACAGATCATCGCTCGCCCTCCTCTCTCAGCACCCGCCGGGCCTCCTCCAGAAATTTCCCAAAAGCCGACGGCACCGCCAGCGTCTCCAGTCCGGCCCCGTCCACCCAGGCAAAGTCCGGCTGATCCCCCCGGACCGTCAGCAGATAACCGGTCATGCGCCACTCTACGTGGGTGAAGATGTGCTTCGCCTGCAGCTTCTTCTTCCATTCCAGCGGCGTCAGCCCCCAGGCCTCCACGGGACCGGCGGCGTCCGCCTCCTCCAGCGCCCCCGGTACGTGGGGGAACTCCCACAGCCCCGCCAGCAGGCCCCTGTCCCCCCGCTGCCGCAGGGCGGCCGCCCCGTCCCGGAGCAGGAGGTATACCGTCAGCTCCTCTACCCGTCGGGCCGCTTTTTTCCGCCGCAGGGGGAGCTGGTCCTGGATGCCCAGCCGGCGGGCCTCACACAGCGCCGCCAGCGGACACCGTCCGCACTCCGGCGCGCCGTTGGGGAGGCACACCGTGGCCCCCAGGTCCATAAGCGCCTGATTGAAGGCCCCGGGCCGGTCCGTGGGCATAGCCCCCTCCATCAGGCTCCGGAACATGGCACGAACCTTGCCATCCATGATATCCTCCCGGATATCCGCCACGCGGGAAGCCACCCGCAGGACGTTGCCGTCCACCGCAGGCACCGCCTGTCCGAAGGCGATAGAGGCGATGGCCCCGGCGGTGTAGTCCCCCACCCCCGACAGGGAAAGGAGGTCCTTATAGGACTCCGGGAACCTCCCGCCGTAAACCTCCACGATCATCCGCGCGGCCTTCCGGAGGTTCCGGGCGCGGCTGTAGTACCCCAGCCCCTGCCAGAGCTTCATGAGCCGCTCCTCGTCCGCAGCCGCCAGAGCCTCCACCGTGGGCAGTTCCTCCATCCACGCCTGGTAGTAGGGCATTACTGCCGCCACGCGGGTCTGCTGGAGCATGATCTCCGACACCCAGACCTGATAGGGTTCCGGATGGTCCCCCCGCCAGGGCAGATCCCGCTTGTTCTCATCGTACCAGGCCAGCAGGGGCACGGCCATGGCACGCAGTCTCTCTTCTCTTTTCATGGGCCCCCTCCTCATCCGAATCTGGTGGCGAAGCCGCACCGGCGGCATAGCTCCTCCGACGGCCTGCCCTCCGAAAATCCCCGGACCAGCTCCCGGGCCCGGGGACCGGCCAATATCTCCTCCAGGCTCTGCTCCAGCAGGTTTCCCAAGGGCACGTCTCCCTCGTGGTCCAGACAGCATGGAACCGCCGTCCCGTCGCACAGGACGGCAATCTGCTCCCGGAGGCCCAGGCAGAACCGGGTCCCCGTCTCCGCCGCTTCCATGTCCGGCCAGTCGAACCGCTCCGCCTGCTCCAGATAGAGACGCTCTCTCAGCTTCCAGCTCCCCCGCCGGGGCTGGGGCAGCTCCAGAGGCCACGCGCCCAGACGCTCCGCCAGGAAGGTCAGTATCTCCCGGTTCCGCGCCTCGGCTCCCCCCAGGTTCCACAGTCGCAGGGCGCAGATGACCCCCGCCTCCGAAGCCTGCCGGGAAAAATCCCACACGGAGGACAGATATTCCGTCAGCTCCCCCATGCCGTTCCCCTCCGCGCTGTGGAGGGAAACGCTGACCTTATGGACCCCCCGGGCCGCCAGGACGGCATCACCCCGCTCCCCCAGCAGCGTCCCATTGGTGGTCAGGCACGTCCGGAAGTCCAGGTCCGCCGCGATGGCCAGGAGCTCCCCCAGCCAGGGGTGCAGCATGGGCTCCCCCATGACGTGGAGGTACAGGTATTTTACATGCCCCCGCAGCTTCTCCGCCAGACGCCGGAACCGCTCCGGCGTCATGAACTCCCCCTTCCGCCCGGTGCCCGGACAGAAGGAGCAGCGCAGGTTGCATACATTGGTGATCTCGATATAAGCCCGCTTCAGCATAATCCCGCTCCTTTGCTTTATGGGCCTATTGTACCATGAAACGGAGGTATTGGCAACGTTCGATCCAATGGGGAAACTTTTTCAGAATCCTGTTGACAATCTCCCCAGCATGACGTATAATGATGCCACATTGAGCAAGGTCCACAACTGAATACCTTATCAAGAGTGGCGGAGGGAACGGCCCGATGAAGCCACGGCAACCTGCATGACGCAAGGTGCCAATTCCGGCGGTCAGCGAAAGATGAGGAGCGATACAAAACCCTTCCGAAGCACGCCGCCAGGCGTGCTTTTTTCTCTTGCACGCCGTCCGATCCATCAACATCCAGTCAAACGAAAGAGAGGAACACATTATGGCAAACCGCATTTTCACCTCCGAGTCCGTCACCGAAGGACATCCCGACAAGGTCTGCGATCAGATCTCCGACGCCGTCCTGGACGCCATCCTGGCCCAGGACCCCAACGGGCGGGTGGCCTGCGAGACCATCACCACTACCGGCATGGTGACGGTGATGGGTGAGATTTCCACCAAATGTTACGTGGACATCCCCCACGTCGTCCGCCGCACCGTGGACAAGATCGGCTACAACGATCCCGCCTACGGCTTCGATGCCCGCTCCTGCGCGGTGCTCACCGCCATCGACGAGCAGAGCAGCGACATCGCCATGGGCGTGGACGGCGACAGCGACGAGACCATCGGCGCCGGCGACCAGGGCATGATGTTCGGCTACGCCTGCGACGAGACCCCCGAGCTGATGCCCGCCCCCATCTCCCTGGCCCACCAGCTCTGCCGCCGTCTGGCCCAGGTCCGCAAGAGCGGCGAGCTGGCCTGGCTGCGCCCCGATGGCAAGAGCCAGGTCACTGTGGAGTACGACGGAGACGGCAAGGTCCTGCGCTGCCCTGCCATCGTTGTCTCCACCCAGCACAGCCCCGACATCTCCATTGAGGACCTGCGGGAAGCCATCATCGAGACGGTGGTCAAGCCCATTATCCCCGCCCAGTACATCGATCAGGAAACTAAATTCTTCATCAATCCCACCGGACGCTTCGTCATCGGCGGCCCCGTGGGCGACAGCGGCCTTACCGGCCGGAAGATCATCGTGGACACCTACGGCGGCACCGCCCCCCACGGCGGCGGCTGCTTCTCCGGCAAGGACCCCACCAAGGTGGACCGCTCCGCCGCCTACATGGCCCGGTATGCCGCCAAGAACGTGGTCGCCGCCGGTCTGGCCCGCCGCTGCCACATTGAGCTGGCCTACGCCATCGGCGTCAGTGAGCCGGTGAGCGTTCTGGTGGACAGCCAGGGCACAGGCGTGGTCTCCGACGAGCGGCTGGGTGAGATCGTGCGCAGCCACTTCGACCTGCGCCCCGGCAAGATCATCACCCGTCTGGACCTGCGCCGTCCCATCTACGAGCAGACCGCCGCCTATGGCCACTTCGGCCGCACGGACGTGGATCTGCCCTGGGAGCGTCTGGACATGGCGGACACCCTGAAGGCCGCCATGTAAATACAGGTTCTCAAAACGACAGCTGTATTTTTCAGGAGGTAAATCGAGATGATCCAAGCACTCGCGGATAAGCTGAACGTCACTCCCCAGGCACTCATTATCACCATCGTATTATTTGTAGGGGCCTTTATCGTCCTGTGGATCAAGATGACCATTGACGAAAAGAAGGGCGTTGACAGCAAGGAGAAGGAAGAAATTCGCAAGATCGTCGGCAATCTGGTCCCTGACGGCGCGCAGTACACCGCCGCCTATGCCCACTCCACCGAGTATCAGGGCCGGATCCGGTACTATCATTACTACGCGGTCGGCTTTCGCGCCGATCAGCCGGACCACATCTGGGTGATCCCCATCGGCGTGGAGGGCGACCGGATCGTCTACACCGAGCCCGTCCGCGCCAGCGCGGAAAATCTGGAGTACGTAGGCGGCAACTCCAGCCTGCTGCTGCTGAAATTCCCCGGCAAGCGGAACAACTGCATCCAGCTCTCCGTAAGCTCCAGCAACACCAAGATGGGCAAAGAATGCCGCGTCAATATCCAGCAGCCCGAGGAGTCCAAGGCATTTGACGGCTTCGCGGAGGCCTTCCAGGAGAAGGTGAACGCGGCCCTGGGCGTGGATAAAAAGGGCCGCGCCCTGCGCAAGTGAGAGGAGGATGCGTTAAAATGAAATTCAAGTACATTCTCGGCGGCATCAACTGGGGCGTCATCATGCTGATCGCCTTCGGCGGCCTCATGCTGTTCCAGGCTATTCCGGAGGACATCATCTCTCTGAAGCCCGCCATCAGCTTTGAGGACATGCTGGACGAGGAGACAGAGATCAAGGCCGGGGCCCGTGTCTCCGGCAAGGTCCCCTATGTGTTCGACAGCTTCGCCTCCGAGGAGACCTACACCCGGTACAAGGACGGTTCCCGCAGCGGCAGCAAGGCCTCCGGCAAGTACTATCTGGTCCCCACGGCGGATGCCTTTATTGCCATCAAGGGCCGTCAGGCGGACGTGGGCGTCCTGGACGATCTGATCGATGAGACCTGGAACTATCTGCTCACCGGCGAGGAGCCCGTGACGGAATTTTCCATGGATGGCAAGACGGAGGTCCTGGAGCCCCAGCTGGCGGGCTACTTCCGGGACTATCTGCGGGATGAGCTGGAGGTTTCCGACAGCGAGCTCGACGCCCTGGGCGATCCCCTGGTGGTCCGCACGGTGAACTTCACCGCCTGCTGGGTCCTGACGGCCATCGGCCTGGTGCTGGTACTGCTGGGCGCGCTGCTCTTCCGCCGGGGCTACCGGATCGCCAGATACGGCTCCGGCCTGAACTGCGCGGAGGATCTGCCCGACGTGCCGGTCCACACCCCTGCCAGACCCTTCGACGGCGCGGACGACTGACAGCTCTTTCGGAGAAGCCACATAAGGATGGCACACCCGAACCTCTAAAGGCTTGCGCCGCAAGAGGTCCGGGTGTGCTGATATATGAGCGTGCAAAGATTTACCTTGAACCGAATGGGTCTTTATGGTATAGTCAAGGTGGTTGAAAAAGAGTAAAAAGAATACGAAAGGACAGAACTCTTGTTAAAGGACGAGCTAATGGAAGAGAATATAAAAAAGCGGCCCGTGTTGAGCTGCGCGATCATCTTTATGATAGGTGGGGCTGCCAGGTTAATAGAGTATTTTTGCATAAGAACAGATGAGACGATCCTCTCAGAAAATTTTATACACAAGGTCTTTGGCATCATCATTTCAGCAGTGGTCCTGTATTCCCTGCATAGCACCTGGCAAAGTATTGGATTTGCAAAGGGTAAGACCGTATCTGGCATCACAAAGGGCCTTATATTGGGCGCCTGCTGTTTTGTTATAGCTTATTCCATAGAATGCCTTATTCTTTATCTCGTCAATCAGAATGTATCTTTGGCTTTTTACATAAGTGGTTTTTTACTGAACGGCGAAACGGTAAAGCATAGCGGCGTTCCGTTTTTATTACTATGTATCACGTTCAACATAATAAATGTCTGGATGGAAGAAGGTTTGTTCCGCGGCTTACTTATGAAGATCCTTACTCCAAAGCTGTCCTTTACCAGCGCTGCGCTTCTTATTGCTTTTCTGTTCGGAATCTGGCATTGGGCTATGCCGTTAAGAGATTATCTGGACGGGAACACATCACTTGCTGGTCTGCTTGTCATGGGCATTGGATATATCATATTGGCCGGGATCATGAGTATCAAGTGGTCACTTCTCTATAAAATGACAGGAGCATTATGGATGGGACTGGGCGACCACCTGTTTAATAATGTGATTGTGACAAATTTGCTGCATGTGATCTCAAATGGCGAAGCTGACAGTATGCAAATTGTAAGGATCATGATCGGTCAAATATTGTCGTTTGTTCTTGTAATGCTCTGTTACAGGAAAACAATCAAAAAAGAGAACTGCTGATTGAGTACTGAATCAGCAAAAAACATGTCCGGAGATAAATGTATCTCCGGACATGTTCCTTTTCAATTACTCCAGCGCCGCCTGGGTAGCTTCCCTGCGGTACTGGTGGGTATAGAGGCTGTAGTACTCGCCCCGCTGGGCCATCAGCTCCTCGTGGGTGCCGCTCTCCCGGATGCGTCCATTGTGGATCACCAGGATCCGGTCGGCGGAACGGATGGTACTCAGACGGTGTGCCACTACGAAGCTGGTCCGGCCCGCCAGCACCGTCTGGATGGCGTCCTGGATAAGGGCCTCCGTCTCGGTGTCGATGCTGCTGGTGGCCTCGTCCAGAACGAAGATCTTCGGGTCCGCCAGCAGGACCCGGGCAAGGCTGAGGAGCTGCTTCTGTCCCGTGGACAGCTTGCCGCCCCCCTCCCCTACCTGGGTATCGTAGCCGTTGGGCAGGTTCAGGATGAACTCCTCCGCGTGGACCATCTGGGCCGCGCGGTGGATCTCCTCGTCCGTGGCGTCCGGCTTGGCGAAGCGGAGGTTGTCCGCCACGCTGCCGGAGAACAGATGGGGCGATTGCAGCACGTACCCCAGACTGGACTGGAGCCACAGCTGGCTGCGCTGCCGGTAATCGGTGCCGTCGATGCACACCTCGCCCTCGCTGGGCTCGTAGAACCGGCAAACCAGGTTGACGATGGTGGACTTCCCCGCGCCGGTCTCACCCACCAGGGCGATGTTCTGCCCGGGCTCCACGGTGAGATCGAAGTCGTGGAGGACCTCCTCCCCACTCTTGTAGCGGAAGGTAACGTTCTTGAACTCCACCTTGCCCTTGATGTCCGGCCAGTTCTCCTTCTTCCCGTGGAAGAGGTCGCCGTACCGCTCAATGATCTCCGGGCTGTCCTGGACGTCAGACTGGGTATCCAGCAGGTCGATGACCCGCTCGGCGCTGGCCTGGGCGGCCTGCATCTCCGCCAAAATCCGGGCAAGGGACTGAATGGGATCAAACAGCTGGGTGGTGTAGCTGATGAACGCCGCCAGGGTGCCCAGGTCCATGATCCCGGCGAACACCTCCACGCCGCCCCGCCACAGGGCCAGGGCGGTGGCGATGGCCCCCAGGTTCACCACCAGGGGCATGAAGACGGCGCTGAGGACGGCGGCCTTGATGGCGGCGCTCTTCAGCTCGCCGGTGACCACCTCGAACTCCTCCTGGGCGGCGTCCTCGCGGGCCAGGGTCTTGTTGGTCACCGCGCCCATAACGCCCTCGTTGAAGGCTCCGGTGATCCGGCTGTTGGCCTTGCGCACGATGCGCTGCTGGCGCAGGATGCGCCGCTGGAAATACAGGCACAGCACCGCCAGAAGGGGCGTGATGGCCAGCACCAGCAGGCCCAGCTTCCAGTTCATCACCAGAAGCACCACGATCACGCCGATGGCGAAGGTGAGGGCCCACATGACGTCCACCACGCTCCAGGCGATCATCTCGCTCAGACGGGACACGTCGCTGCCCATCCGGGCCATGAGCCAGCCTACGCTGGTCGTGTCGTAGTAGCTGAAAGACAGCTGCTGCAGGTGGGAGAAAGCGTCCTGACGGATATCGTAGCTGATATCCATCTCCAGCCTCCCCGCACCCCGGACGAAGAGCATCACGCAGATGCCCTGGGCCACCACCGTAAAAATGTACAGAGCGCCAAACAGTGGCAGTCCCTGGGTGGTTTCCCCTACGATAAAGTGGTTGATTGCGTAACGGGTGAACAGCGGATACGCCAGGTCCGCGCCGGAGACCACCAGCAGCACCAGAATGGTGCGGATGACCCGGGCCTTGTATTGCAGGCCGTAGTCCACAAGGCGCTTCCAGACCTTCAGGTCGATCTTTTCATTGTCCGCATGGCGGACTTCCTCCTTCATCATACGGCCACACCTCCTTCCATGGCCTCATCCAGCTCGTTCTGGATGGTGCAGATGCGCCGGTACAGGCCCTCCTGGGCCGCCAGCTCCCGGTGGGAGCCCCGCTGGACGATCCGGCCGCCCTCCAGCACCAGGATGGTGTCCGCGCCCCGCAGGGTGGAGATCCGGTGGCTGATGAGGATGGTGGTGCCAGTGTCCCGCTTGAGCAGGGCTTCACGGATGGCGGCATCGGTCTCCGCGTCCACGGCGCTGAGTGAGTCGTCAAAAATGCAGATGGGCGTCTTCTGGACCAGCATCCGGGCGATGGCCACCCGCTGCTTCTGTCCGCCGGAGAGGGTCACGCCCCGCTCACCGACCATGGTGTCGTAGCCGTCGGCAAAGCCTTCGATCACATCGTGGATGCAGGCCGTCCGGGCGGCGTCGAAGCGCTCCTCCTCGCTGGCGGAGGCGTCGCCCAGGGCGATGTTCTCCCCGATGGTCCGGCTGAACAGGAAGGGCTCCTGCAGGACGATGCCCACATGGCGGCGGAGGTAATCCCGCCGGATGTCGGCGGCGTCCACGCCGTCGATGCACACCTGTCCCCCGGTAGGCGCGTACAGCCGCTGGAGCAGATGGACCAGCGTGCTCTTGCCGCTGCCGGTGTTGCCCAGGATGCCGATGGTCTGCCCGGGCTCCACGGTGAAGTCCACGTGGTGCAGGATTTCCCCGCCGTCAGGATAGGCGAAGGACACGTCCCGGAACTCCACCTTGCCGTGGATGGGCGGCGTGAGCGCCTTGCCGGGCTCGTCCTCCTGAGGCGCGGTGAGTATCTCGTCCAGACGCTTCAGTGAGACGTCCGCCTTCACCAGATCGGCCAGGATACGGCCCAGCTGGCGCATGGGGAAGGTCAGCATACTGGAATAAGTGGAGAACAGCATCACGGTGCCCAGGCTGATCTCCCCCTGGACCGCCAGGTAGATGCCCGCCAGCATGACCAGGGCAATTTGAAGGTAGCCCATGATGTCCGACGAGCCCCAGTAGACGCCCATCAGGTTGTTGAGCCGCAGCACCTTGGCCCGGTAGTCCTTGTTCAGGGTGGTGAATTTCTCCAGCTCCTCGCTCTGACGGGCGAAGGTGCGGACCACCCGCATCCCCGTCAGGTTCTCCTGAAGGGCGGTGGTCATGGCGCCCTCGGACTCGTCCACGGTCAGGAAGAGCTTCTGCACGCCCTTGGAGTAGAAGAAGGAGAACAGCATCAGCAGAGGCAGCAGAGAGCAGGCGATCAGCGTCAGCCTGCGGTTGATGGGCCACATGATAGACAGCGCCACCAGGGCCATCACGATGGTACGCACCACCTCCATCATCTGCATCTGCATGAACCGGCGAACGGTCTCCACGTCGGAGGTACACCGCTGCACCAGATCGCCGGTGCTGCTGGCCTTATGCCAGGCGTAGGGCGCCCGGACCAGGCGGCGGTACAGGGCGTCCCGCAGGGCCTTGGCCAGCCCCTCGCCTCCCAGAGCGGAGCACCGTCCCCGGAAGTAGGCGCACACGCCGTTGAGCCCCTGGACCAGAAGCACCGCCAGGGCGGGCAGCCACAGGTTGGCCGCCAGGTAGTCCCGGCCCCCAATGGCCTCGATCCAGCCCTGGAGCCAGCCGGGAAGGTTCATGTCCTTGCCGCCCACGATGCTGTCCACGGTGAAGCTGATGATCAGCGGGCTGAGATAGGCAAACAGCGATGCCAGAAGGGTGGCCAGGATGGTGTAGAAAAAGTAGCGGCGGCAGCCGCAGATCAGCCGCCACAGCCGTTTCCAGCGGGCGGCTCTCGTTTGTTTCGTTTGCTCCATAAGTTTTCCTCATTTGGTCGCCCGGTCCGCCCTCCCCCATTGGGCGAAGCCGGATTGGTGATAAACGCTTCCATCCGCGCCGCTCCCCCAAGCGGCACAGAACAGTCGGGAGTATACTATGAGCCTATTGGAAAAGCAACCATATTTTCCCTTTGTAACGGAAATGTAATGGATATTCCCTTCATTCCGCTAATTCTGCCGGTCCAGGATGCGGTAGACCATTTCCATGTCCAGATTCTCCCGCACCGCGTCCGCCAGGAGGTCGTACTGCCCCTCCCGGTAGGCCTCCGCGTCAAAGCTCCCCAGCCGGGAGGGGTCCACGCCCTTCTTCCCGCACAGCGCTGCCAGGACGGCATCCGCCACGCCGGAGGCGTCAAAGACGCCGTGGATGTAGGTGCCGTAGACGTTCCCGCCTCCGGCCAGCGGGGGGCGGTCCTCCCCGCTGCGGCCCATGTGGATCTCATAGCCCTCATAGGCCATCCCCGACAAGGGGGCCAGCAGGCCCTCCAGGGGGCCGAAGACTCCGCGGGTCTGGGTCTGCACCTTCTCCTCCCGAAACACGGTCTCCAGCTCCAGCAGGCCCATGCCCGCCACCCGGGTCCCCGGCGCGGCCTCCGCGCCCTCCGGATCGGCGATCTCCCGGCCCAGCATCTGGTAGCCTCCGCAGATGCCCACCAGCAGCGTCCCCCGGGAAGCGGCCTGCTTCACCGCGGCCTCCAGGCCGCTCTGGCGCAGCCACAGGAGGTCTCCGATGGTGCTCTTGGTCCCAGGCAGGACAATGCAGTCCGGCGCGCCCAGCTCCCGGACCGAGGACACGTACCGCACCGACACGTTCTCATAGCGCTCAAAAGGCCCCAGGTCGGTGAAATTGGATATCCTGGGCAGCCGGAGGACGGCGATGTCGATGAGCTTCGCCGCCCTGTCCCGGCTGAACCGGTCGGAGAGGCTGTCCTCGTCGTCGATATCCAACTGGAGGTAGGGCAGGACCCCCGCCACCGGCACGCCGCACAGCTCCTCCAGCTGAGCCAGCCCCGGCTCCAGGATGGTCCGGTCCCCCCGGAACTTGTTGACCACCACGCCCTTGACCCGGGCGCGTTCGTCCTCCTCCAGGAGGGCCACCGTGCCGTAGAGCTGGGCGAACACGCCCCCCCGGTCGATGTCCCCCACCAGCAGCACCGGCGCGTCCACCAGCCTGGCCAGGCCCATGTTGACAAAGTCGTCCTTCTTCAAGTTGATCTCCGCCGGACTGCCTGCGCCCTCGATGACGATAACGTCGTACTCCTCCGCCAGACTGCGGTAGGCCTCCAGCACCGCGGGAAGGAACTCCGGCTTCCGCCGGTAGTACTCCGCCGCCCGCATGGTGCCCTGGACCACGCCGTTTACGATCACCTGGCTGCCCATGTCGGTGGTGGGCTTCAGCAAAATGGGGTTCATCCGCACGTCCGGCCGGATGCCCGCCGCCTCCGCCTGGACCACCTGGGCCCGGCCCATCTCCCCGCCGCCGTCGGTGATAAAGGAGTTGAGGGCCATATTCTGGCTCTTGAAGGGGGCCACCTTATATCCATCCTGCCGCAGCACCCGACACAGGCCCGCCGCCAGGAGGCTCTTCCCCGCGTTGGACATGGTCCCCTGGATCATCAAATTCTTTGCCATATCGGCTCTCCTCCTCGTATAATAAGTTTCAGGTTAATAAATTCAGTATCAGCAGGCTTAGAG
>CAJTVO010000102.1 GCA_910579485.1 uncultured Oscillospiraceae bacterium | reverse complement strand
GTAGCACAGCCCTTGGAGAGGGGCTCTAATAACTACTACTCTATAATACAAGGAGCGTGCTTCCCATGGCCTACTACTATCCCGAACCGTCCCACACTTTCAGCGAATACCTGCTGGTCCCCGGCTATACCTCCCCCGACTGCGTCCCCGCCAACGTCTCCCTGCGCACCCCTCTGGTGAAGTTCCGGAAGGGACAGGAGGACAGCCCTCTGATGCTCTCCATCCCCATGGTGTCCGCCATCATGCAGTCCGTGTCCAACGACACCTTAGCCGTGGCCCTGGCCCGGGAGGGCGGGCTGAGCTTCATCTACGGCTCCCAGTCCGTGGAGGACGAGGCGGCCATGGTGGCCAGAGTCAAAAGCTACAAGGCGGGCTTCGTCCCCAGCGACTCCAATCTGCCCCCCGACGCCGCCCTCCAGGACGTGCTGGAGCTGAAGGAGCGCAACGGCCACTCCACCGTGGCTATCACCGCGGATGGCACCAATCAGGGGAAACTGCTGGGCATCGTCACCAGCCGGGATTACCGCGTCAGCCGCATGGACCCCGCCACCAAGGTCTCCGCGTTCATGACCCCCTTTGAGAAACTGATCACCGCCCCCGAGGGCACCAGCCTCAAGGAGGCCAACGACATCATCTGGGACCACAAGCTCAACTCCCTGCCCATCGTCAGCGCCGACGGGCGGCTGCTCTACTTCGTCTTCCGCAAGGACTACGAGCGCCACAAGGAGAACCCCGGCGAGCTGCTGGACGGCCAGAAACGCTTCATGGTGGGCGCGGGCATCAACACCAAGGACTACGAGACCCGGGTCCCCGCCCTCATCGAGGCCGGCGCGGACGTGCTGTGCATCGACTCCTCCGAGGGCTACTCCTGCTGGCAGGCCAAGACCCTGGCCTTCATCCGGGAGCGCTACGGCGATTCCGTCAAGGTGGGCGCGGGCAACGTGGTCGATAAGGACGGCTTCCGCTTCCTGGCCGAGGCGGGCGCGGATTTCGTGAAGGTAGGCATCGGCGGCGGCTCCATCTGCATCACCCGGGAGACCAAGGGCATCGGCCGGGGCCAGGCCACGGCCCTCATCGAGGTAGCGGCGGCCCGGGACGAGTACTTCAGGGAGACCGGCGTCTACGTGCCCATCTGCTCCGACGGCGGCATCGTCCACGACTACCATATGACCCTGGCTCTGGCCATGGGGGCGGACTTCCTCATGCTGGGCCGGTACTTCGCCCGTTTTGACGAGAGCCCCACCAACCGGGTGCTGGTGAACGGCCAGTACATGAAGGAATACTGGGGCGAGGGCTCCAACCGGGCCCGGAACTGGCAGCGCTACGACCTGGGCGGCGGCCGGGGCCTGGCCTTCGAAGAGGGTGTAGACTCCTACGTCACCTACGCCGGTCCCCTGAAGGACAACGTGGCCAAGAGCCTCTACAAGGTGAAGTCCACCATGTGCAACTGCGGCGTGACCACCATCCCCGCGCTCCAGGAGAACGCCCGGCTGACCCTGGTCTCCTCCACATCCATCGTGGAGGGCGGCTATCACGACGTGGTGCTGAAAGCCCACGGCGGGCAGTCCAACAACGGATGATCCCCTTCTCCCCGTGCTTCCGGGCACGGGGAGAATTTTTCCGGCAAAAGAAAATCCCCCGCCGGGGGTTGCGTTTACCGGGCAAGCCTGTTAAACTATTGACAAACAAAATCCATCAAAGGAGAACGCCATGAAGGAAGAAGCCTCCCGCCCCCTGGAAGAGCAGCCGGACCACGCCTATATGCACCAGCACGGCATCCCCCACGAACATGGCCACGGCCATACCCACAGCCACACCCAGACCCGGGCGGTGGTCAACCGTTTGGCCCGGGCCATCGGCCACCTGGAGCGGGTCAAGGCCATGGTGGAGGAGGGCCGGGACTGTTCCGAGGTCCTGGTCCAGCTGGCGGCGGTCCGCAGCGCCATCAACAATACCGGCAAGGTGATCCTGAAGGACCACCTGGAGCATTGCGTGGCGGACGCTCTGGAGGCCCGGGACCGCACCGCTATCGACGAGCTGAACCGGGCCATTGAGCAGTTTGTGAAATAATGGGGCGGGCTGTATGATCGGAGGCAGTAACTGTATGTGTTCATTTATCAGAAGAGTGGTTCCCGGAGATGAAGCGGCCCTTGCTTTCATCCAGACAGAAAGCTGGAAAGCCGCGTTCCATCAAATTCTTTCTCCTGAGCTGTTGAAAAAACTGACGAATATTGAGCAGGGCGAAGAAATGTACCGGCGCCTGCTTCAGGAACACAGAGGGAATGGCTATATTCTTTCTGTCGATAACAAGCCGCATTGCATCGCCTGGTGGGATTCGACCCGGGAACAGGATATGCCGGGATACGCGGAGATCATCTGTATCCACAGCCTGCCCGGAAACTGGCATCGGGGCTATGGAAGCCAAATGATGGACAGGCTGCTTGCAGATATCGCCTGTGCGGGGTACTCAGATGTCATGCTCTGGGTCTTTACAGATAATGAACGTGCCAGAAGATTCTATGAGGCCAAAGGATTTCGTGAGACGGGCAAAACACAGCCGGCATACGAAACTTTGGAGATATGCTATGAACGGAGGCTCTGATCACGATGAAGATCAGAAGAGCCGCAGAGCATGAGCTGCTGGAATTGTGGGGATATGAGAATATTCATACCGCTTCTTCTAACGCTAAATTCTTTTGCGACAACATAAAAAGCGGAAATGCCGAATTTTGGACACTCGACCATGAGGGAGAACTGGTCGGAGAGCTGTATGTTTTCTATGACCTTGAGGACAAAGATTTTGCAGATGGCAAAAGTACCGCATATCTTTGTGCATTTAGAGTCAGAACAGATCTTCGTGGTCAGGGACTAGGGACAAAGTTGATCTGCCGCGTGATAGAACACATAAAAGATATGGGATATCAAAGGATATCTATTGGTGTTGACGCCACAGATGCGGCGAATATTCGTTTATATACGCGGCTTGGTTTTACAATAAAGGCAAAAGAGTGCATAGAGGACCCTTGTAACAGAGACGAAAATATGCAGCCAAAATCATGTCCCTGCTTTTGGCTGTTATATAAGGCGGTTTGAATAATCGGCTCAATTAGCTTCCAATTTGGGGAAATGGCTGGAACAGTGCAGTTTATAGAAATAGCGTATAAATTTCTAAAGATGTGAAGCAGAGGCAGCATATGCGGGTATCAAGGATAACAAAAGAGGATCTAACAAACGATGTGATAGATCGTCTTTTATTTGAAGGCTTGAACGATAATGGAGCGAGTGTTGACTGCATTATTGTTCTGGGCAGTATGAAAGCAGCAAAGTATAGAGTTCCCGCAGCGGCTAAGGCGTTTTTTTCTGGAAGGTCTGAAAAGATCATGCTGTGCGGAGGAAAGACGAGGAACTTTTCAGGTGAAAGCATGGCGGAAGCAGACAATATGTATCAAAAAGCCTTGGAATTGGGCGTTCCAGAAGCAAGCCTTATTGTTGAAAGAAATTCTCAGAATACAATAGAAAATATATTATGTTCCCTTTTGGAATTGCAGCGTGCAATGTGGCTTAATCAAGTAAAAAGCGTATTGCTGGTGACGACAACATACCATATGCGCCGAAGTTTACATATAGCAAGATATTTTTTTCCGTCTCATATAACCGTATATCCTTGCCCGGCAGATGACACAACAACTAAACGGGATAATTGGATGAATACACCGGAAGGAATCGACAGGGCAAAGGCGGAGGCCTTGAATATTGTCAATTGTGTCAATAACGGAGTAATTCCTGATTTCGAAATATAAACAACAGCGTGAAATAAGAACATCCCCGGAGGCTGGCCGAAAACCGCCTCTGGGGATGTTCTTTATTACCATCTGCAAGAATTATTTACCCGTCAGCTCCCGGAGGATGGGAAGCACCTCATAGATATCCTCCACCATGTAATCCGGCTCAAACTCTCGCTTGACGCCGCAGTCCTTCTCTCTGGTCAGCTGGGAACAGATCTGGATGGCCTTGGCGAACCCGGCCCGCTTGGAGCCGATGATATCCCGGGACACGGTGTCCCCCACGTAGACGCACTCCTCCGGCGCGCTTTGCAGCTGACACATAGCCACATGGAAGATGTCCGGCGCGGGCTTGCGCATCCCGGTGACAGAGGACAGGGTCACATCCTGGAAGTAATCCCGAATGCCGTACTCCTTCAAGACAGCGAACACCTGATAAAGAGCCGCCGTATTGCTGACGATGCCCAGCTTCAGACCCAGGCCCTTCAACCCCTCCAGCATCTCCGCCACGCGGGGGCGCAGGGCCCGGTGGAAGTGGGTCACCTCCCACATGTGGGCAATCTCCTCGCAGCGGGGCTCCAGCCGCTCCGCCGGGAAGTGAAAGTCCTCCAGCACGTAGTCCCGCCAGATGGGGATGGGCTTCAGCTCCACGTCGCAGGAGTCCCGGAACTTCCCGTACCGGACCCATCCGGCGTCCACCCGGCTTTTCAGCTCCTCACGATCCACCTTGGGGTCCAGATCGTACGAGACCAGCATCTCCCGCAGCCGGTCGATGGCCGCCCATTCGGACTGTGCATCTACATAGATATCCTCCAGGGTCCCGCCCATGTCGAACAAAACAGATGTGATCATATTGACCTCCCCGGCGCTTTCGCGCTCCTGATGAAGGGATCTTATCCCCCCTGCTTCGGAGGCAGGATCGTCCCGTCCTCCTCAATGGTAAATTTTACAGAAGTCCAGCGGTCCGCCGCCCTTCCGGGCGGCTGGAAGCTGCCGGTGAACCATACCCGGCTCCCCTGCTCCTCCAGCAGCGCCACCGTGCGCAGCGAGGGCCGGTCCTTCCGGGCGATATACGCTGACGAACAGGAAATAACCGCATGGGCAGGCCGCAGCCGCCTTACCAGTTCCGGCGTGACCGCTTTGGCGTCCCCATGGTGGGGCACTTTGAAAATGTCGCAGGGCGTGGCGCGATCCTCCCAGACCGCGCCGTAGCAGTCTCCAGCCAGCTGGATACGCCGCCCGGCGTACCGCAGGCACACCCGCAGAGAGCCTGGATTGCGGAACTTGGAGGACCACCAGACCCTGTCCGGGTCCGCCATCCTTCCGGCCAGCAGCTCTGTCCATACCTGCCGCTGACGGGCGGCGGCAGACCGGTCGCCGCAGATCAGCTCTGCCTCCAGCCGGGGCGTAAGGGAGAGTACCGCCGTCTCCTCCGCCTGACACAGGCGGCAGCCGTAGGCCGTCAGCTTTTCAGTACAGGACGCCCACTGTTCCAGACAATCCATCAGCCCTCTCACGGTTTTTTCCTCTGCCCCCGTCCGGACTATGGACGCAACGGGCAGACAGGGGAAAAAACCGGAGTACACAGTCCCGATGGAAAACTTCTCCGCCAGAGCGGCGGTCCCGCCGAAGTGATCCTCGTGGAGATGGGTCACCACCAGAGCGTCCAGCACTGTGATCCCCAGCTCCGCCAGATACTCCGCCGCCGTGCGCCGCAGGGAGCCGGGCTCTCCGCCCACGTCCTCCCTGCCGGTATCCACCAGCATCCGGAAAGCGCTTCCTTCCCGCAGCTCCTCCACGAGAATGGCGTCACCGTCGCCTACGTTGATAAAATGCAGTCTCAGCACGGCGTCACCTGCGCTGGGTGAATTTCTTCCAGGGCTGGTCCTCCTCCCGCTTCGGCGGCACGTAGTCCCGGCGGTACAGAAAGTAGGAGACGATCAGCCCCAAAGCCACCGGGATGGCGGCAAACCACGCAAAGAAGTGCAGGAACGCAGCAAAAGCCTCCCAGTCTCCCAGCATAAATATCATAGACACGCTCACCAGCAGGATGTAGCCGACCAGCCACAGGTAGGTCCCCAGCATCAGCCGCTTCTCAGAGAAGATCCGGTGCAGGATCAGCGCTGCCAGCACCCCCACCACTCCGGCGGCCAGGGACTGTACCAGGTTTCCGGCAAACACCGGCCACTCCGCCGTTACCGGCGACAGCCAGTTGATGATCAGATTGAACGCGCCGATATACAGCAGCACGAACACGATGCTCAGACAGAAGGTGTACACCATCAGGCCGCTCTTGGGCTTGCCGTCCTCGGTGAACAGGAAGGCCTTCCAGAAGTTCTTCTCCCGTTTGGCCCACTTTTCCTTACGCTCTTTCTTCCGCCGTTCCCGCTCCGCGTCCTCGATCTGACGCTCAAAATCGTTGTTGTAATCCATTGCAGCCTCCTTTGGCTTTCAGCCCTGCCTGTAAAAAACGCCCCGCGCGGCAGGTATGCGCCTGCCGCGCAGGGCTTCTGTTCAGCGTTCAGTATACGCCGGGCCAGGACAAAGGTCAAGGCCGCAGGGGGAAATTACTTGGTGTAGGGGCTGACGCTCAGCCAGTAGGTCCACAGGTCCTGGGTGGAACCGAAAGCGTCGTTGATGGCAGCCAGATCCGGCTCGATGGCGCCGCACTCCTGGAGGCCCACGGGGTTCCAATCGCCTGCCACATCGTCACGGACGGGCCAGTTGCCTTCCTTGGAGAAGGGCTTCAGACCGCCGCTCTGGCCGTCCACGCCGCCGGTGATCCAGCGGATGAACAGACGGGCCGCTGCGGGGTGACGGCAGCCGTTGACCACGTACATGTACTCGCAGTTCTCCAGGCCGGTGTAGGGAGTCAGGTTGGTCAGCCACGCGATGTTGAAGCCGGACTCGTCGCGGTTGCCGATCTTGCCGCCGGAGGCCAGGCACAGGGCGGGATCGTCCTTGGTGGAGTTATGGACCGCCTGCACCAGCTCGTCGCCGTCACCGATGAAGGTCATCTGCATCTGGGAGAAGCGCCACATGTACTCCAGACCGGCGTTGTTCTCAGGCACCTCGAAATCGAAGCCGCTGCCGTCATAGGTGTACTCCAGGGGCTCACCGTACAGGTCCTCATAGGCCTGCTCCATCTGGTCGGCGTTGACCACGAAGCTGGCGAACAGGGACAGGTAGGAGGTCTCGGTGCCGATCTCCTTGGTAAACAGGCGGTACTTCTGGGAGCCGTCCTCGTTCTTCTCGATGATCTGCCACCAGCTGGTCACGGGCTGCTCATCGGGGAAGGCTTCGGTGTTGTAGTACCAGAAGCTCTGGGAGGCGTACAGGGGATAGCCGTAGCGCAGCAAGTCCTCGTCCACCTTGGCGGAGAGGTCACGGGGATAGAACGCAGACATATAGCCCGCTTCGTAGTAGTCAAAGAAGACGTTGCCGTTGACGTCCTTGGCCTGAAGGACATCACCGAAGATGTTGCCGGAGTCGGCTTCCAGCACGCACTTCTCCAGGACTTCGTCCTGGTCCATGTCCATGATGACCACGTCCAGGCCGGGATAGGCGGCTTCAAAATCGTCCTCCGCCTTCATCATCTTGGAGGAGGTGGCGTAGATGTTGATCTCGGGGTACTCCTTGACCTCCTCCAGAGCCTTCTGATACAGCTCGTCGTCGGTCATATCGCTCCACTCGTCATAGATGGGGCCAAAGAACTCGGAGTCCTCCACCTTCTCGGGCTTATCCTCGCCGGGATCCTTGTCGTCGCCGCCCTTGTTGTCGCTCTGACCGGGCGTGCTGTCGTCAGGCTGCTTGTCGTCATTGCCGCCGCAGGCTGCCAGGCTCAGCAGCATGGTCAGGGCCAGCAGGAGGGCTAAGAGCTTGCTCTTTTTCATAGTGATCCAATTCTCCTTTCAAAATACAAGTGAACAGGTTGATTTGGGACATCCTATTTCCTCGCCGTCCCTTTTGTCTATGGCGGCGTCAGAAACCGCGCTTAATGGGCCCGCTTGATGAGCCGGGTGCTCTTGGCGTCGTAGATATTGATCTTGTTGGGATCGATATGGACGTACACCGTCTGGTCGATGTCGTACTGGGCCAGGCCGATCTGCTTAGACAGGAAGTCGCTCTTGCCGGCCTGGAGGGAAACCAGGGTCTCGGAACCGGCGGGCTGGTTGGCATAGACCTTGACGGGCAGGGAGCCGGGCTCCTGGTCCGCGGTGATATGTACCTGCTCGGGGCGGATGGCCACCACCACGGGGAACTCGCCGTTGGGAATGGGCTCGCCGGTCATGTCGGCCTTGTCGAAGGTGTAGTCGCTGAGCTCGCACTTGACCATCAGCTTGCCGTTCTCATATCGGGCGGTGCCCTCCAGGAAGTTGATCCGGGGATTGCCGATGAAGTCGGCGGCCTCCAGGTCGACGGGGTTCATATAGAGGTCCATGGGGGCGTCCACCTGGCTGAGTTCACCGGCCTTGAAGAGGGCGATCTTGGTGGACATGGTCAGGGCCTCCACCTGGTCGTGGGTGACGTAGATGATGGTAGTGCCCAGCTCGCGGTGGATACGCTGGAGCTCGGAGCGCATGTCGATACGCAGCCGGGCGTCCAGGTTGGAGAGGGGCTCGTCAAGGAGGAGCAGCTTGGGGTTGGAGGCCACGGCCCGGGCGATGGCCACGCGCTGCTGCTGGCCGCCGGACAGCTCGTTGGGATAGCGGTCGATGTACTCCTCGATACGCATCATCCGCAGGGAGTCCTTCAGGCGCTTTTCGATCTCCTCCTTGGGCAGCTTCTGGATCTTCAGACCGAAGGAGATGTTCTCACGGACGGTCATATGGGGCCACAGGGCGTAGGACTGGAACACCAGGTTCAGCCCGCGCTTGCTGGGCTCGGCGTAGTAGGCGTGATCGGCGTTGATCATCTCCACGCCGTCGATGGTCATGATGCCGTTCTGAGGCTTCTCCAGACCGGAGACCACACGCAGCGTTGTGGTCTTGCCGCAGCCGGAGGGGCCCAGCAGGGTCATGAAGTCGCCGTCCTCAATCACCAGATTGATGTCCCGGAGGACGTGGTTGTCGCCGTAGAATTTATCGATATGCTTCAATTCGATTCTGCTCATTGTGTCAACCTTTCCTTTCTATTTGTTCCGTCCCGGGTCACCATGCCTTGCCGATATCCGCGCCGAAGCGGTTGGCAATGATATAGCACACTAAGATAAACAGCAGCACACACACGGAAATGGCGTCAGCCATCTGGTTATAGCCCTCCTGAGAGTAGGTAAAGGCCAGGTAGGACATGGTCTGGGTATGCTTATCCATCATGATGATGATGAGGTCAAGCTCCTTGGCAATGCTGATGAAGGTCAGCATGAAGCCGGAGATAAAGCCGTTCTTGGCCAGAGGCAGGACGATCTTGCCCATGCGCTGCCAGAAGTTGGCGCCGTTGATGTCGGCGGCCTCCTCCAGCTCCACGGCGATCTGCATCATGTTGGCGGTGCCGGACCGGCTGGCGAAGGGGAAGTGTTTGACCACGCTGGTCAGGACGATGAGGGTGAAGGTGCCGTACAGGGAGGGGATCAGCCCGCCCAGACGGGGCTGGGAGAACATGGCCACGTACATGGAGGAGAAAGCCACGCCACTCATCAGGTAGGGCACGAACACCAGCTGCTCCGTGGCGGAGCCGTACCACTTGCCGCGGCCGCGGGTGGAGATGTAGCCCAGGAACTGGCCGCACAGGGCGGTGATGATGGAGCCGATGAAGGTCAGGCGGACAGTGTTCCACACGGCCTTGCCGAACTCCGCGTTGCGGAAGATACCCTCCATGCTGGTGTAGGTCTGGGCCTCGTCCAAAGTGCCGATCCAGTTGTAGAGGGTCAGGTTGTTCAGTCCGTAGCCGTTGCCGGTGGTGACCTGGAAGGTCTCCATGACCAGCACGAACATGGGCGCCACCATGGCGAAGAACAGGAAGACCACCAGGAAGCACATCAGGGGGATCTTGGCTCTGCCCAGGTGCATCTCGTTGGAGCGGCCGCCCTTGCCGCCAATGGTGGCATAGGACTTGCGCACGCCGATGATTCGCTGGTTGGAGAAGATGATGAGAGCCGCCAGACCGATGAGGACCAGACTCATGGCGAAGCCTACGCCCTGAGTACCGCCGTTGATGAAGGTCTTCATCTTGGTAGCCAGGGTGAAGTAACCGATGCGGGAGCCCAGGTTGGCCGCCACGCCGTAAGTACCGATGGACTTACTGAGGGTCATGACCAGTGCGGACAGGATGCTGGGCAGCACCAGGGGCAGGGTGATGGATTTCAGGATCTGTACCTTGTTGGCGCCGCAGATCTCGCCCATCTCCTCCAGCTCCGAGTTGATGGAGCGCAGGGCGGAGGAGACGTGTATGTAGGAGAACGCATAGTAGTGCAGGCTCATACAAAGGACGATGGCCACGGGGCCGTAAGCCAGCCAGTCGGGAATGGGGATGCCCATGCCGGCCAGGAAGCCCAGGGAGCCGGAGGTCTTGTTCCGGAACACCGCCAGCCAAGCCAGGGCCTTGCACCAGGAGGGGATCATGTAGGGGATGACCACCAGCATACCCAGCAGCTTCTTCCCCGGAATATCCGAGCGGACCATCAGCCAGCCCAGAACGGAGCCCAGAGGCACCGACACGATGACCGTGAAGAAGCCCACCACCATGGAGTTCTTCAGCGGGCCCCACAGCGTCGCGCCGGACAGCTTGCCCACCAGGATGTAACGCCAGTAATACAGGGTGAAATCGCCCACCTCGCCGCCGTAGCGCTTGGCCTCCGCGCGGGCCAGGGTAAAGGTGGAGGCGATCATCTGGAGCAGAGGGATCACGATCAGGCAGAACAGGATAACCAGGCTGATCGCCACGATCATATTGAACGGGTTCTTTACCACGTTCAGGATCTGATTTTTGAGTCGGGTCTTGTTGAACGGACGGCGTTCTCTCTTCCTTTTCACTTCGTTGCTCCTTTCGTCATTTCAGATGCGCCGGTCAAACCGCGCCCCCGGAGAGCGCCCCGGGACGCGCGAATAATTTTTTCGGCTTCTCCCACCTTTCTTCGAACACGTTTCCGGTATTTGATTTCTATAGTGATTATAGCAAAATCGGTAATTATCGTCAATTACTTTGCGAGAGAAAAACATTTTTCGCTGTTTTGTCTATTCGAGCCCTGTCAATCTTGTAGGAGTTCACAATTCCTTCACATCTGCGCGAAATTTTTCGCCAGCTTTATCGCACTCTTTTTCTGTTTATGCAAATGTTTCCGTAAGATGTTCGTAACTGAAAGGTTTTGGCGTTGAATGCGTTTGAGATAATGAGTCCGCGCGGCGCTGACTGCGCCGCGCGGACTCATTTATTTCAGCAATACATGGCGGGCTTCTCGATGGTCTCCACCTTCAAAAACCGGCTGGTGCCCCGGGAGGCGTTCAAGGCGTCCCCGGCCACGCAGGCCACGTAGCCGTCCCAGGCGGAGGGACCGGTGAGCTTGCCCTCCTCAACGGACTGGACCCAGCGGCAGAACTCGATGTCGTAGGCCTCGATGAAGCGCTCCTTCCAGTCGGTCATGATGGGCATGGACTCGGCGGGGTTCACGCTGTCCCACCCGGCGGGACGGGAGCGGCGGACCACGGCGTAGGGGTCGGGCAGCTTCACGGTGCCGTTCTCGCAGACCACCTCGCACTGGATATCATAGCCGTAGCCGTCGGCCACCTGGACCTCCACGTCGATGAAGCAGCCCTTCTTGGTGCGCATGAGCATCACCTGGGGGTTGTCGTAGCCCTTGTTGGAGTTGGCGGACTGGCGGACCCGGACGCACTGGGCGTCCTCGTACTCGTCTCCCAGCAGCCAGCGGCAGATGTCCAGCTCGTGGATGGCCACGTTGGTCACGCCATTCTCCGTCTTAAAGCCGGGGCCCTGGGACACGTTGCGGTGGCAGGCCTTGATGAGCAGGGGCGCGCCCAGCTCGCCGGAGTCGATGATGCGCTTCATCTCCGCGTAGCCCCGGTCGTACCGGCGCATGAAGCCCACCTGGACCAGCCGCCTGCCGATCTCCTGCTCCCGGGCGATGATCTCCTCGCAGTCCTTGGCGTTCTGGCTCAGGGGCTTCTCGCAGAAGCACCACTTTTCGTATTTCAATACCTTCATCACGTAGTCGTGATGGGTGGGGTCGATGGAGGTGATGACTACCGCCTCCACCTCGGGGTCCGCGATCATGCCGTCACAGTCGTTCCCGAAGGAGCGGATGCCGTACCTGGCTGCCGTCTCATCGGCGGCTGCCGCC
>CAJTVO010000101.1 GCA_910579485.1 uncultured Oscillospiraceae bacterium | reverse complement strand
CCCCGCGCCCCCGGCCTCTCCCAAAGAACAGGATAAGGGCAGGAGCGTCCCCGGCGGGCGTGGACATTTAGGCTTGCGGCACAGCCCCCAACCCCCCATGAATACGGGCTTTCTGGTGCGCTCCAAGCCCCGGCGCGGAACGGGGTAAGGTTTATACTACCCACCCCCGAAAACAGCTTTTAACCGTCCACGGGGCTTTTCCCGCCTGATTTTTCCCATCCCTTGAAAAGTTCCTCTTGACAAAAAGCCTAACGGGCTCACCCCATCTTCTCCAGCGCGTCCTTCGCGGCGGCCTGTTCGGCCTCCTTTTTGCTGCGGCCCTCCCCGCGCCCCACGCTCTCGCCGTTGAGGCGCACCTCGAAGAGGAACTTCTTGTTATGGTCCGGCCCGCTCTGCGCGAGCATGTGGTAGGTCAGCACCTGGCCGCTCCTGCGCTGGACCACCTCCTGGAGGGTGGTCTTGTAGTCCTTGCGCTCCTGGCTCCCAGCGGCCTGACTGAGCAGCACCCGGACGATCAGCTCCCGCACCGCCTGGACGCCTCCGTCCAGGTACACGGCGGCGAACACCGCCTCCACGGCATCGGCCAGGATGGACTGCCGCTCCCGGCCTCCTCCGGCCTCCTCGCCCCGGCCCAGCTTCAGATATCTGCCCAGCTCCAGCTCCCGGGCCACCTCGTGCAGGCTCTGTTCGCACACCAGGGAGGCCCGCATCCTCGTCAGGTCTCCCTCCGGCAGATCCGGGTGCTCCCGGAAGAGGTACTCCGCCGAGACGAACCCCAGCACGCTGTCGCCCAGAAACTCCAGCCGTTCGTTGCTGCCGGGGCCGCCCTTGTGCTCGTTGGCGTAGGAGCTGTGGTTCAGCGCCTCCTCCAGCAGAGCCCGCCTGCGGAACCGGTAGCCCAGCTTTTTCTCCAGTGATTCCATAAAGTCTTTTGCCTCCTAACAGGAAGGGCCCCGTCCGCGGGATGCCGCGCATCCCTGCAGCGAGGCCCTTTTGCAGCGTCATATGACCGGCAAGGGCGGCAGCCGCCGTCCTCAGTCGTCCAGCTTGCCAGACAGGAAGTTGACGCAGTCGCCCACCGTAGACAGTGTGCTCAGCTCATCCTCCTGCACCTCGCCGATGTCAAAGGCCTCCTCCATACTCATGACCAGCTCTACCAGGTCGACGGAATCGGCGCCCAGATCCTCCTCAAAGGATGTATCCATGGTGATCTCATCCTCCTCCACGGAGAACTGCTCGGAAATGATCCTCTGCATACGCTCAAAGATATCCTGCATGTCGTTTCCCTCCTTTCGCAAAGGGGTCAGTAATATACCATAGGCATGATAGAACATTTCCGCCTGCCTGTCAATAGGCGGCGTGGGATTTCTTGTAATTTCTGCCCGACAGTCAGCCCTCCGCCTTCATCAGGCCCACCTTCGCCTCGATCTCCGCCGCCAGACCGGCCTCCACACCGGCGGCCGCCTGGTATACGGCGTTCTCGATGGCCCTGGCCTTGCTGGAGCCGTGGGCCTTGATCACGGGCTTCTGGAGCCCCAGGAAGGGGGTCCCGCCGATGGTGTCCGGGTCCAGCCGCTCCTTGAAGGCATCCAGCCCGCTTTTCACCAGCAGGGCGGCGATTTTGGTCTTCAGACTGCTGAGGAACATGCCCTTCAGCTCCCGGCCCATAAAGGACCCCACGCCCTCGATGGTCTTGAGCATCACGTTCCCGGAGAACCCGTCGGCCACCACCACGTCGCAGCCGCCCTTGACGGCCTCCTTGGCCTCGATGTTGCCGATGAAGTTGAGGTGCCCCGCCTCCCCGGCCTCCTTCAGGGCCAGATAGGTGTCCCGGCGCAGCTGGTCCCCCTTGGAATCCTCGGTGCCGATGTTCAGCAGGCCCACCCGGGGCTTCTCCATCCCCAGGGCCTTGGCGGCGTAGATGCTGCCCAGGTAGGCGAACTGCACCAGATATTCCACGGTACACTCCGCGTTGGCCCCGCAGTCCACCAGGACCACGCCCCGGCCCGCCGTGGGCACCAGGGGGGCCATGGCGGCCCGCCGGATGCCCCGGACACGCTTGACCAGCAGGGTGCCCGCGCTGAGGAGCGCGCCGGTGCTCCCGGCGGAGACGAAGGCGTCTCCCTGGCCGTTTTTCAGCATGGTCAGGCCCACCGTCATAGAGGAGTCCTTCTTTACCTTGAAGGCGGTGGCCGGATCATCGTGCATGTCGATGACCTCGGTGGCGTTGACGATGGACGCCCCCTGGGGCAGTCCGCCGCAGGCCGCGGCGGCGGCCTTTACCTCGCCTTCCTTTCCCACCAGGACGATCTCCAGATCGCTCCTGGCCCTGGCGGCCTGGAGGGCCCCCTTGACGATCTCGCCGGGGGCGTTGTCGCCGCCCATGGCGTCTACGATGATTTTCATTTTTTGCTCCCTTCTTCCGCCCACGGGGCGGGGACCTTCTTTTCGTGTGAACGAAAAGAAGCAAAAGGTCACTCAAGGAACGTAGTTCCTTGAGAATCCTCCTTCATTACGGGGGTGATTATTTTGCGCTGCGACCTTTAGATTGGCTGGTCTATCGTTCGTGCCGCGGGCCGATGCCGCTGCCTGCTCCTGCGCACGGTCCTAACGATACTGCCGGTTGCCTCGCGGCACTCGGCACGAGGGTCTGGCGGGGGTGCAAATTGGAAAGATGCCCCGTTTACCGCACATCGCTCCTGCCGATCAGATAATCCACCGATACTCCGTACATATCCGCCAAAACCACCAGCGTCTCCAGATCGGGCCGGTGCGCCTTATCATTACCGCCCTCATAATACTGATACGTCCGCAGCTTGACCCCTAAGCGGTCCGCCACATTCTGCTGTGTCAATTTCTGTTCGCTTCGGAGCTGCTTCAGCCGCTCTGCCAAAATGATCAAAAATTTTCTCCCCCTATTGACACGAATAATATATGCGTATATAATACGAATATGTCATTCGTGTCAAAATTTCTTTCACCGCCGTTGCCCTGCTCCCGGCAACTTCCCCCCGTTTCCGGGACCCAGTTGAGGGAAGACAAACCTCCGAGTTTGAAGGCACTAAAGCAAGTCGATGCCTAGGTCGGGTACCAGACCAGCACAGCCGGGCTCATAAAGGGCTGCTGCATCGCTCCTTGACAATTAAATGACTATCTCTGGCTTCAATTTTTCAATGATCTCAAGGGACCGCTGAGAAATCTCCTGATTTTTATTTCTCTTCCCCTTGACCCTGTACCCCAGCGGCGAAATGATCCCAAAATTGATATTCATGGGCTGGAAATCCTTCACCGTCTCGTCGGAGATATACAAGCTCAACGCGCCCAGCGCAGTCTCCCTGGGGAAGTCGACCGGAGCCTTCCCCTCCAGCCGCCTTGCCAGCTCCACCGCCGCCAGAAATCCGGAACCGGCGGACTCCACATACCCCTCCACCCCGGTCATCTGTCCGGCGAAGGTAATGCGCGGCTGGCTTTTCAGCCGGTAATACCGGTCCAGCAGCCGGGGCGAATCCAGATACGTATTCCGGTGCATGACCCCATACCGCACATACTCCGCATCTTTCAGTGCCGGGATCATGGAAAACACCCGCTTCTGCTCCCCGAACTTCAAATGGGTCTGGAAGCCAACCAGGTTATAAATGGACCCCTCGGCGTTGTCCTTCCGAAGCTGCACCACCGCGTAGGGCTCCCGCCCTGTGGACGGGTCCCGGAGCCCCCTGGGCTTCAGCGGCCCGTACCGCAGGGTGTCCTCACCCCGCCGGGCCATGACCTCCACGGGCATACAGCCCTCGAAGACGTTCTTGTCCTCGAAGCCGTGGACCTCCGCCTCCTGGGCGGCGCACAGCTCCCGCCAGAAGGCCAGATATTCCTCCTTCTCCATGGCGCAGTTCACATAGTCCGCCGTGCCCTTGTCGTACCGGCTGGCGAACCACGCCCGGGACATGTCGATGCTCTCAAAGCTCACCAGGGGCGCGGCGGCGTCGAAGAAGTGCAGGGCCGCCTCCTCGCCGCCGGTGAGCTTCGCCAGATGGTCCGCCAGAGCGTCGCTGGTCAGAGGCCCGGTGGCCACCAGGACCTCCCCCTCCGGGAGTTCCGTGACCTCGCCCTCTTCTACGGTAATATTGGGATGCCCCCGAAGGGCCCGGGTCACATATTCCGCGAACCCGTGGCGGTCCACCGCCAGCGCGCCTCCGGCCTCGACCCTGGTGGCGTCCGCCGCCTCCAGGATGATGCTTCCCAACCGGCGCAGCTCCTCCTTGAGGAGCCCCACGGCGTTTTCCAGCCCCGCGCCCCGCAGGGAGTTGGAGCAGACCAGCTCCGCAAAGGCGTTGGAATGGTGGGCGGGGGACATTTTTTCGGGCTTCATTTCCCGCAGGGTGACGCGGAAGCCTCTCTGGGCCAGCTGCCACGCCGCCTCGCTTCCCGCCAGCCCCGCGCCGATCACTGTTACATTCATCGTTCCTCAGACCGTCCGATCAAATAATCTACAGAGACCCCGTAAAAATCCGCGATTTTCCACAGGGTCGATAAAGTCGGCTCACCTTTTCCGGTTTCATAGCGGCGATAACTCCGGATAGAGAGATCAAATTCCGCTACAACTTCTTCCTGATTCAATTTTCTTTCCTTGCGTAACGCAAGCAATCTTTCTGAAAAATTTGACATAATTTTGAAAACCCCCTTGACAGGCAATATATTACCGGTTATACTGTAACCGGTAATATATTGCCGATTTATAAAAGGAGTGATTTATGCAGCTCCTCCTTGAGGCGCCCCACGGCGTTTTCCAGCCCCGCGCCGATCACGGTTACATTCATCGTTCCTCAGACCGTCCAATCAAATAATCTACAGAGACCCCGTAAAAATCCGCCATCTTCCAGAGGACAACCGCATCTGGTTCTCTTTCTCCGCGCTCATACCGGCAATAGGAACTAATGCTGAGGTCTAAAATTTCCGCCAAATCGCCTTGCTTCAAATTTTTTTCTTTCCGCAAGGTTCTTATCCTTTTATATAAATTTGCCATTTTTTCCTTTTACCTCTTGACAATTCCATTTGGAGTAGTTATACTAAAACTACTCCAAATGGGGTGATTTGAAAGGAGCGACACTCTATGACACCCATAGTCGAAAAACTTTTCCTCTACGCCTCCGAAATGAACTTCCATCCGTATCTGAGCATAAAGGAATACCACCATTACACCCAGGAAGAAGAAAAAACGGAAGCAAAGATCCGGCAACTTCTTCCCCCGGAGCAGACAGCTCTGCTGGAAAAACTACGTCAAAGCCGGGACTACAACGCTTCCATCGGTCTGGAAGCCGCCTTTCAGGCCGGCCTGTCCATCGGGCTGGAGCTGTCCCGTCTGTAGGACCTATTTTTTCTCTGCCGCTTTCTTTGCGGGGGTCTTCTTTGCGGTCGTGGTCTTCTTCGCCGCAGGTTTTTTCGCGGCGGCGGTCTTCTTCACCGTTGTTGTCTTTTTGGCAGCCGCCGTCTTCTTCGCCGCAGGGGCTTTCTTTGCGGGAGCCTCTGCGGCGGGCTCGTCCCCTTCGACGGCGTTCTCTTTTTTCTTCCAGCCGCCCCGCTTTTCCTCCGGCGTGAAATTCTCACACTTTTCGTTGATGCAGAAGGGCTTTTTGAATCCCTTTCCCGCCTTTTTGAACATGGTCTCGCCGCAGGCGGGGCAGTCGTCCGCCACCGGCACGTCCCAGGTCATGAACTCGCACCGGCTGTTCTCGTCCTTGCTGGTCATCTTCTCACAGCAGTAATAGGTGTACTGCTTGCCGGTCTTCTTGCTGTTGCCGGTGCGCTTCATGAGACGGCCCCCGCACCTGGGGCACCGCCCCGGCATGGCGACCACCAGCGGCTTGGTGAAGGTACATTCCGGATACCCCGGGCAGGCCAGGAACCGCCCGAACCGTCCGCTCTTGATGACCATCTTTCTGCCGCACTCGTCGCAGACCTCGTCGGACTCCTCGTCGGGCACCTTCAGCCGGATGCCCTCCAGGTCCTTTTCCGCCTGGTCCAGCTCCGCCCGGAAGGGCGCGTAAAAATCCTTCAGCAGCTCTTTCCACTGCTTGCTACCGGACTCCACATTATCCAGCTCCCGCTCCATGTGGGCGGTGAAGCCGGTGTCCACGATGTCGGAAAATTTATCCTCCATCAACCCGTTGACCACCTCGCCCAGCGGCGTGGTGTGGAGGTACTTGCCGTCCTTGATCACGTACTCCCGGTCCAGGATGGTGCTGACCGTGGGCGCGTAGGTGGAGGGCCGTCCGATGCCGTTCTCCTCCATCGCCCGGATGAGGGAGGCGTCGGTATACCGGGGCGGCGGCTGGGTGAAGTGCTGTCCCGGCTGGAAGTCCAGGCTTTGAAGGCTCTGTCCCTCGGTGAGGGGGGGCAGCTTTCCTTCTTTTTCCTCTTTCTCCTCGTCCTTGCCCTCCTCGTAGACGGCGGTGTACCCGGAGAATTTCAGACTGCTGCTGCTGGCCCGGAAGGTGTGGACGTCCGCCTGGATATCCACGGACACGGCGTCATAGACGGCGTTGGACATCTGGCAGGCCACGAACCGGTTCCAGATCAGCCAGTACAGCCGGTACTGGTCCCCGGTGAGGTCCTTCTTCACCTGCTCAGGGGTCAGCTCCACGTTGCTGGGCCGGATGGCCTCGTGGGCGTCCTGGGCCCCGGCCTTGGTCTTGTAGACTCTGGGGGCCTGGGGACAGTACGCGCCGCCGTAGCGCCCCTGGATGAAGCTCCGGACGGAGGACAGGGCCTCGTCGCTGAGCCGCAGAGAGTCGGTACGCATATAGGTGATGAGGCCCACCGCGCCCTCGCCGGAGATCTCCACGCCCTCGTAGAGCTGCTGGGCGATGGCCATGGTGCGCCGGGGGGTCATGTTCAGCTTCCGGCTGGACTCCTGCTGGAGGGTGGAGGTGGTAAAGGGGGCGGCGGGGGAGCGCTGCTTCTCCTGCCGCTTGACGGTCTTGACGGTAAAGGCGGCGTCCTTCAGGGCCGCCGTCACCGCCTCCACCTCCTCGATGGAGTTCAGCTCCTTTTTCTTCCCGTTCTCCCCGTGGTAGTGGGCCAGGAAGGCGCTGCGCTCGGTGCCGTCCGGGGTGAGCTTGGCGTCCAGGGACCAGTATTCCTGGGGCTGGAAGGCCGCGATCTCATGCTCCCGGTCGCAGACCATCCGGGTGGCCACGGACTGGACCCGCCCGGCGGACAGGCCGCTGCGAATTTTCTTCCACAGCAGCGGCGAGAGCTGGTAGCCCACGATCCGGTCCAGGATGCGCCGGGCCTGCTGGGCGTCCACCAGGCTCTGGTCGATCTCCCGGGGCCGGGCGATGGATTCGCTGACCACCCGCTTGGTGATCTCGTTGAAGGTCACCCGGCGGGCTTTTTCATCCGCCAGCCCCAGCAGCTCCTTCAGGTGCCAGCTGATGGCCTCGCCCTCACGGTCCGGGTCGGTGGCCAGAAAGACGGTGTCGCTGGCCTTGGCGGATTTTTTCAAATCGCTGATGATGTCTTCTTTTCCCTTGATGGGGCAGTACTTGGGCTCGAAGTTGTTTTCGATGTCCACCCCCAGGGTGCTCTTGGGCAGGTCCCTCAGGTGGCCCATGCAGGCCTTCACCTGATAGCCGGGACCCAGATACTTTCCGATGGTCTTCGCTTTGGCGGGAGACTCCACGATCACGAGACTGGATTTTGCCATTGACTTCCTCCTGGGCGGCCCAAGGGCCGCCGGGACCGGCCGCCGGGGTGTTCAGCACCCCGCTGACGGTCCTCTGTTTTCGATCATATAAATTTTGGTGTGCAGAATATTTATTGGAGCGCGACCGCCAGGGAGAAGCGCTTCCCGCTCTCCTGGGTCACGATCCGGTCCAGCTCCAGCACGGTCAGGGCGGAGAGGACCCGCCGGGTGGGGATCTGCGTCTCCTCCACCAGGTCGTCCACCTGCACGGTCCGCCCGTTCAGGGCCCGGACGATGCGCAGCTGGTCGTCGGTGAGCCCGTGGTCCCCGGACAGGTCCAGCACCGGTCTTTCCGGCTGGGCGGGGGCCTCGGGCTTTTTCTCTTTTTTCTTCTCCGGCTTTTCTTCCGGCGCGCCGCCGCCGAAGCGGCGGGGCTCCTCCATCCGCAGGGAGCGGATCTTGTGGGGGAACCGTCCGGCGTAGTGGCCCAGCACGTCCCAGGCGTCGGTCACCACCCCCGCGCCGTCCCGGAGGAGCTGGTTGCTCCCGGCGCACCGCCGGTCCCCCACCTGCCCGGGGACGGCGAACACGTCCCGTCCCTGGTCCAGGGCGCGGCCGGCGGTGATGAGGGTCCCGCTCTGCTCCGGGGCCTCCAGGACCACCACCCCCAGGCTGAGACCGCTGATGATCCGGTTGCGCACGGGGAAGTGCCCGGCCCGGGGCTCGGTCCCCGGCGGGTACTCCGAGAGGATGACGCCCCGGGCGGCGATGTCCTCATAGAGAGGGGCGTTCTCCTTGGGATAGATGATATCGTGGCCGCCCCCGATGACGGCGGCGGTGAAGCCTCCCGCCCGCAGGGCGCCCCGGTGGGCGGCGGCGTCCCCGCCGGAGGCCAGCCCGGAGACGATGACGGCCCCCAGGCCCGCCATCTGGAAGGCCAGCTTTTCGCCCATCTCCAGGGCGTAGGCGGAACACCGGCGGGTGCCCACCATGGCGACGGCCACCTCCTCGTCGAACAGGGGCATCCGCCCCTGGACATAGAGCAGCAGGGGCGGGTCGAAGATATTCCGCAGGCGGTCCGGATACCCGGCGTCCTGCATGGTGAGGACCTGCAGGCCCAGGCGGTCGCAGTCCCCCAGGATACGGTCGGCGGTCTCCAGGCGCTTGTTTTCCAGCGCGTCCACGGCGGAGCGGGTCATTCCCTTTACATGGAAGTATTCCTCCTGGTCGCCGTAATATATCTTCTCCGGCTCCCCGAAGTGCTCCAGAAGGGCCAGCTTCATCTGACCGCCCAGCTTGGGGAGATTCGCCAGCCAGAGCCAGTATTTCAATGCCGACATGGAATGCTCCTTTCTTTCTCTGTTGACGGGAGCGGCCTGCGGCCCCGTCAGGGCGCGGGCCGGTTAGATGGTAAGGTTGGCGGGGGCCCGGTCACCGGTAGCCCTCCCACAAGACCGCCGCTGCGGCGGCGGCTACGTTGAGGGATTCGCATTTCGCCTCCATGGGGATGCGGACCGTCTGGCGGCAGGCGGAGAGGGCGTCCTCGCTCAGTCCCCGGCCCTCGCTGCCCAGAAGGACGACGCTCCGGCCCAGGTCCGCCCCCCGGAGGTCCACGGTGTCCTCCCGCAGGGCGGTGCCCAGCAGGGGCAGTCCCGCCCGGGCGGACAGCGCCCTGAGCTCCTCCAGGGTGCAGCTCCACGCCGGGAGGCGGAAGACCGCTCCCATGGAGCTGCGCACGGTCTTATGGTTATAGAGGTCCGCGCACCCCGGCAGGAGGAGCAGGCCGTCCGCCCCGAAGGCGTCCGCCGTGCGGAGGATGGTCCCCACGTTGCCGGGGTCCTGGACTCCCTCCAGGGCCAGGTAGCGCTTTCCCGGGAGGGCCTCCGGCGGCGTCAGGTCCGGGATGCGCGCCAGGAACAGGGCGCCCTGAGGGGCCTCCATGGGGCTGACGGAGCGCATCACGTCCGCCGGGACCTCCACCAGGCGCACGCCCGCCGGGAGGGCGGGCAGGGCCGTCCCCGGCGTATAGACGACCGCCGTCAGGGGCGCGCCCCAGCGCGCCGCCTCCTCCAGCAGCTTTACGCCGTCGCCCAGATACTCTCCCGCCTCATACCGGCTGGAGCGGGACGAGGCCAGCCTGCGGATATGAGCCATGAGAGGGTTGGCACGGCTGGTGATCCGTTCCGCCATGGCGGCAGCCCTCCCTTTCTTGCAGATTCTTTTATAATATAGGTATCCTCCCCTCTTGTCAAGACGCGGTTTTGTCGTTTTGGCGAGAACCGCTCTTTTTTCTATAGGACCTTGACAGACCTGTCCGGGAAAGATACAATGACAGACAGGATCAGCCTGGATAAAATATAGGGGCTGCCTACTACATTATCGGGAGGAAGCATATGGAAAAGCAAATCAAGCGGATCGGCGTCCTGACCAGCGGCGGCGACGCCCCGGGCATGAACGCCGCCGTGCGGGCCGTGGTGCGCGCTGCCCTGAGCCGGGGGATCGACTGCGTGGGCATCCGCCGCGGCTGGAACGGACTGATCAACAGCGACTTCGTCCGCATGGACACATCCAGCGTCAGCCACATCATCAACAAGGGCGGCACCGTCCTCTACACCGCTCGCAGCGAGGAGTTCCGCAACACCGCCGGGCAGGACAAGGCCCTGGCCACCTGCCGCCTGCTGGGGTTGGACGCTATCGTGGCCATCGGCGGCGACGGCACCTTCCGGGGCGCGCTGGCCCTCTCCCGCCGGGCGGCGGAGACGGGCTATCAGCTCCAGGTGGCGGGCATCCCGGCCACCATCGACAACGACATCGGCTGTTCCCACTACACCATCGGCTTCGACACCGCCTGCAATACCGCCGTGGAGTGCATCGACCGGCTGCGGGACACCATGCAGTCCCACGAGCGCTGCTCCGTGGTGGAGGTCATGGGCCGCCACGCGGGATATCTGGCGCTATATGTAGGCATCTCCGTGGGCGCTACCGCCGTGCTGATCCCGGAGCGGGAGCTGGACTTCGAGCGGGACGTGGTGGAGAAGATCCGCAGGGCCCGCCTGGCAGGCACCACCCACTACATGGTGGTGGTGGCCGAGGGCGCGGGCAACACCATGGAGATCAGCCAGCAGATCCGGGACGAGATCGGCCTGGACCCCCGGGTGACCGTATTGGGCCACATCCAGCGGGGCGGCGCGCCCTCCGCCAGGGACCGGGAGACCGCCAGCCGCATGGGCTACAAGGCGGTGGAGGCCGTCTCCCAGAACGCGGGCAACTGCGTCATCGCCACCCAGGAGGGGCGTCTGGTGGTGATGGACATGGAGAAGGCCCTGGTCATGACCAAGGAGTTCAACATGGACCGTTACAATATCCTGGAGGCCCTGACCAACAACTCCAGCTTCCATTGAGACGCGCCGCCGCGGGAGCGGCACGGCCGCTCCCGCGATATTTCAGAGGCCGCGCTCGCAGGCGGCAAACAGAAAAACAAGGGAGGTCCCAACGTGTTTGAGATCATCGACCGGGTGAAGCCCGGTTTGCAGAAATTGATCCGCGTCCTGCGGGAGGCGTACCCCTACGCCTCCGTGCTGGCGGTGGCGGACGACAACCGCTCCTGGAGCATCAGCCGGGGCGGCATCAACATCTCCGCCGCCGGACGCGGCGGCACGGGCTACGTGGTCCGGGTCTTCGACGGCGTGGGCTGCGCCGAGTATTCCTTCAACGAGTTCGCGGAGGAGAATATTCCGGAGCTGTGCGCCGTTCTGGCCCGGCGGCTGGAGGAGCAGAAGGAGGCCCTGGAGGGCTTCGAGCCGCTGCCCACCCCAATCCTTTCCGATGAACCGGCGGTTCTGAGGAAGTCCAGCGCCCGGAAGGTCCACCCCAGGGATCTGGGAGACGAGGCCATCGTGGAAAAGCTCACCGCCCTGCGGCAGAAAGCGCTGGACCATGACCAGCGGGTCCTGGACGCCCAGGCCCAGGTTGCCTACCGGGCCTGCCGGAAGCTGTTTTTGTCGGAAAACCGGGACCTGGACCAGACGGTCATGTGGACCACCGCTATGGTGGCTGTCGGGGCCCGGCGGGGGGAGGAGATCAAGATGGCCTACCGCCCCTTCTCCAACCTGGGCGGCGCCGAGGTGCTGGACGAGATGGACCGGGATGTGGAGAAGGTGGCGGACGGCGCCCTGGAGCTCCTGGAGAGCCAGCCCATCGTCCCCGGAGAGTACGAGTGCGTCTGCGACCCGGAGACCACGGGCATGATCGTCCACGAGGCCTTCGGCCACGGCGTGGAGATGGACATGTTCGTCAAGGACCGGGCCCTGGCCCGGGAGTGCGTGGGCGAGTACGTGGCAAGCCCCCTGGTGACCATGCACGACGGCTCCGCCGTGGACGAGGCCGCCACCATGTTCTTTGACGATGAGGGCACCCTCACCGGCGACACGGTCATCATCGACCGGGGCGTGCTGAAGCGGGGCATGTGCGACGCCCTCAGCGCCTCCCGCCTGGGCGTGTCCCCCACGGGCAACGGCCGCCGGGAGAGCTATGAACGCA
>CAJTVO010000100.1 GCA_910579485.1 uncultured Oscillospiraceae bacterium | reverse complement strand
TTTCATCCCTCTATTTTACTACCTGTCTCACTTTTTTGCAAAATTGATTTCCGTGCCGCCGTGTCGAATGTTGTTGCAAAATTTCCCGTACGGCGTTACAATGCAAATATGCAACCAAACAGACAAGGAGAAAGCGTGCATGATGGAACAACAAAAAACATTGCTGCAATATTTCGAATGGTACCTCCCCGCCGATGGCGGGCACTGGCGGAGGGCGGCGGCGGACGCGCCTCGTTTAGCCGCTCTGGGCTTCACCGGCGTGTGGCTCCCTCCGGCCTATAAGGGCCATCAGGGACAGGCGGACGTGGGCTACGGCGTCTACGACCTGTACGACCTGGGGGAATTTGACCAAAAGGGGGCCGTCCCCACCAAATATGGCCGCCGGGAGGAGTATCTGTCGGCCATCAAGGCCCTTCAAAAGAGCGGCATTCAGGTCTATGGGGACATTGTCCTCAACCACCGCATGGGCGCCGACGAATGCGAGGAGGTCTGCGCCCGGCGATCCGCCGGGGACGACCGGAACAGGGATGTCTCCGCCCCGGTCTCCATTACGGCCTGGACCAAATTCACCTTCCCGGGCCGTGGCGGAAAATATTCTGATTTCCAATGGGACTGGACCTGCTTCGATGGCGTAGATTGGGATGACAAGCGGGACGCCACGGCGGTCTATCGGTTCGAGGGCAAGTCCTGGGACAGCCAGGTAGACGGTGAAAACGGCAACTACGACTACCTGATGGGGGCGGATCTGGATATGAGCCTCCCCAAAGTCATTGACGAGCTGGACCGCTGGGGTAAGTGGTATCTGGAGACGACCGGCGTGGACGGTTTCCGTCTGGACGCGGTGAAGCACATCAGCGCCGCCTATTTCACCCGCTGGCTGCAAAAGCTTCGCCAGGAGTCCGGGAAGCCTCTCCCGGCCATCGGAGAATACTGGCACAGGGAAACGGGGGCCCTTACATACTACCTGGACCAGTGCGGACAGGTGATGCGCCTGTTTGACGTCCCCCTCCACTTCCGGTTCCACCATCTCTCCAACGCCGGAGGCGCCATGGATCTGCGGGAGCTGTTTCGCGGGACCTTGACGGACGCCCGCCCCGGCCAGGCGGTTACCTTTGTCGATAACCACGACACCCAGCCAGGGCAGGCGCTGCAATCCTGGGTATCCGGCTGGTGCAAGCCCCTGGCTTACGCCTGCATCCTGCTGCGGCAGGAGGGAGTGCCCTGCGTATTCTATGGAGACTTGTACGGGATCCCCCACGACAATATCCAGCCGGTAGAGGCCCTGCCCAGACTGCTCCTTGCTCGGAAGTACTGCGCCCACGGACAGCAGACCGACTATCTTGACGATCCGGATACGATCGGCTGGGTACGGCGGAGCGGGGATTCCGCCATGGCGGTGGTCCTCACCGACGGACCCGGCGGCAGCAAGCGGATGTGCGTGGGAGCCTGGATGGCCGGGGTGGTCTTTGTGGACGTTCTGGGCGGTCGGGACGAACGGGTCACGATGCCGGAAAACGGTACGGCGGATTTTCCGGTCGGCGGCGGTTCCGTGTCGGTGTGGGTCCCGGAGAACGTGGCCCGGCGTATTGCCGGGGAGCTGGAAGCCGCGTCCCCCGACCCTCTCGCCAACCGTCCCGAATAAAAACGGGATGCCGCATTCAGGAGGATATCCGCCATGAAAAAACTACAATTCAACGCCCCTGTCATTCTTGGCTTCTTCTTTATTTCCCTGCTGTCCCTCGTGCTTGGCTTTCTCACGTCCAAAGCTTCTACGACGGCGGTCTTTTCTGTCTACCGCGCCTCTCTGCTTGATCCTCTTACCTATGCCCGCTTTTTCGGGCATGTCTTCGGACACGCCGGTATGTCCCACTTTTTCAGCAACATGCTGCTGCTTCTGGTGGTGGGACCGCCGCTGGAGAAACTATATGGAAGCAGGACGATCGCCGTCGGGATCGCGGCCACCGCGCTGGTCACCGGGATCCTGCAGTTCGTTTTCTTTCCCCATACGCTCCTTCTGGGAGCCAGCGGGGTCGTGTTTATGCTCATCATGCTGTCGTCCTTCTCCGGCGCAAAAGCGGGACAAATTCCTGTTACCCTGATCCTGGTGGCGCTCATGTATCTTGGGCAGGAGGTGTACTCCATCTTCTTTATCAGGGACAATGTTGCCAACCTCATTCATATCGTCGGCGGTATCTGCGGAATTGGATTGGGCCTGCAATTAAGAGGAAAGAACGCGCTTTGAAGAGCACCCCCCAACCAACAAAAGTTGGTTGGGGGGGTGCTGCCGTTCGGGGGCCATCGCTCCTCGTCTGCGCAGATGCTGCCGCCGCTATTCCACAGTCTGATCCGGCAGCGCCTTGATCAGCAGCAGCCGCCCGCTTTTCACTGTGACCTCCGCCGTCCTCCCCGGCAGCACCTCGTTGCTGACGCCGTACTGATACTCGCAGGTGATCTCCGCGTCAGTCAAAGGATATTTTGCGTTCCGGATGGTGATCCCCCGGGCAAGACCGCTGATATTCAGCAGGGAAAAATAGGCATACCGCTCCGGAATGAACGCCGGCTCCCTTGAGACGATCTCCAGCTCGGAGCAGTCGTCCAGCGCCGCCGCCCGCTTCCCACGGGCGTCCAGCATCAACAGCAGGGATACGTTCCCCAGGGTGTGGTCCAGCCGTCCCCCAATGACGCCCAGCAGCAGGAAGTCCTGGAACCCCCGCTTCAATGCCTCTTTCACCGCGAAAGCCGTATCGGTATCATCCTTCTCGCAGGGAAGCACGATGGTCTCGACATCCAGACGGGGGTTCTCATGGGAGTCGAAATCACCCACCACCAGGTTTGGAACAATGCCCAGCGCTTCCCGATGCTTCAGGCCGCTGTCGCAGCAGATATAGAAATCGTCCTCCCGCAGGCAGGCGCGGACGTGGTCATACCGCCGGATATCTGCCCCGCCGATGATCACACAGCGTTTTTTCTCATTCATTTCCTCATGCTCCAAATCATTTCTCAGAAGGCCGGTCTCACCCCTCTGCCTCCTGTGCAAATTCGCCGGTTAAATTGAAGTTATGCCGCATGGGTCCCCGGCCGTGGCCCAGGTCCAGCATGGCCTCCAGCGCGCCGGAGAGATACGCTTTCGACCGCCGGATGGACGCGGGCAGGTCGAATCCCTTTGCCAGATTGGCCGCGATGGCGCTGGACAGCGTACAGCCGGTGCCGTGGGTGTTGGGATTGTCGATATGCGTTCCATAAAACCACGTCCCCACGCCGTCCGCATAGAGAAAATCGTTGGCGTCGTTGACGTTATGACCGCCCTTCAGCAGAACGGCGCAGCCGCAGGCGTCACCGATCTCCTTGGCGGCGGCCTCCATGTCCGCCTGGCTTCGGATGGCCATGCCGGACAATATCTCAGCCTCGGGGATGTTGGGGGTGGCCACGGACGCCAGGGGGAGCAGACGGCTTCTCAGCGTGTCCACCGCTTCCTCCGAGATCAGCCGTCCGCTGCTGGTGGCCACCATCACCGGGTCCACCACAATGTTTTTCGCCCGATAGAACTTCAGCCGCTCCGCGATCTTCTCGATCAGCCCGCAGGAGGCCGCCATACCGATCTTCACTGCGTCGGGAGGAATGTCCTCGAATACCGCGTCGATCTGCGCCCCCAAAAATCCGGGGGACGATTCCACGATCTCCTTTACGCCGGTGGTGTTCTGGGCCACCAGCGCCGTGACGGCGCTCATGGCGAAAACGCCGTTCATGGTCATCGTTTTCAGATCAGCCTGGATCCCGGCGCCTCCGCTGGGGTCGGTCCCGGCGATCGATAATGCCGTTTTCATAGCTGTGTCTCCTTCCCGTTGTTATTTTGCCGCTCGAAACTCCCCGCCGTCAATCCAGAAGATACTTCCTGACTTTATCCAGCTGCGTCAGCTCCTCCAGGTATACGTCCGCCAGCGTGCAGACCTTATCCCTTTCCTTTTCGTGGCTGTCATAGACCGCCGCTACCGGGAAACCGGCCTCCTTTACCGTCCGAATGGCGTAAAGCGCATCCTCAAATACGACTGTCTCCGATTTTTGGGTCCCGAGGAAGCGAAGGGCCTCCTCAAAGATGTGAGGTTCGTCTTTACCGTGTCCCACCTCGCCGCAGGTGAATATCCTACCAAAGCAGGACAGCACCCCGCACCGCTCCAGCGCGGCCTCCACCAGGAAACGGTCCGTGGCGGTAGCGATGCACAGCTTCACCCCGCTCTCCCGGAGCTGTTCCAGCAGCTCTATTACCCCCGCTTTCAGAGGGGCCTCAAAGCGGTAGTACCGCTCCAGCATGGCGTTGACCCCGTTCATGATCTCATCGACACACAGCGTTACGCCATACTCCGTCTGGTAGTAGCGGGCCGCTTGGAGCAAGCTCATGTTTTTGAACACTTCATTCAAGTTTTCCCGGGGCTCATACCCAATGGAGCGCAGATAGGCCTCGCCAATGGTGTCCCAGATAAACATGGAATCCAGCAATGTGCCGTCCACATCAAAAATAGCTCCGCGTATCCTCATAGGCCCACCATCTCCTCCGCCAGCGCCCGCAGCTCCCGGCAGGCTCCCTCAATGTCCTCCGCCCCGAAGATGGCGGAAACCAGGGCCGCGCCGTCCACCCCGCTGCCGGACAGCTGAAGGATATTGCTTCGATTCAGCCCTCCTATGGCGACGGTGGGCACGTCCACCGCGCCGCAGATGGCCCGGATCATATCGCCCGGCATCACGTCCGCGTCGGTTTTGGTACCGGTGGGGAACACCGCCCCCAGACCTAGATAATCCGCGCCGTTCCGGACCGCTTGGCGAGCTTCCTCCACCATGTGGACGGAGACGCCCAGGATCATGTCCTCTCCCACCCGGCGGCGGACTTCCCCCGCCTCCATGTCCTCCTGGCCCACATGAACGCCGTCCGCGCCGCAGGCGACCGCAACGTCCACATTGTCGTTGACGATGAAAGGCACCCCGTACCGGCGGCACAGCGCGCAGATGTCCCTGGCCTCTTGGAGAAACGCCGCCTCGTCCAGCGCCTTCTCCCGCAGCTGCACGCAGGTCACGCCGCCCTTCAGCGCCGCCTCTACCTGCTGATAAAGAGTCTGTTTCCCGGTCCATGCCCGGTCGGTGACGGCGTAGAGCAGCATATGCCGCTTATCGCACTTCATAGTTGGCCCTCCTCTCCAGTTCCGCCGGAGTCAGGCGGTACATGGCGTCAATGATGTAATTCCGATAAGAGGAATTGCCGTCCAGTCCGGTCATGCGCTCGTAAGCGATCTCCCCGCACAGGCCCATGGCGCACACAGCTGCGGCGGCGGCCTCCAGGGGACAGTCCGGACCGGCGGCGGCAAACGCCGCCGTCAGGGCGGAGAGCTGGCACCCGGTGCCGGTGATGGCGGACATCTCCGGGCGGCCGTTGCGGATGCAGAACGCCCGCTCCCCGTCGGTCACAATGTCGATGGCCCCGGTGACGGCAATGACCGCTCCGGTGCGTCGGGCGAAGCCCTTGGCAAATTCTATCGCGCCGGACAGGTTTTCCTCCGTCACCCTGTCCGCCACGTTGGCATCCACGCCCTTGGTGTTTCCGCTGCCCAGGGCCAGGGTCTTGATCTCCGAGACGTTGCCCCGAATCACGGTAAACCTGACCTCTTTGAGCAGACCCAGGGCGGTCTCCGTCCGCAGCGTGGAGGCTCCCGCTCCCACCGGGTCCAGCACGACGGGATGGCCCAGCTCATTGGCCCGCTTTCCGGCGGCGAACATGGCGGGGATGGTGCGCCGGTTCAGCGTTCCGATGTTGATATTCAGCCCGCCGCAGATGGCGGTGATCTCCAGGGCATCCTCCTGATCGTCCGCCATGATGGGTGAAGCGCCGCAGGCCAGCAGCATATTGGCGCAGTCGTTGACGGTGACATAGTTCGTGATGTTGTGGATCAGAGGGGCGTTCCGTCTGACATTCTCAAAAATTTCTTCAAACATCTTTTTTATTCCTTTTCAACTATAAAAATCGCGGTCGAGGCTCTCTGGCCTCCTCTCACGCCGGAACACGGCTTCCCATCGCTGTCATACGAGATCCAGGGCGCTCCCCCTCGACCCGCCGCGGGCGTGCCGCAGACGACAGTATCACATCCCCTCCTGCAAACGGACATAAACAGGGGGCACCCCCAATAGGATGCCCCCTGAAAAAGCACGATTTCACTGCAACTTCCTCCGGCGGCATTATCCGCATCAGGTGTAAGGGTCGAAGGTCTACCTTCCTCTCAGCCTGTCACACAAGCTCCCCTGTTTACTTGTCATAGAAATTATACCACTTTATTTCCCGTTTTGCAATCTAAACTTGAAAATTACATCCGTTACCGGGCCAGCGCGTCATAGATCCGCCGCCGGAACCTCAGGAACCGCTCCGGGTCCCGTGGCCACTGCCGGAAGGTGACCTCGCCCAGCTCCTCCCGGACGAGGGCCTCCGCCGCCTCCCGCCCGATCTTTTCCTCCAGCCGCTCCAGCGCCCGCAGGTCCTGCAGGCCCTCCCGGAAGACCGCCATCCGCAGAGAGGGCACGCACCCGTCCTCCACGGGGTAGACGGAAAACGGATCGCCGGAGGGAAACGCGCCGTCCGCGTCCGTAACGGCATAGGGATCGATACTGCCAAGGGAGTACTGGGCGTTGTAGAAGTTGAGCCCCCAATGGAGGAACCCCTCCAGCCGGTACAGCCACGCCTGCACGCCCAGGATGCGGTTGGACAGGGAGGGCATACTCATAAACCGGTTGCTGACGCCTCCGTACTGCGCGCAGCAGTAGTATCCCCACAGCGGGCGGACGTCCTTTTCCACGAAGGGCTCTATCTCATCCAGTGCCGCCACCGGGATCTGGATGCCGCTGCGGCGGTAGATCTCATAGTCACTCATGGCGTCCATGATGGGATATCCCGGCATAGCCTCCGCCACCAGGGCGGCGGTGCGGCAGTACAGCTCCATGGCCCCGCCTCCCGGCTCGTCGGAGATGTGGAGGACGCAACGGTCCGCCAGCCCCTCCTGCCGCAGGAATCCATCCAGGGCGGACAGGAAGGCCCGCAGGAAGGCGGCGTAGCCCGCGTCATCGCTGGGAACGTGCCAGCCGAAGATCTGCTTTTTCCCCTCCACCGTCTCCGCCCAGATGGCGGGGGTGGCCTTGGCTCCCCACTGGGTGAAGAGGTGGGACAGCTCAAAGCGCTCTATCCCATGCCGGCGGCACAGCCCGGTCCACCGTTTCAGCCGGTCAAAACCGAAGCGCCAGCCGCCCTCCGGCTTCTCCCAGACATCCACCAGCTGACAGGGCATCCGGCTCCCGCCTACCGCCGTATCCAGCGGCGGCGTGAAGATGGGGGTGAGCAGCATGTTGATCCCATAGTCCGCCGCCGTCTTCACGTACGCCTCCAGCAGCGCCCAGAACCGTTCGCTGAACATCTCCACCCGGTGCTGCTGGGCGATGCAGTCCCAGTGGAGCCACTGGGTAAAGATCAGCTTCTGCTCCGGCAGGCGTTCCGGCAGGACCCGCAGCCGCAGGCTGGCGGTCTGGGAGAGCTCGCCAACGGTCAGCGTCGCGCTGATGGTCCGCTCTCCCGGCGCGCCGCCGGGGATGGTGACCCACACGCTCCCCCACTGTCCCGGCAGGACCTTGATCTGTTCTCCGTCCGCCAGAACGTCCGGGTACCAGCCCGGCTCCCTGCGGACAGCGTCCAGCTGCCCCGGCACGGCGGCCAGGCGGCTGGGGACGTTCTCCACCTGGCGCAATTCTCCCTTGGTCCCCTCCAGGACGCAGGAACCAAAAACTCTTGAGGGATTTTTCTCATCCCGGTAGCAAAAAGCCGCCTGGAACGCATACTGCTCGTTTTCCAGCATCACGTCCTCTTCCACCGGGTGGGGACAGCCGCAGCCGTCCCAAAACACCTTATCCAGGCTGCTGAGCAGCCGAAGCTCTAACTCTGCCATAAAGTTACTCCTCTTCTTTTTTCAAAACGATCAGTACGGTCTCCATGGGGCCGACGGTCTGGGGGAAAGAAACGGCCCCGCTGCCGGGAGATACCGCCATCTCTTCCCGCAGTCCGTTGCTGAAGTACAGGCTGGCCTGCCGCCAGTCCGCCCCCTCCATATGCAGCCGCCATCCCGCCGCAGGGTCCAGGGCCGCGTTGACCAGATATATGTACAGCCGCTCCTCGTCTCGCGTGCAGTAGGGCTGCAGATACGCCGGGCCCTCCACCACGGGTGCGGCCAGCCGGGCCTTGTGGAGGAGGATATCCCGCAGGACCTCCCGCCGCAGGGTATTCAGAAACATCTGAGGCATAGCGGCGGCACCCGGCAGGCGGCCAAAGGGGAACACCATCACGCGGCTCCCTGCCGCCACCACCTGCGCCGGTCCCGTCTCGCGGCGGAAGGAGTCATAAAACGCGGTATAGACCTCCGCAATCCCGCCGTACTCCGCCAGCACCGCGTCGCTGCCGAGAGCGGCCGCGGACGCTCTGGCCTGGGAAATGCCGCAGCAGGTCATGCCGTTGACCACCTGCTCGAAGGCGTATTCTCCGCCGTCCCGCTCCATCCACCGCAGGCTCTTCAGGTCGGCCAGCTCACCCAGCCCCATATCCGCCAGCGTCTCCAGCGCGTCTCCCGTCAGTAGAACAAAATTATCCCGGAACAGCCGCCGGACGTCCTCTTCCGCCAAGTTTCGCAGGTACTGGCCGGAGACGGCCGCAGTCTCCCCGGCGGGGATGTCCGTCTGGAACCGGAAGGGCACGCCGCAGGCGGAGAGGTACCCGGCCCAAAACGTCTCCTGGGGATAGAGCTCCTCCATGCCCCGGCCCTGCCGGGTGTGGAGGGTATAGGAGGAGCGTTCGCTCAGGAGCACCCGCACCCCCATCCGTTCCCCGCCGAAGGCCCCCGTCCGCTTCATCTCGTTGAGGAAGGGCTTGACCTGCCGCAGCATGTCCTGATACCCCTCCTCCCAGACGATGCCGTTGCCGTTGAGGTCGTACAGGTCCATGGTCATGCCCGCCGGGTCCAGGGGCAGGCTGCTCAAAAGCTGGAACCGGGTAAAGGCCAGGGACTTGGAGAACCGGGAGAAGGGATAGTTCTCCAGCTCCGGGTATACCAGCGTATCCGGCGGCAGCAGCGCCCGGTTGGCCATAGAGGCCATATTGAAGCGGAGCAGATATTGCCAGGGAACCGTTTCCGTGTAGGCGGGCAGATGGATGCGGTCCACCGGGGGCTCCTTCTCCCCGGCGAAGGCCCGCAGCAGGCCATGCCAGTCCCGCCCCTCCGCCGCATGGACGTGGGGCAGGGAGCTCATGAGGCCCAGCCGGGTCTCCGGGCTGACGGTGTGGACCGCACGCTCCAGCTTCGCGGCAACCTCCACCAAGGTCCGGCGGCAGGCGTCCAGCCAGATCCTCCGGTAGGGATGGGGCTCTCCCGGCTGGAGGACGCCCCGAATAAAGTCCTCCCTGGTCACGGGATGCCCGGCCATCTGGGAATAGAGGGCCATGTGGGCCTTGCAGAAGCATCCGCCCCACACCAGGGGCGCGTGGTTGTGGAAACGGAAGTCGTCCTCCACCCAGAGGATATGGGGACGCAGGGTGGCATAGCGGGCGTAGAGCTCCGCCAGGTGGTCCTGCCAGCGCTCGTCCAGAGGGCAGACGCACAGCTGCGCCGCATTGCCCTCCACGTCCACCATGGGACGGAAGGGCAGCTCCGGGCTCATTTTCTTGCCCATATCCGCGTGCATGACGCTGTGCCAGTGGTTCACCGACAGCGCAACGCCGTGGGGCCGGAGCACCCGCTCCACGTCCTCTAGCAGCTGGAGGTAGCGGTCCTGCTCAGAAAGGGTCATGTGTCCGGTGTTCAGCTCCTCCACATTGCAGAAGACCGCCACGTCGTCTATGCAGGCCTCCGTAATGTAGCGGTCCAGGCTCTCCAGCTCCCGCCGGTCGTTGAAGTCCGGGTCACAACAAAATCGAAAGGAATAGATAAAAGGGTCCATCGCCGCCTCCGTTTATGATTCTTGAATAGGCCGGCCGCAAAACGCCGGTTTCAGCGTATCCCGTCCGGCGGTCCTCCGCCGCGAGAGGCGGCAGCTCCGGCGCGGCCTCAAAGGGATCGAGGCAATTATACACTCGTTTGAACTGTAATGCAAGCATGTCAGGCTCCGGACGCATACCTCTGCCAGAGCATCGGGCAGTCCGTTCTCCCGCCACAATATCGCTCTGGGCGGCGCTATGGATAGATCATGCGCTCCATTTATCCTTTCTTTTTGCTTTCTCCGTTAAAGAACGGATACCCAGAAGGGAAAGTTTTTATGGGAGGAAAACGGACAGACTGTGTTCCAAGTGCGCGGCAAGGCAGTGAATATCCACTGGCAGGTGATTCTGTAGTTTTTTCCCCTTAAATAGCACTCCAAAAAGAAAATAGTGGATTTTGATGTGCAAATGTGGTATAGTACCTATAGTCTCTAATTTCTAAACAGATTTCAAACGGCGAGGAGGATTTTGCCATGTCACTGGCACAAGCCCTTGATGAGATGGAAAGGGCACGCGAGATGGCGGTTCTTTCCACCCGGCTTTCATGTGTCCAGAATCTTATGGAAACCACAGGCTGGCCTTTTGAAAAAGCGGCAGAAATGCTGGAAGTTTCTTTTGCGGAGTATGAAAGATACAAAGAAATGCGCAGGGATGAATCTGCAATATAACAAATTGCGCAGGAGGTTGGCATGTGTAATTTAAGTGAAGGCGTTGTTGCCACAGCCAGATTGACATGTTTAAAAGCTTTGATAAAAAATACCGGATGGTCTGCCAAGCAGGCCTTAGCGGCATTAAAAATTCCCGAAAAGGAATATGATATGTACATTGCTATGCTTGAAGAGTTGAAACGCTGATGGGAATTTCCAATCAAGCGAGGCGAAAACCATTGGGCTGGAGTATACCCTAATGACACATTGAAACAGGCCACGTTTCTGTGTCACACAAGTTTGTTTCTTTGCTTTGAAATATTTCAAAATCCATAAATACCCTATTGACATACTCGCCAACTTGTGGTAGAATACTATCAGAATCAAACAAGGGGGCGCGGCAAATGCGAGTTGGTTATGTGCGCTGTTCTACCATCGAACAGAACGAAGCGCGGCAGTTGAAAATGATGGAGGAACAGAGGGCCGAAAAGGTATTCACCGACAAGGCCAGCGGCAAGAACACAGACCGCGCCGCGTTCAAGGAAATGATGGGCTTTGTCCGGGCGGGTGACATTGTGGTGGTGGAGAGCATTTCCCGTATTGCCCGGAACACCCGCGACCTCCTTTCCATCGTGTCAGACCTGACAGCGCGGCAAGTGGAGTTTGTCAGCTTGAAAGAGAACATCGACACCACCACCCCGCAAGGGCGGTTCATGCTCACAGTGTTCGGCGCGTTGGCTGAATTGGAGCGGGAAAACATTTTGGAACGCCAGCGCGAGGGCATAGAGATTGCCAAAGGCGCGGGCAAGTACAAAGGGCGCAAGCCGTTGGACGTGGACGAAGCCCAATTCAAAGAGGTTTGCGCCCGGTGGAGGGCGGGAGAGATAACCGCCACCGCCGCCATGCAGGAGGTAGGGCTAAAGCCCAATACATTCTATCGGCGGGTGAAAGAAATGGGCCTTTGAGGGCGCAGAAAAAGGGCCGAAAAAGTTGCATTTTCCGCCCTTTCGTGATACCATAGTTTTGTAAGAATCAAGCGTGCTACACTCGAAAAAATCAAGAGTGCAGGGGCTAAAAACCCTGTGATTGCAACGGTTTCCATTGGTGGGGTGCTCAGCTGGGAGAGCGCTTGAATGGCATTCAAGAGTCCTACGGTTCGATCCCGCTTATCTCCACCAAGAACAAGGACTCATGTGGCCGTAAAGGTACATGGGTTCTTGTTCTATAAACAAGAGCGGATATTTGATTCAGGCAGAACTTGTAGGGAGCAGGCTGGAGGACTCTCTGGATTAGGTGAGAGGAATTGTCGTGGAAACTCTAGGATACTGCGAAGTGGTGGAATGGCTTTGAACATTACAAGAGAGTTTACAAGTCCAAGGTCTTCACGTTCACGCCAGAGATTAAACACCGCAGACCTGCTAAACCTGCCAAGAGTTGTCAAGGGGCAAAAGCGGAAAAATTTCAAGAAAATGGTTCTATGAAGCTGGGCGCAGTAAAGCAGACCGTCCTGCTTAGATGGCCATGGAATTGGATTGAAAATCAGCGTTTATGATGCGTTACAACTTCCCTAAATAAGCCGTGACAGTTCCATAATAGATTCTCAGGAACTTGTTCGCTGCAGCAGTCATGTAGGCATAGTAGTGCTTGCCCTCCCGCCTTTTACGGTCAAGGAATTGGAAAACAGGGTCATCAGCGGGGGCGTGTTGAATGAGAGTGGTCATAACTTGGAAAAGTGTCTTGCGCAATCTGGGAGAGCCGC
>CAJTVO010000099.1:244-13024 GCA_910579485.1 uncultured Oscillospiraceae bacterium | reverse complement strand
CCCTGTGGGCGCGGGGTCCTCGATCTTTTACTTTTGTATGTGCGCCGGGTGGTCAGCAGCAGCCGTCGTTGCAGCCGCAGCTGTTGTTGCAGCCACAGTTGCATCCGCAGTTACAGCCGCAGTTGCAATTGTTGTTGCAGCCGCAGTTGCACCCGCCGCAGCCACCGCCGCAGATGCCGCCGTTCCCGTTGCCGCAGCAGCAGCACAGGATGATGATCAGGATGATGATCCAGCAGCAACCGCCGCCGCCAAAACCGTTGTTGTTCCACATAAAGCAAATACCTCCTGTGAGATGTGAGGCATTCCCGCGCCTCAGTTCATCCTATGCAGGTATCCGCCGGTGGTTCCTATCCGTCAGGAAATTCGGGAGAAATTTATCTGGGCGCGGGCGGCCTCCAGCTGCTCCTCCGTTATCCGGTTCGCGGCCGTCAGGTGCTGGGCCAAGGTCTCCCCGCCGCCGTTCAGGGGCATATCCAGGCTGTACCAGGAGACGTAGGCCGTGTGGGCCCGCAGGAACACGCTCTCCCGCAGCATGTCGTACTCCCCCTGGGTCAGCGCCCCGAGGGCCAGGGCGCGCTCCAGGCTGGTGCGATAGTCGTCCACCCCGGCCACGCTGTACCCCAGCGCCCGGAGGAGGAACTCCTCGTACTCTACGGCGGTCACCGGCTGGCCGGAGCCGAACCGGTCCGCCGCCACGCCGCTGGTGTATCCCTTCTGCCAGGCCCAGGCCACATAGGGGGACAGCCACCCGGGCACGTCCGTAAAGGGATGGGTGCCGTTGAATGCCAGCGCGTCCGACTCCTCCCCCAGCAGGCGGAGGAACATGACCAGGCTCTCCCCGCGGGTGGGAGCCAGGTACAGATCGAAGCCCTCGCCCACCCCGGAGCCGCTGCCCCGGAAGAGCCCCGCCTCCCGCAGGGCGAGGGCGGCAGAGTAGTAGTCCGGGGACAGGGAACGGGTCAGCGTTCCGCCGCCCTCAAAGGACAGCACCGCCGCCGCGGAGGTCACGGTGAAGCCCGCCTGGGCGTTCTCCGCCACGATGTAGCGGTGGTTCGCCGTCAGAAGATGGCCCGGAAGGGCCTCCTCCCCGGCGGTCACGTCCACTACCGCGCCGCCGGACACGTCCAGGCGGATGCTGCCTCCCAAGGGCACCACCACCAGTCCGGTGGAGCCGGAGAGGACGTCTCCCTCCTTCAGCGTATGCTCCGCCAGATGGGAGGAGTCCGCCGGAGGGGAGGAAGGCTCCCGGCCTATGGCGGCGCGGACGGCCTCGTCGGAGGTGTCCAGGCGGGCGTCCAGCGCGTCCTCAAGGGACTGCGCGAAGGCGCCCGTCAGGTAGGACAGGGAAATAAGGGGGTCCCCCTGGCTCCCGCCGGAGGCTGCCAGCGCCGCGAGGCACAGCAGCAGTCCCAGCAGGAGGGAGGTCGCTTTTTTCATAGAGAGTCTCCTTTTTCGCAGGCAGCTAACGCTTGGTGATACGGTAGCTGAGGGTCAGCAGGCTGTCGGCAAAGTGTACGTCCTCGAAGCGGACGTTCTCCGCTTGGCTGGACAGCTCTACATTGGTGAAGTTCCAGAAGCCCCGCACGCCCAGGCCGATGAGCCGGTCCGCCATCTGCTGGGCCGCCGCCCGGGGGACGGTGAGTACCGCCACGTCGGGCTTGTGCTCGGGGACGAAGCGCTCCAGCTCCGTGGTATCCAGCACCGGAACGCCGGCGATGTCCGTGCCCACCAGGGCGGGGGACACGTCGAAAGCCGCCTCCAGCAGGAAGCCCGTGTCGTTGAACCGGAAATTCTGGATCAGGGCCCGGCCCAGGTTGCCCACGCCCACCACGATGATCCGGTGGCTCTGGTCCACGCCCAGGATACGGCCGATCTCGCCCCGCAGCTCGTCCACGTTATAGCCGTAGCCCTGCTGGCCGAACTCGCCGAAGCAGCTCAGGTCCTGCCGGATCTGGGAGGCGGTGATCCCCATCTTCTCGCCCAGCACGCTGGAGGAGATGCGCACGCTGCCCTTTAAGTGGAGGTCGTCCAGGTAGCGGTAATAGCGGGGAAGGCGCCGGATGACCGCGTCAGATACGTTTTGCTTTTTCATAGTTTGCATTGCACCCTCCAAAACACAAGGATATTTTTTTACATTTTACTACATTGACAATAACTTGTCAATCCGGGAGGGCTGGTATTTTTGCCCTGGATCGCCAGTCCTGTCAGGGGGGACCGCCCGCGGCGGAGGGGAAGCCGTGGAGAAATTCCGGCGGCTGGGCTTTCCTTTTGGGGAGTTTCTGCCGATATACCTATAAAAGCGGGGGAAAGGAATGGAGGAGCGACATGAAGGATATGAGCGTTAACGGCGCGGCCGCCGCCCAGCAGGCATGGTCCCGGGAGCAGCAGCAGGCGGATGCCGGGGCCCCGGTGGAGAGCGCCGGTCTGTCCGCCGCCCTCTCCCAAAAGGAGGAAGAGGGCAAGGATCTGGTGGAGATGATCCGGGACGCCCAGGAGAAGGCGGAGGCCCAGCGGGAGGCCATGAAGCTGCCCAAGAGTTCCACGCGGTATGGCGATGCGCCGCTGGAGGCCTACGCCCGGCTGGCCCGGGCCAGGTCCCGCATGGAGGTCAACTCTGCCTCGGGGTATGCCCGCCGCCGCTTGGCTCAGTTCAAGACCGCCCTGCGCACCGACAGCGACAACGCCGCTAAGATCAAGGCCGCCATCAGCCAGCTCCAGAAGGCCGTCAACCGGGGGGAGCGGAAGAAGCGGGAGCTGGACCGGGAACGCCTGACGGAGATCCGCCGGAAGAAGGCCGCAAAGGAGGAGCTCAAGGAGAAGGAGCGCCGCCTGCGCCAGGAGCTGGTCCGCCGCCGGACCCAGCGTATGATCCGCGAGTCCGGCTACATGCGGGAGGCGGAGATCTCCGACCGGCTGGCGACCCAGCTGACCGCCACGCAGATGGAACTGCGCCAGCAGGCCCAGGACCTGTCCGCCTCGGCTTCCGCCTCTTTGGAGACCGCCGTGCAGCACTACACCGCCGCCGCGGAGTCCGTCCCGGCCGCGCCCGTGGAGGCCGGTTTCAGCGGCCAGGCGTGAGGTTTGGAAAAATTTTTGTTTTTTTCAGAATACCCCCTTGACAAATCGCCGCAAATGTGTATAATAATCACTGTTCGTTATGAACACAGCGGGATTGTGTAAAGGTAGCACAGCGGACTCTGACTCCGTATGTGAGGGTTCGAATCCTTCTCCCGCTGCCAGCTCAGAAATCCCCATCACCGCTCCGTTTCCGCCTTCCGGCGAAAACTGCGCTATGATGGGGATTTCTTCGCTTCCAACTGCGACCCATAGTTCGCCCGCCCTGGCGGCGGGCGAAGCCGCCGAAGGCGGCACCTATTGGGCTCGCAGTTGGGGAGGACGGGATGATGCTGGAAGTGCGGTTTAGCGCTTTTACTGCTGATGATTTTTATAGAAGGCTCCTGCGTCCGTTAGGGTGCAGGGGCTTTTATTGGTGCTGGGGGATAATTGTTTTGGAATGATGCAACCTTTTTTCGGGTTTATTCGTATTTATTAGCAGAACCGGTTCCGAAGGATGTGAGACCTTGAACGATGAAAGGCTGGCCCGAAAACTGAAGAGGGGTGACCGAATGGCGCTTGACCGCGCTGTGGAGGCGTACACTCCTTATCTGTCTGCCGTGGTATGGAATGCTATGGGGGCGTCTGCTTCGGCGGAGGATGTGGAGGAGGTCGTATCCGATGCATTCCTTGCGCTCTGGTCCAGCCGGGAACGGCTGGATCCGGAGCGGGGGATCAAGGCGTGGCTGGCGGCGGTGGCGCGGAACAAGGCCGTTGACCGCCTGCGGGCTGCGCCGGCGGCTTCCCTGCCGCTGGATGAGGCTGGGGAACAGAGCGGCGGCGCGCTGGAGGATGAGCTGGAGCGGCGGATGTTTGCGCAGGCTCTTTGGCGGGCGGTGGAGGACCTGCCGCCGCCGGATGGTCAGTTGGTCTTTCGCTTTTATTATGAGGGCGAACGGCTGAAGGACATCGCTCGGGATATTGGGCTGTCTGTTCCGGCGGCAAAAAGCAGGTTATGCAGGGCCCGGCGGAAATTGAAGGAAATACTCGAAAAAGGAGGTCTGACGGATGGCGCGGCTGGATAAACTCTGGCGGGCGGCGGGTGGTCCCGGTACTCCGCCCGGATTGGACACGAGGCGCGTCAAGGCGCGGGTCAATGCCGCGCTTGACACGGATGAAACGGAAAGGAAGGGTTATATGACGAAAAAACTGCGTGTTGTGCTGATCGCGGCAGCGGCGGCGGTGGCTCTTATGGGGGCGGCCTTCGCGGCCAACGTGATGTGGGACCCGCTCGCTTACTGGTTCCAGGGGGATGTTTCCTCCGGGCGGGAATATGTGGACAGCGAGGCCAGAACAGTGAGCGGCCAGGATTATGCCCTCACGGTGGAGGGCTCCGTGGGAGATGAGAGAAACGTCTTTATGACCGTTACCATCACCGCCCTCAGTGACAAGGCGAAGACGTTCATTCATGCAAGTGATTTTATCTCAATCGGTACCTTTGATATCCTGGTTCCGGCAAAGGAGCCGGACGCGGCCGATGGGTCTCTCCGGCCTGTGGGTTTCTCCAGCAAAGAGTTGAAAACGGAACAGGAAAATTCCCGCAGATTCCGGCTGGCGGCGGACGATCTGCCCTATCCTGTGGACACACTGTTTGTCTGCTGCGGCTATATGGAGGAGGGAAAGCGGGTGGAAGTGCCCGTGACGCCCGCGCCGTCAGTGACGGTGCAGATAGGGGCTTCTGGAACGGGTGACTACTCCGGATTGCCCGCGTCTGCGGTGGACTCCGGTATCCTGTTAATAAAGGAGGTTGCGTTGTCTCCCTTTACCTGCCAAGTGAAAGCGGAGGCGGCATCGCAGGCGGTCAAACCCCGCATCTTCCTGCGAATGGCAGACGGTTCCATCCGCACACAGTCGCAGGTGATGGAAGAAACAGGCGGCGAATGGCAGCCGGAAAGCCGTGCGACCTCCTACAGCTATCGATTCAAGGAGATTATGACGCTGGAAAGCATCGCGGCGGTCATCGTATTTGACAGGGAATATCCTCTGGACGGCTCCCAGTCCGTTCCGGTACAGCATGACTTCTCCCTGGACCCCTTCACTATAAGGCGGATGGAACCTTTGGCGGAGGGCAGCGGTTTTTCTGTCCCTGTCCAGGAGCTGACGGAGCGGCTGGGCGGCACGTTCAGCCAGGACGCGGCTAAGGGGGAAGTCGCCTGCACCTATCGGGGCGTCACCATCGTCCTTCAGGCTGGCAATAAGACGGCGCTGGTAGACGGCGAGGCCGTCGAGATGTTCCATGCCCCGGCTATGCAGGACGGGGGGCTGGCCGCCGGTCCCCAGGTCTTCAGGGATGCCTGGGGAATAGATATCCATATTCAGCGGGAAAAACTTGGTCAGGGCGCTGATGCGGAGATCGTTTGGGGCGATTGGAATATTTTGCCATAAGGCTGTGTACCCGTCTGCAGGAAAGAAAAATCATCCGGTATGCTTATTTCCCGCCTGGACGGAGATACTAAGACCTGTCTTGGGACCGCGCGTCCCAAGCCGTAGAGTTCTCAGGGACAGGATCGAGAGGAGGAGTGGACGGATGAAAGGCTTTTTGAAGGGTATGCTGCTGGGCGCGGCTGCCGGCGCCGCCGCTGACATGGCGCTGCACACCAACACCGTGAAGAAGACCGCCGCAGGCAAGGCGATGCAGACGGCGACCGACGCCGTGGACGCCGCGGCGGCCTCGGTGAAGGAGACCATGAACCGATAAGTCGGAGACCAGCAGGGACCCCGGCCGCGTACAGGCGGCCGGGGTCCTTCCCGTGTTGAAAAAATGATGAGAATTTTAAAAATACTCTTGTGAAACATCTGTTTGTGTGGTACAATAACGGGAAAAGGGTTTCCGCCGGACCGCCGTCCGGCGGGAAGGAGGAGGGTAGCCAATGGGCGTCCATGACGGTCACAGAGACAGAAAACGGGAGCAGTTCCTCCGGTGCGGCGCGGAGTCCTTCGCCGACCATGAATTGCTGGAGCTGCTGCTCTATTACGCCATCCCCCAGCGGGATACCAACCCCATCGCACACGCCCTCATCGAGCGGTTCGGCAGCCTCCAGGCGGTGCTGTCCGCTCCGGCGGAGGAGCTGATGGAGGTGCCCTACATCAAGGAAAAGGCGGCGGTATTGATCCGGCTGGCGCCCGCGCTGTATCAGCGGGTCCTCATGTCCGGGGAGGACTGCGAGGTCATCCTGGATACCCGGGAGCGGATCGGGGAGTTTTTCCGGCGGCTCTTCATGGTCCACGCCTCCGAGGTCATGTATCAGCTCTGCCTGGATGGGAAGGGTAAGAAGAAGGGCCTCTATAAGCTGGGCGAGGGAGACCTGGGCAGCGTGGGGCTCAATATCCGGCAGATCATGGAAAACACCCTGCGGTCCAAGGCGGTGATGGTGGTGCTGGCCCACAACCATCCCAGCGGCGTGGCCCTGCCCTCCCATGACGACAAGGTGGCGACCCGGATGGTCCGGGAGGCGCTGGAGACGATGGGCGTACGCCTGGTGGACCATGTGATCGTGGCGGATAACGACTACGTCTCCATGGCGGAATCGGGCCTGCTGTAGCCGCGCTTCCCGGGGAGCGGCCCCGGAAAACGGTTGCAATTGATTTCGCGCCTGCGGAGGGCTTTACATACTGCAAATATAGGAGGTACCTATGCCCGCTTTTCAAGTTGTATCCGAATACACCCCCTCCGGCGACCAGCCCCAGGCCATCGCCAAGCTGGCCCAGGGCATCGAGGACGGCCTGCGGGAGCAGATCCTGCTGGGCGTCACCGGCTCCGGCAAGACCTACACCATGGCCAAGGTCATCGAGGCCGTCCAGCGCCCGACCCTGGTGCTGGCCCATAACAAGACCCTGGCGGCCCAGCTGTGCGAGGAGTTCAAGGAGTTCTTCCCCAACAACGCGGTGGAATACTTCGTCTCCTACTACGACTACTACCAGCCGGAGGCCTATATCCCCCACACGGATACCTTTATTGAAAAGGACGCCTCCATCAACGAGGAGATCGACCGCCTGCGTCTGAGCGCCACCGCCTCCCTGCTGGAGCGGCGGGACGTGATCGTGGTGTCCTCCGTCAGCTGCATCTACGGCCTGGGGGAGCCGGACGATTTTGAGAAGATGATGGTCTCCCTGCGGGTGGGGGACGACATGGGCCGGGACGCGCTGCTCCACCGGCTGGTGGACATCCGGTACGAGCGCAACGACATTGCCTTCGAGCGGAACATGTTCCGGGTGCGGGGCGATACCGTGGAATTGTGGCCCGCCTACTGGAAGGACTCCGCCCTGCGGGTGGAGTTTTTCGGGGACGAGATCGACCGGATCAGCGAGATCAACCCCGTTACCGGGAGCATCACCCGGCGGCTGACCAATATCCCCGTCTGGCCCGCCAGCCACTACGTGGTCAGCAAGGAGAAAATGGAGCGGGCCCTTGGGGAGATCGAGCGGGAGCTGGACGAGCGGGAGCGCTGGCTTGCGGAGAACGGAAAGCTGGTGGAGGCCCAGCGCATCCGCCAGCGGACCACCTACGACATCGAGATGATGCGGGAGCTGGGATACTGCAACGGCATCGAGAACTACAGCCGGGTCATCTCCGGACGGCCCGTGGGGTCCCCGCCCATGACGCTGATCGACTATTTCCCCGACGACTTCGTGCTGTTCGTGGACGAGAGCCACGTGACCCTGCCCCAGGTCCGGGCCATGTTCAACGGCGACCGGGCCCGGAAGGAGAGCCTCATCGAATACGGCTTCCGCCTGCCCTGCGCCTTCGACAACCGGCCCTTGAAATTCGACGAGTTCCAGGAGCGGTTCCATCAGGCTGTGTTCGTCTCCGCCACCCCGGCGGAGTACGAGCGCAGTCAGGCGGACCAGATCGTGGAACAGGTCATCCGGCCCACGGGCCTGCTGGACCCCAGGGTGGAGGTCCGGCCCGTGGCGGGACAGATCGACGACCTCATCGGCGAGATCAACGCCCGGTCCGCCCGGAACGAGCGGGTGCTGGTGACCACCCTGACCAAGAAGATGGCGGAGGACCTGACCCAATACCTGCAGCAGGCGGGCATCAAGGTGCGGTATATGCACCACGACGTGGAGACCATCGAGCGGATGGAGCTGATCCGGGACCTGCGGCTGGGAGAATTTGACGTGTTGGTGGGCATCAACCTCCTGCGGGAGGGCCTGGACATGCCGGAGGTCAGTCTGGTCGCCATTCTGGACGCGGACAAGGAGGGCTTCCTCCGCAGCGAGACCAGTCTGATCCAGACCATCGGCCGGGCGGCCCGGAACGCGGAGGGCATGGTCATCCTGTACGCGGATACCATTACGAGGAGTATGCGCTCCGCCATGGACGAGACCGAGCGCCGGCGGAAGATACAGGATGATTACAATAAGGCCCACGGGATCGTGCCCAAGACGGTCATCAAGTCCGTCCGCGAGATATTGGAGCTGTCCAAGAGCCAGACGGAGGCTCAGAAGAAGTCCGGCAAGAAGCTGACCAAGTCCGAGGTCGTGGAGGAGATCGCCAAGCTGGAGAAGCAGATGAAGGAAGCGGCGAAGATGATGGAATTCGAGTACGCGGCGGTGCTAAGAGACCGGATCATCGAGCTGCGGAAGGAAGTAAGTTAGCCAGGAGCAATCCCTAGGTTGGGTGCGCGGTGCGTTCATGCGTAAACCGAATCGGACCCCTAGGGCAAACACTTCTGCGCCCCATTGCAAACGCATATTGCCTGTTAAATCGTTCAGGCGCAAACGGTTTGTTTGAGACAGCCCTACGCGCTCGGCAAATGTTGCCGTGATTTCTGTGTGCGCTTTATTGAGATCTTTCAATTTTGGCACAGCATAACACTCGTAGAGCCAAAGATAAATATTTTTCATCAGGTCGTCCTCCTAAATACACAGTTTGACTATGTGTTTAGTGTACACCCAATTTTACTATGTGTCAAGAGGTTTTTATGAATAATCAGAAAAAGCCTGAAATGGCGGAATTTGCACAAAGATTAAAAAAACTGCGCAGAGACATGAAAAAGAAACAATCTGAAATGGCGGAATTATTGGGTTGTACGACAAGTCATTACCAAAAAATTGAATATGGAGAAATCAATATTTCCTGCATTTCTTTAATGATCCTTGCGGATTATTTCGGCGTGACCACAGATTATTTATTAGGACGGTCGGAGGAAACGTAACGATGCTGCCGCAGTCTATGAAAATTATGGAGGATTTCCAGGTCCGGAAATCCAAAAAGCAAAAGGAGGCTTTCCGCGCCTGGCTCTGCGGGGAGCTGGAGGCCGCGGGCTGCGTGCCCAAGGTGGAAGAGGGCTTCACCGCCAAAAACGTGGTCGCGGGCGATCCGGACACGGCGAAGGTCATCTTCTCCGCCCATTATGACACCTGCGCCGTGCTGCCCATCCCCAATTTTATCACCCCCAGGAATCTGTTCTTTTATATCTGTTATCAGATGCTGTTCCTGCTGATTTTTTTCTTGGTGGTGTTTACTGCCGAGCTGGCCGTGTTCTTCCTGACGGACGCCTCCCTGGAAGTGGGGATGGCGGTGTCATACGCGCTGTGCGCCTTTATGGTCTGGTGGATCATCACTGGCCCCGCCAATAAGCACACCGCCAACGACAATACCAGCGGCGTCGTCACCCTGCTGGAGACGGCGCTGGCCATGCCCCGGGAGGACCGGGAGAAGGTCTGTTTCGTGTTCTTCGACAACGAGGAGAAGGGGATGTTGGGCTCCGCCGCGTTTACGAAAAGGCACAAAAAGGCAAAAAAGGAGACGCTGAACATCAATTTCGACTGCGTGTCCGATGGGGACTTCATCCAATTCTTCCCCGGCAAGCGTCTGAAAAGGGACGGGGCGGCCCTGGAGCAGATCGGGGAGGCCTTTGCGGGACGGGGCGAAAAGCGGACGGAGGTGGTCCGGAGCTTCGGATTCTACCCCAGCGACAACGCATCCTTCAAGCGGGGCGTGGGCGTCTGCGCCCTGAAGCAGAACAAGATCGTCGGATATTATATGAACAGGATACATACCGCTCGGGATACCGTGTTCGAGGAGGAAAACATCGAGCTCCTGCGGGACGGCGCCCTGCGGTTGGCGAAAAAAATTCAGATCAGGACTTGACACAGAAAATTTGTTCGTTTATTCTTATGATAGCCGTGCGGAAGGCTACTCTAACGCAAACAGGAGACGACACCCATGCAGGATAAAATTTATATCAAGGGCGCGCGAGAGAACAACCTGAAAAATGTGGACGTGGAGATCCCCCGGGACAAGCTGGTGGTGGTGACCGGCCTTTCCGGGTCCGGGAAATCCTCCCTGGCCTTCGACACCATCTACGCCGAGGGACAGCGGCGGTACGTGGAGTCCCTCTCCTCCTATGCCCGGATGTTCCTGGGCCAGATGGAGAAGCCGGACGTGGACTATATCGACGGACTTTCCCCCGCCATCTCCATCGATCAGAAGACCACCAGCAAGAACCCCCGCTCCACCGTGGGCACGGTGACGGAGATCTACGACTACCTCCGTCTCCTCTGGGCCCGGGTGGGCACACCACACTGCCCCGTCTGCGGCAAGGAGATCCGCCAGCAGACCATCGACCAGATCATCGACCAGATCCTGGAGCTCCCCGAGGGGGCGCGGATTCAAATTCTGGCCCCGGTGGTCCGGGCGCGGAAGGGCGAGTACGCCAAGGTCTTCGAGGACGCCCGGAAGTCCGGCTATGTCCGGGCGCGGGTGGACGGCTCGCTGTACGAGCTCACCGAGGAGATCAAGCTGGACAAGAACAAAAAGCACAATATCGAGATCGTGGTAGACCGGCTGATCGTCCGGCCGGACATCCGCCAGCGGCTGACGGACAGCGTGGAGACCGCCTCCAATCTGGCGGGAGGCATCGTCATCGCCAACGTGCTCCAGGAGGAGCGGGACCTGCTGTTCTCCCAGAACTACGCCTGCGAGGACTGCGGCGTGTCCATCGAGGAGCTGGCCCCCAGGATGTTCTCCTTCAACAACCCCTTCGGGGCCTGCCCCGCCTGTACCGGACTGGGCAGCCAGCTGAAGGTGGACCCGGACCTCATCATCCCCGACCCGGACAAGGCCATCCTGGAGGGCGCGATCCAGTGCTCCGGGTGGAACAACATCCGGGGGGACGGCATCAGCCGGATGTACTTCGACGCCCTGGCGAAGAAATACAAATTCAAGCTCACCACCCCCTGGAAGAACCTGGCCAAGGAGGTCCGGGAGATCATCCTCTACGGCACCAAGGGGGAGAACCTGGAGCTGCACTACGACCAGCCCCGGGGGAAGGGGACGCTGCACCAGCCCTTCGAGGGCATCTGCAACAATGTCGAGCGCCGCTACCGGGACACCCAGTCCGAGGCCTCCCGCCGGGAGCTGGAGGAGGTCATGAGCCAGTGCCCCTGCCCGGTGTGCAAGGGCAGGCGGCTGAAAATGGAGAGCCTGGCCGTCACCGTGGGGGGGAGCAGTATCCACGACTTTACCACCCTGCCGGTGTCCGAGGCCCTGCGGTTCATGGAGGGACTGACCCTCACCAGAACCCAGACCATGATCGCGGACCAGATATTGAAGGAGATCCGCTCCCGGCTGGGGTTCCTGCAGAGCGTGGGACTGCAGTACCTCACCCTCAGCCGGTCCGCCGCCACCCTCTCCGGCGGTGAGAGCCAGCGGATCAGGCTGGCCACCCAGATCGGGTCCAGCCTCATGGGGGTGCTGTATATCCTGGACGAGCCCTCCATCGGGCTCCACCAGCGGGACAACGACAAGCTGCTGGAGACCCTGCGGAAGCTGCGGGACCTGGGCAACACCCTCATCGTGGTGGAGCACGACGAGGACACCATGCGCGCCGCCGACTATATCATCGACGTGGGCCCCGGCGCGGGGGTCCACGGGGGGCGGATCATCGCCGCCGGCACGCCGGAGGAGGTAGCCGCCGACCCGGCGTCCCTGACGGGGCAGTACCTCAGCGGGAAGCGGTATATCGCCGTCCCGGAGACGCGGCGGCGGGGCGGCGGGAAGCTGCTCACCGTCCGGGGGGCGGCGGAGAACAACCTGCGGGGCATCGATGTGGACATCCCTCTGGGGACGCTGACCTGCGTTACCGGGGTGTCCGGATCGGGAAAGTCCTCGCTGGTGAATGAAATTTTATTCAAGCGGCTGGGGGCCGATCTGAACCGGATGAAGTGCCGCCCGGGAAAGCACACGGCCCTCGAGGGGGAGGAGTACCTGGACAAGGTCATCAACATCGACCAGAGCCCCATCGGGCGGACTCCCCGGTCCAACCCCGCCACCTATACCGGCGTGTTCAACGACATCCGGGAGCTGTTCGCCTCCACCCCGGAGGCCAAGGCCCGGGGGTATAACTCCGGGCGGTTCAGCTTCAACGTCCGGGGCGGGCGGTGCGAGGCCTGCTCCGGGGACGGGCTGCTGAAGATCGAGATGCACTTCCTGCCGGACATCTACGTCCCCTGCGAGGTCTGCAAGGGAAAGCGGTACAACCGGGAGACCCTGGAGGTGCGCTATAAGGGGAAGAATATTTACGAGGTGCTGGAGATGACCGCCGAGGAGGCCCGGGAGTTCTTCAAGCCCCTGCCCAAGATCGCGGTGAAGATGGAGACCCTGTGCGACGTGGGGCTGGGGTATATCAAGGTAGGCCAGGCGTCCACCACCCTCTC
>CAJTVO010000099.1:0-234 GCA_910579485.1 uncultured Oscillospiraceae bacterium | reverse complement strand
GGCGAGGCCCAGCGGGTGAAGCTGGCTACCGAGCTGTCGAAGCGGAGCACCGGCAGCACCATCTATATTCTGGACGAGCCCACCACCGGACTGCACGCGGACGACGTGGGCAAGCTGCTGGAGGTCCTGCAGCGGCTGGTGGACGCGGGGAACACGGTGGTCGTCATCGAGCACAACCTGGACGTCATCAAGTGCGCGGACCACATCATCGACCTGGGCCCCGAGGGGGGCGAC
>CAJTVO010000098.1 GCA_910579485.1 uncultured Oscillospiraceae bacterium | reverse complement strand
GCGTGGGCGGACTCCTTCATCACGTCCCCCAGGTTGCCGGTGAGCTCCAGCTTCCCGGTGCCCTCCATCACGTTGACCTCCACCTCCAGCAGCTCGCCGCCGGACTCCGTCCAGGCCAGGCCGTTGACCACGCCCACGGGGTCCTTGTCCAGCGCGGGCGGCTGGTAGCGGCGCACGCCCAGGTACTCCTCCAGATTTTCCGGCGTGACGGCGCACCGCCTGTCCTCCCCGGACACCAGGCGCATGGCCGTCTTCCGGCACAGCTTCCCCATCATCCGCTCCAGAGTCCGGACGCCGGACTCCCGGGTATACCCGGTGATGACGGCCCGGAGGGCCTCGTCTCCCACCCGCAGGGCGGACTTCTTCAGCCCGTGCTCCTTCATCTGCTTGGGCAGCAGGTAGCGCTTGGCGATCTCCAGCTTTTCCTCGTCGGTGTAGCTGGTCAGCTCGATGACCTCCATCCGGTCCAGCAGGGGCCGGGGGATGGTGGAGGTGGTGTTGGCCGTGGTGATGAACAGCACCCGGCTCAGGTCCAGGGGGATCTCCAGGAAGTGGTCCCGGAAGGCGCAGTTCTGCTCCCCGTCCAGGACCTCCAGCATGGCGGCGGCGGGGTCCCCCCGGTAATCGCTGCCCATCTTGTCGATCTCATCCAGCAGCAGCAGGGGGTTCATGCTGCCGGACTGGGAGATGGCGTTGACGATCCGCCCCGGCATGGCCCCTATGTAGGTCCTCCGGTGGCCCCGGATGTCCGCCTCGTCCCGGACGCCCCCCAGGCTCAGCCGGGCCAGCTTCCGGTTCAGGGCCGACGCCACGGAGATGGCGATGGAGGTCTTCCCCACCCCCGGAGGGCCCACCAGGCAGACGATCTGCCCCTTGGCCTCCGGGTTCATCTGCCGCACGGCGATGAACTCCAGGATCCGCTCCTTCACCTTCTCCAGGCCGAAGTGGTCCCGGTCCAGTATCTTCCGGGCGGCGGCCACGCTGGCCCGCTCCCGGGTCTCCTTCCCCCAGGGCATCTCCAGGCACACGTCCAGATAGTTCCGGATCACCGACGCCTCGGCGCTGGAGTAGGGCTGCTTGGCCAGCCGGTCCACCTCCTTGAGGAGCTTGGCCCTGGCCTCCTCCGTCAGCTTCAGGGCGTCGATCTTCATCCGGTACTCCGTCAGCTCGGTGTCCTCGTCCTCCCCCAGCTCCTGCTGCAGGAGGCGTATCTGCTCCCGGATGATGTGGTCCCGCTGGACCTCCCCCAGCTCCCGGCGGATCTGGCCCTCCAGCTCCTGCTCGAAGGACAGGACCTCCGCCTCCCGGGCCAGCAGCTCGTTGACCTTCCGGAGCCTGGGCAGGGGCCGCAGCTCCTCCAGGACGGACTGCTTGTCCTGATAGCGCAGGGCGATGTTCTGGGCGATGAAGTCCGCCAGGTGCCCCGGGTCCCGGTCGTCCATCACCACGGCGGAGACCTCCTCCCCCAGCCGGGGGGCCAGGGAGGCGTACTCCGCGAAGTTGCCGCAGGTCTGGCGCAGCAGGGCCTCCAGCTGGAACTCGGAGATCCGGGCCCGGCCCTCCCGCAGGGGCTCCACGTTGCCCTGGAGGTAGGGCTCCGTCTGCCACAGCCGCCGCAGGCGGGCGCGGCTCTTGCCCTCCATGATGACCCGCACAGAGCCCTCCCCGATGCGCAGGATCTGCCGGATCACCGACAGGGTGCCCACGGCGAAGAGGTCCTTCTCCTCGGGCCGGCCGGTGGCGGTCTCCCGCTGGGCCACCAGGAAGACGTACTGGTCCTGCTCCATGGCCCGCTCCAGGGCCCGGATGGAGATATCCCGCTCCACGTCGAAGCTGAGGACGCATCCCGGGAAGATGATCAGCCCCCGCAGGGCCAGCACAGGAATATTCAAACTCGTGTTTTCCATCGTATCCATTGGTCAGATATCCTTTCCCCGGCAAAGCGCCGGTCAGGAAAAAAGGTTCGATCCTTTATTTCGTCCAGGCCCCTCCCCGGGACCCATGAAAAGGGGGGCAGAAACCCCGCCCCCCTTGTTCCTATCCGCCGGACGCGCGCCCTCTCCCCGGTCCCTTTCTGAATAGGGATCAGGAGGCGTGCTCCGTCACTTCCCCCTCGCTGCCGCGGACCAGCGTGGGCCCGCACTCCCCGTTCACACAGGCCGGGGTGATGACCACACGGCGCACCGTGGGGTCCGAGGGGATCTCGTACATGATCTCCGTCAGCAGGTCCTCCATCACCGCCCGAAGGCCCCGGGCGCCGATGTTGCGCTCGATGGCCTTGTCGGCCACCGCCTCCAGGGTCCCCTCGGCAAAGGTGAGCTCCACCTTGTCGTAGGAGAACAGCTTCTCGTACTGCTTCACCAGGGCGTTCTTGGGCTCCGTCAGGATGCGCACCAGGTCCTCCCGCTTCAGGGAGTCCAGGGGCGCGATGACGGGCAGGCGGCCCACCAGCTCAGGGATGATGCCGAACTTCAGCAGGTCGTGGGGCTGGACCTCCTTGAGGATGAGGCCCACGTCCCGGTCCTTCTTGCTCTGGATGGGCGCGTCGAAGCCCAGGCCCCGCTTGTCGGTGCGCCGCTCGATGATCTTCTCCAGACCATCGAAGGCCCCGCCGCAGATGAAGAGGATGTTCCTGGTGTTGATCTGGATGAACTCCTGCTGGGGATGCTTGCGGCCTCCCTGGGGCGGGACGTTGGCCACGGTACCCTCCAGGATCTTCAGCAGGGCCTGCTGCACGCCCTCGCCGGACACGTCCCGGGTGATGGAGGTGTTCTCGCTCTTCCGGGCGATCTTGTCGATCTCGTCCACGTAGATGATGCCGTGCTCCGCCAGCTCCACGTCGTAGTCCGCCGCCTGGAGGAGGCGCAGGAGGATGTTCTCCACGTCGTCGCCCACATAGCCCGCCTCGGTGAGGGTGGTGGCGTCGGCGATGGCGAAGGGCACCTGCAATATCCGGGCCAGGGTCTGGGCGATGTGGGTCTTGCCGGAGCCGGTGGGGCCGATCATGAGGATGTTGCTCTTCTGGAGCTCCACGTCCTCCCCATGGCCGCTGCCGAACTGGATGCGCTTATAGTGGTTGTAGACCGCCACCGCCAGGGACACCTTGGCGCTGTCCTGGCCGATGACGTACTGGTCCATGATCTCCCGGACCTCCCGGGGGGTGGGCAGGCACTCGGGCAACTCCACCGGCGCGCTCCCCGCGCCGCCGGACGCCCCCAGCTCCTCCTCCAGCAGGCTCATGCACAGCGCCACGCACTGGTCGCAGATGCGCGCGCCGGGGCCCTGCAGCATCCGGCGCACCTCGGACTCCCGCTTGCCGCAGAAGGAGCAGCGTACCGGCTTTTTCGGATCGTCATTCATGGGCAGTTCCCTTCCCCCGTTTCCAAAAATTTATCTGGCATAGATGACCTTGTCGATGAGGCCGTACTCCTTGGCCTCCTCGGCGGTCATGAAGTTGTCCCGCTCGCAGTCGGCGGTGACCGTCTCGATGTCCCGGCCGGTGTTGTCCGCCAGGATGTGGTTCAGACGCTTCTTGATGATCTCCAGCCGCCGCAGGTGGATGGCCATGTCGGTGACCTGGCCCTTGGTCCCGGCGGAGGGCTGGTGGATCATGATCTCCGCGTTGGGCAGGGCCAGACGCTTACCCTTGGCGCCGGAGGACAGCAGGAACGCCCCCATGCTGGCGGCCATGCCCACGCAGATGGTGGACACGTCGCACTTGATATACTGCATGGTGTCGTAGATGGCCATGCCGTCGGTGACGGAGCCGCCGGGGCTGTTGATATACAGCTGGATCTCCTTATCGGGGTCCTGGGCCTCCAGGTACAGCAGCTGGGCCACCACCAGGCTGGCGGTGGTCGCGTTCACCTCTTCCCCCAGGAAAACGATGCGGTCGTTGAGCAGGCGGGAAAAGATGTCGTAGGACCGCTCCCCCCGGTTGGTCTGCTCCACTACATATGGGACTAAACTCATGTTGATTTACCTCCTGAAAGATGCTTCGCCCTCCCGGACCCACACTATCATACCCAAAACGGGAAAAATTTAGTACAGCGCCCCTTACTCGGCGGGCGTCTCGGCGGGAGCCTCTTTGGACTCGGCCTTCTTCTTCCGGGTGCGCTTGGGCTTCTCAGTCTTGGGCTCCTCCGCGGGCTCTTCCGCCTTGGGCTCCTCCGCCTTGACCTCCTCGGGCTTTACAGGCACGGCGGCGGCGGCGACCAGCTCCACGGCCTTGGCGCGGACGATCTGCTCCTTGATGACGGCGTCGTCCAGGTACTTCTTCACGTTCTCCACGTCCATGCCGTACTGGGCGGCCATCTTATTGTACTCGGCCTCCACGTCCTCATCGGAGGCCTCCAGGCTCTCGGCCTTGACGATGGCGGCGATGGCCAGGTCCATGCGCACCTGACCCTCGGCGGGGACTCTGGCGTCCGCCAGGAGCTTCTCCTCCTCCATGCCGGTCATCTTCATGTACTCCTCGTAGGGCACGCCCTGGGACTGGAGCTGCATCCGGAAGTTGTCCACAAACCGCTTGGCCTGCTCCTCGATCATGGCGTCGGGGATGTCGGCCTGGATGCCGGCGGCCACCTTGCTCATGGCGGCGTCCTCGAAGGCGCGCTTGGCGGCCTCCTCGCGCTCGGCCAGCATCTTCTCCCGCACGTCCTTCTTCAGCTCGTCCAGGGTGTCGAACTCGCTGACGTCCTTGGCGAACTCGTCGTCCAGGGCGGGGAGCTCCTTGACCTTGATGGCGTTGACCTTCACGTGGAACACCACGGTCTTGCCGGCCAGGTCCGCGTGATAGTCCTCGGGGAAGGTGATGTCGATATCCTTCTCCTCGCTGATGCTCATGCCGGCCACCTGATCCTCAAAGCCGGGAACGAACTGGCCGGAGCCGATCTCCAGGTCGAAGCTGTCGCCCTTGCCGCCGTCGAAGGGCACGCCGTCCAGGAAGCCATCGAAGTCGATGTTGGCCACGTCGCCCTTGGCGACGGCCCGGTCCTCCACGGACACCATGCGGCTGTTGCGGTCGGCCATCTCCTTGACCCGGCCCTCCACGTCCTCATCGGTGACGGAGACCTCGGCCTTGGGGGCCTCGACGCCCTTGTACTGGCCCAGGGTGACCTCAGGGTACACGGCCACGGTGGCCTTGAAGGAGAAGCCCTCCTTGCCCACGCTCAGCAGCTCCACCTCGGGGTAGCCCACCACCTCCAGCTCCTGCTCCTTGACGGCGGCGGTATAGGCGTCGGGCAGGGCCTCGTTGACGGCCTCCTCGTAGAAGACGCCGGAGCCGTACATATTCTCGATTATCTTGCGAGGGGCCTTGCCGGGACGGAAGCCGGGCACCCGGATGCTCCCGCGCTGCTTTCTGTAGGCCTTCTCAACGGCAGCCTCGAACTCCTCGGCGCTTACCTCCACGGTGAGAGCGACCATGCTCTTTTCCAATTTTTCACAGCTTTTCACACTCATTTTATATTTCCTCCGTTTACTGTGGCCGTATAATAGGGTATACAGTCAGCCAACTGTGTATTGTATCACAACAAGTTGAAGATTTCCAGTGTTTTTTTCATTAATCCAAGATTTTTTTCGGAACAAAGCCCAAGCGATCCGCCGCCACCAGGCTGTAGGCCACGCCGCCCACCGTTCCCTCGATGGCCCGCTTGTGGGAAGGGCCGTGGAGGTGGCCGTAAAAACACCGCTCCACCCGGTACTCCTCCAGCTTTTTGATGATCTCGGGGCACCGGTAGCCGGTGTAGAGGGGCGGGTAGTGGAGGAAGGCCAGGATGGGGCGTCCCTCCGCCGCCTTCAGGGAGGCTTCCAGGCGTCCCACTTCCCGGTTGAGGACCTTCTCGTTGTGGCCGGACTGATCCTCCTCGTAGAACCAGCCCCGTGTGCCGCAGAGGGCGTAGTCCCCGTAGAAGAAGCAGTTGTTGTGCAGGATGTCGATGGTGGCGATCTCGTTCTCCGCGAAGAAGCGTTTCATTTTCGCGGCGGTGTTCCACCAGTAGTCGTGGTTTCCCTTGATGATCAGCTTCCGTCCCGGAAGCCGGTCGATAAACTTAAAATCCTCCAGGCTCTCCTCGAAGTCGATGCCCCAGGAGGTGTCCCCGCAAAGGACCGTCACGTCATCCTCCCCCAGGGGGGAGAAGCCCTCCTCCAGGCGGCGGACGTGGTCCGCCCAGCCGGGGCCGAAGACGTCCATCGGTTTATTCGCTTTTAATGAGAGGTGGAGGTCGCCGATGGCATAGAGGGACATAGTCGATTCCTTTTTTCTTCTCTGCGGCCCTTCGGGCCGCTTTTGAGCCGTTTCTATTCGATAGCCCGGGGCCTCCGCGGCCCCGGACCCTGCGCCTACTTTTCGCACCCGCGAAAAGTAGGCAAAAGCGGGCCAGAACCATATGGTTCTGGACTCCCTATATTACGGGGGTGTTTATTTTCGCTACGACCTTCAGATTTCCGGTCTATCGTCCGTGCCGTGGGCCGATGCCGGTGCTTACTCCTGCGCACAGCTCTATTGATACTGCTGGTTGCCTCGCGGCACTCGGCACGAGGGTCTGGCGCAGGGGTGCTTATTGAGGGTCTTCCTCCTCATCCGGCACCCACTCCAGTATGTCACCGGGTTGGCACCGCATCAACTCACAGATGGTATTCAAATTCTCGACCGTCAGGCTGGTATCTCCGCTGCGGAGCTTCTGGACAGTACCTCCCGCAAGCAGCTTGTCTTTTTGCAGCCGGTATGTGTTATACCCTGCATCTTTCAACGCATCCAATACTTTTATTTTGTATCGTATCATAAAAACCCTCTTGACAAAAGTCTGATTTGTGACTATAATCTAAACAGAGGCTATAAAGGAGGATACCACAATGCCGGACTTAATGCAAACTTTATTTGATTACATCATCGACTACACGCATGAGACGTACTGTCTGCAAACCAAACGTACCGCGTACAGCGTCCGCCGGGATTCCGCCCGGTCCAAGCTGGAGGAACAGCTGACAGAGGAGCAGAAGGAGTTGTTTGAAGAATTTTGGGAATACAACGGCAAAGCAGAAATGGAGGAACTGTACGCCATGTTTCTGGCGGCCTTCGACCAAAGCGCCTCGCTCCTCCGCCGCCATACCGCCTGACCCCCAATTCACGGTAAAAAAACCGCCAGCGCATCGCCTTTCAACGAGAGCCGCACGCCGCAAAAGGTAGGGGCCATCATCGACCACGTTAAAAGAGACGCAGGGATGACCGAAGCGGACGGCAGTAAGGTTTAGACCAGACCAAACCATGCCTCGGGCGCAAACTAATCAGGTGAGGAGCGGGATTCTCAAGGGGGAGTCCCCTACCCCTTGAGCGCGTTTTTGGTTACTTTTGCCGCGCGGCAAAAGTGACCCCAGGGTCCGGGGCTGGGAAAGCCCCGGGCTATCGAGCAGAAACAGCTCCCCGCCGCCCCGCAGGGGCGGCAAGAACCTACCGCAGAAACTCCAGTACCGTCTCCTCCATGAGCTCCTTCTCTGTCACATCATGGAAACGAATTTCTTTCCCCTTGAGCCCCGCCAGCCGGGCGGGAGCCCCGACCCCGGTGACCCGCTCCATCTGGGCGATCCGCTCCAGACTATCCTCCGCCGGGGTCTCGCCGATGGCCCCCAGCACGCTGTCCCCAAACTTATACGGACTGGCCGTGGAAACAAAGATAGCCGGTGTCTTGTCCCCCGTCTCGTGGCGGTAATCCGTCAGCACCTTGGCCGCCACGGCGGTATGGGTGTCGATCAGATACCCGTACTGATAGAGCATCTCAATGGTGGACTTGGTCTCCTCCTCGCCGCAGAAGCCGCCGTAGAAGACCTCCTGGAGCCGCTTCTTCATGCCGGGCGTGATCTCATACCGCCCGGTCTCCGCCAGCTGGCCCATGTACTCCCGGACCAGCTCGTCGTTCCCGCCGCTGAGGTCGAACAGCAGCCGCTCCAGATTGCTGGAGATCAGGATGTCCATGGACGGCGACATGGTGGTGTGGAACGCCCGGTTGCGGTCGTAGACCCCCGTGCGGATGAAGTCCGTCAGCACGTCGTTGCGGTTGGAGGCGCAGATCAGCTTCCCCACCGGCAGGCCCATCCGCTTGGCGTAGTAGCACGCCAGGATGTTCCCGAAATTCCCCGTGGGCACACAGAAATTCACCGGCTCGCCCAGCTTGATCTCCTTGGCGTTGAGCAGGTCGCAGTAGGCCGAAATATAATACACCACCTGGGGCAGGATGCGCCCCCAGTTGATGGAGTTGGCCGAGGAGAGGAAGTACCCCCGCTCCTCCAGCCGCTCCCGCAGCTCCTCGTCGGAGAAGATGCTCTTCACCCCGCTCTGGGCGTCGTCAAAGTTGCCCTTCACGGCGCACACGCCCACGTTGGCCCCCTCCTGGGTGACCATCTGCAGCTTCTGGATCTCGCTGACCCCGTTCTCCGGATAGAACACCAGTATCTTGGTCTGGTCCACGTCTGCGAAGCCCTCCATGGCCGCCTTGCCGGTGTCCCCGGAGGTGGCCGCCAGGATGCAGGCCGTCTTCTTCTCCCCCGTCAGCCGCAGGCTGGCGGACAGGAGCTGGGGGAGCATCTGCAGGGCCATGTCCTTGAAGGCGCTGGTGGGCCCGTGCCACAGCTCCAGGCACCAGGTCCGCTTGTCCATCTTGTGCAGGGGCGCCACGTCCGGATGGTCGAACCGGTCCGGGCCATAGGCGTTCTTGGCGAACAGGTTCAGCTCCTCGGGCCGGAACTCCTCCAGGAACTTGCCCATCACGTAGGCCGCCCGCTTCCGGTAGGGCATCCCGCACAGGGTCTCCACCTCCAGGGCGCTGAGGCTGGGGAAGGACACGGGCGTAAACAGCCCCCCGTCCCGGCTGAGTCCCATGGTGATGGCCTGGGCGGCGCTCCTGCGCAGGGTCTTATCTCTCGTGCTCAAATATTCCATGTGTTTTTTCCTCCGAAAGCGCGCCTTCCTCAGAACGCGCCAGTGATATACTTGATCTGCCTCCGGCCCTCCGCCCCGGCGGGATAGACCTCCGCCACGTCGAACCGGCAGAGCCCGTCCCACCCCGTCTGGGCCAGGTACCAGGACGCCGCGTCCCGGAGCCGCCGCTGCTTGGCGGCGGTGACCGCCTCCCTCGGGGGCGCGATGGCCCGTGGGGAGCGGGTCTTGACCTCCACGAAGCACAGCACCCCCGCCGGGTCCCGGGCGATCAGGTCGATCTCCCCCCACCGGCACCGGTACTGCCGCTCCAGGATGGCGCAGCCCCGGCGCTCCAGGGCCTCCGCCACGGCGGCTTCCCCGCGGTCGCCCCGCTTCTTCCGCTCATCCACGCCGGGCGGCCTCCCACTTTTTCAGGAAGCTCCTGCGGTGGACGGGGCTGGGGCCATACTTCTCCAGCATCTCGTAGTGGAGCTTGGTGCCGTACCCCTTGTGCCGCTCAAAGCGGTACTGGGGGTATTTTTCCGCCAGCTCCTCCATCACCCGGTCCCGGCTGACCTTCGCCACGATGGAGGCGGCGGCGATGGACGCGCTGCGGCTGTCCCCCTTGACGGCGGTCTCGTGGGGGGTGACGATGGCAAAGTGCTTCCCCTTGTCCCGGTTCCCATCGATGAGGGCGTAGCCCGGGGCGGGAGACAGGGCGTCGATGGCCAGCTGCATGGCCTTCATCCGGGCGCTGAGGATGTCCGTGGCGTCGATCTCCTCCGGGGAGACGGACGCCGCCGCCCAGGCCACGGCGCTCTCTTTGATCTCATCGAAGAGCTGGTCCCGGCGCTTGGGGGTCACCTGCTTGGAGTCGTTGAGCCAGGGAAGCTCCAGCCCCTGGGGCAGGATCACCGCCCCGGCGTACACCGGCCCCGCCAGGGGCCCGGCCCCCGCCTCGTCACAGCCGCAGACCAGGGCATAGCCCCGCCCATGGGCCATATCTTCCAGCTCCCACCCGGGGAGCGTCTTCTCATTCATTTCCAGCCTCCGGCAGCTCCAGGGTGAACCGTCCCAGCTTGCCGCCCCGGAACTCGTCCAGGAGGATGCGGGACATCCGCTCCGTGTCGATCTCCCCGCCCCGGAGGACGAAGCCCCGCTTCCGCCCCGCCTTCTCCAGCAGCGCGTATCCGGAGTCTTCCGCTTCCGGCTCCACTTTATACCGGTCCGCCAAAGCCTGGGGATAGTATTCCCCCAGATAGGCCATCAGCCGGGCGGCCAGCTCCTCCAGGTCCATGATCTCGTCCCGCACCGCGCCGGTGCAGGCCAGCCGGAAGCCCACCCCCGGGTCCTCGAACTTGGGCCACAGCATCCCCGGGGTGTCCAGCAGCTCCAGGCTCTGGTCCACGGGGACCCACTGCTTGGCCCGGGTGACGCCGGGGCGGTCCTCCGCCTTGGCGGTCTTCCGCCGGGCCACCTGGTTGATGAAGGTGGACTTCCCCACGTTGGGGATGCCCAGGATCATCACCCGGAGCATCCGCCCCGCCTGCCCCTTTTCCGCGTAGGAGGCCAGCTTGTCCGCCAGCAGGCCCCGCACGGCGGCGGGGAACTGCCGGGTCCCCTGGCCCTGCCTTGCGTTGCACTCCAGCACGGCGAAGCCCCTTCCCCGGAACCAGGCCCCCCAGGCCCTGGTGGCCGCCGGGTCCGCCAGGTCCACCCGGTTGAGGACCATGAGCCGGGGCTTCCCCGCCGTCAGCTCCTCCACGTCCGGGTTCCGGCTGGAGAGGGGCACCCGGGCGTCCAGTATCTCGCACACGGCGTCCATGTGCTTCATCTGTTCGGCGATCATCCGCCGGGTCTTGGTCATGTGGCCGGGGTACCACTGGATGTTCATCCCGTCCTTTTCCATGGGGCCTCCTCCGTCAGCGGAGCACGCCGATGCGGCTCCAGTCCCGCGCCTCCGTCTCCGGCGTGGCGCCGGGGATCAGCAGCAGCAGCACCTTCCCCTGGAGGTAGCCCACGTTCACGGCCCCCAGCCGGATATCCCGGCTGTCGGAGCTGTGGTTGCGGTTGTCCCCCATGACGAAGACCTCGTCCTCCGCCAGGGTGAGGGGGAACTGCGTCCCCGCGGTGGTATAGGTGGGCTCCTTGATGTAGGGCTCGTCCAGCACCTGGCCGTCCACCGTGACGGTCCCGGAGACCGGGTCCACGTCCACGGTCTGGCCCCCCACAGCCACGATGCGCTTGACCAGGGTCTCGCTCAGGGGCTCCTCGGCGTTGTAGGCGTTGAGGACCACCACGTCCCCGGCCTGGAAGGCGCAGAACATGGAATTGAGGATCAGCAGCTCGTCCCCGGTATACAGGGTGTTCTGCATGGACGGCCCGTTGACGCTGATGAGCCGCACCCCGAAGGTGAACAGCAGCACCACGCTCACCACCGCCGTCACCAGCGCCTGGGTCCAGCAGTAGAGGGTGCTCTCCAGGGTCTCCGGCTCCTTTTTCTTCTTGGGGGAGGCGCCCTCCGGTTGGACGGCGGTCTCTTCGGTCTCCAGCGCGGGGTCTCTTTTTTCTTCTGCCATGGTGGTACACTCCTTAGCACATAACATCTCTAAGGTATAGTATAGCACAAATTTTCCAAAATTTCAACTGCAAAGTGTATGAAACCAAGGGCGCGGAGCCCCCGTTCTCCCGCCGTTCCGTACAGCGGAGGACCCGAAAACGGTTCTCCCCCACACCCCCGTTCCAGTGTGTGTTTCCTTTCCTTTTCCTGTATTATTTTCAGTATCTTTTTCTGTTTCATTAGGATAAAAAAAGAAAAACCGGCGGTTTCCGGCGGGAAAAGGGCCTCCTCCCTGCCAAAACGGGCAAATGCATTTGCCCAAATGGGAAAATGCATTTCGAAAAAGTCAGAAATGGCGCGCGGCCAGGACGGCCCGTCCCGCAAAAAAGCGGCCCCATGAAAGCCGAAAGCTCCACGGGGCCGCAAAAGGGATCATCTATTCGATGCTGATGATATAATAATACACCGGCTGTCCTCCCGGCAGGACGGACAGCTCCGCGCCGGGACAGTGCTTGGCGAAGATCTCCTCCGCCTGGGCGGCCTGCTCCCCGGCGACGTCCTCGCCGTAGAAGAGGGTGACGAACTCCGCGCCCTTCTCCTCCGCCTTCTCCGCCAGCTTCTCCAGCATGACGTTGATGTCCTGGTTGGTGCCGAACAGCTTCCCGTCCAGCAGGGACAGGTAGTCCCCCTCGTTGATGGCGAAGCCGTCGAAATCGCTGTTCCGGGCGGCGTAGGTGATCTGGGCGGTGGCCACGCCGCTGATGGAGCTCTTCATGACCTCCAGCAGCTCCTCCGGCTCCATCTCCGGGTCCACGTTCATCATGGCGGTGACGCCCTGGGGGATGGTCTCCGTGGGGACCACCACCACCTCCTTGGAGGCCAGGCCCACGCACTGCTGGGCGGCCATGATGATGTTCTTGTTGTTGGGCAGGACGAAGACGGTCTCGGCGGGCACCCGCTCGATCTCCTTCAGGATGCTCTCCGTGGAGGGGTTCATGGTCTGCCCCCCGGAGATGACGCCGTCCACGCCCAGGTCCCGGAACACGTCCGCCAGCCCGTCCCCGGCGCACACGGACAGGAAGCCGTACCGCTTCTCCGGCTGGGCGGGGGCCTGGGGGCCGTTCTCCAGCTCCTCCTCCACCGCGTCCAGGTCGTCCACGCTCTGGGCCTTCTTCCCGGCGGCCACGTCGTCGTACTGGGTGCGCATGTTCTCGATCTTGGCCAGCTCCAGGGTACCGAACTTCTGGGCCTCCGTCAGGGCGCTGCCGGGGATGTTGGTGTGGACGTGGACCTTGAAGGCCTCGTCGTCCTCGCCGATGACCAGGCTGTCGCCGATGCTGTTGAGGTAGTCCCGCAGGGGGGTCAGGTTCACCTCGGGATCGTCCTTGCGCACGATGAAGACGGTGTCGAAGGCGAAGGTGATCTCCTCCTCGGAGAAGACGTTGAAGTCCGCCTTGGACTGCTTGGGAGCCTCCTCGCTCACCTCGGGCATGGGCTCGCCCCGCAGGGAGGCCAGCATCCCCTCCAGGATAGCCAGATAGCCCTTGCCTCCGGCG
>CAJTVO010000097.1 GCA_910579485.1 uncultured Oscillospiraceae bacterium | reverse complement strand
TCTGTTTCAGTGTGAGCCGCCGGTAATGCTGGGGGTTGACGACCATGTCCTTTCTCTGGTACGATATTCGATGCAGAGCGATCTGCTTTCCCTCGTAATATGCGGCCAGCATGCTGTCGAGGGCCACGACTGCCACATCTTTGCCGATGTACTCCGCTGGCACGGAGTACTGATTCCCAGCGTACGAGATGAGGCAGTCTTTTTGTACCCGCCTCAGGTTGATTTTGTCGATGATGTACTCGCGGGAGAGGGGGCTCAGCCCCTCCTTTTTCAGCTGCTCAAAGGGAATCTCGTTGGTAGTGGCGTGGATCTTCCCGTTGACCTTATTGCACCAGGCCAGGGCCTGTCCATTCAGATCCGCTAGGCTGTTGTACTTGATTCCCACCATGAAATTGTCCCGTACAAACTGCACTGTCCGCTCCACCTTCCCCTTGGTTTGGCCCCGGTATGGACGGCACAGGATGGGCTTAAAACCGTAGAATCCCGCAAAGTCCTCGAACTGCCGGTTCAGCGTGGAATCCTCCTGCTTCAGCAGCCGCTTGATTACCACCTGCTTCATGTTATCGTACAGTATCTCCTCCGGGTATCCTCCAAAGTACCGAAACGCGTTCTGATGGCATCGTATCAAGGTGTTTGTGCTCATGTCCGTGACAAATTCGATGTACCGCATCCTTGAATATCCTAAAATCATGAGGAAACAGTACAGCTTCTTCCACTTCCCGTCCTCGTACACCAGGTGTTCCTCGAAGAATCCCCAGTCCATCTGCCCCTGCTTCCCAGGCATCGTCTCGAACCGTACCGTCGCTTTCTCATCCAGGTCCATCTTTTTCCCGCGCACATATTCTTTTACGATGCTGTACTTCCCCTCGAATCCCTGCTCCTGCAGCTTCTCCAGAATTCGTACCGCTGAATACGGCGCTTCTTCCAGCCATTCGTCTATGAGCTGCTTGTATTTATCCAGCTTTGTCGGTTTCGGCCCTGTCAATGTGTACTCCGGTCTCTGCGGCGATTCCGCATACCGCTTTGCTGTTCGCTGATCTATGTGGTACTTCTTTCCCAGCTCCACATAACTCAGCCCCTTCTGCCTGTCGCTTCGGATATCCATCCATTGTGCTCCTTTCATTTCCAGACTCCCTTTCCAGGGTGTTTTTCCACCCTGTTGGGAGTCTATCTTTTTTTCCTCCTCTCCGCCACTTAATTACATTTTTTCCTCGGCGTTTTCTTACATTTTATCACTGGCGCTGACAGAACGGGAAGGAATGGCTCTGGTGGCAGCAGTCGCAAGAGTAAACCGCATCGCCCTCCCAGTACCCGGTGAACTCAAGCTCTCGGCTCATCCCTGTCCTCCTTGTGCCTTTCCTGAAGGTTCAAGGCTTCCCTCACGCCATTGGAGAGCCGCCGCTCAACCTCACGCACCAGCGTCAGCGTGTCCACCCCGCTCAGGATGTCCCCTTCGGCTTTTTCGCAGCTTGTTCCCTCCGCCTCGCCCTCTTCGCCATCGGCAGAGACCAAGAGTTCAGAGTTGAGTTTCAAAGCGGGGCGGATGCCATAGGAGTTCGAGCAGTAGTACGTGTTGCTGGGGTTGCCATCGGAGTTCACGTACCAAGCGTTGCCGGAGTTGTTGGCGTACGGGGAGCGGAGCCACGGGCAGGCCCACGGTGTCACGAGCCACCACCAGACCTCCTCGTTGAGAGGGATGATCTCCTTGTACTTCCCGTATTGCCAGAGCGTCAGCGGGGCGGCGTAAACGCCCTCCAGGGCCCCATACCCCTCGGACCGGTCTGTCGGGCACAGCTCCACATCAAACTTGACCATGTCCTCCAGCCTGGCCCCATGCTCGATGAGATCGGGCAGCCACACATCCTCGACCTCTTTCCGCAGCGTGGACTTCCGGTAGTCGTTCAGCGGGTCGTCCCCGCCGCTGTGGAACGGCACGGATCTGTTGCTCTGCTCCAGCAGGCAGAACACACCGTCGTCCATGTGCTCAAGGACAACAAACCGCTGTCCGCCATAAGCAAAAGCTGCCCCTTGGGCAAGGGTTCCGATTTTTTTCACAATATTTGACCTCCTATCCTGCTTCTTGGATGGTAACAACCACCCTCGGGTTTCGGCTGTAAAACTTCCTGACTTGGGCATCCACAATCTGGGCGTCATCCCGGTAGGCCCTCTGATTCAGCGAGTCGCAGATGATCTTGCCGATGTTGTCAAAATCGGGCTTCTTGGTCGGCCTAATCTTCCCTTCCTCCATCAGCTTCGCCTTCTTTTTGCTGGTGCTCTTCGGGATTTCGTAGTAGGCCACAATCCTCACGTCAAGCTGGGCATCATCTGGGAACCGGTAGTTCCTGCACTGTTGCTCGTACTCCAGCTTCACCAAGTTCTCGTAGCTGACTGTCTTCTCCGGTGTATAGGTCTTTACAAAACCTCCTGCATTGCTGAAGCGTGGGCGCCCCTTCCCGGCCGGTTCTCCAAGGATCGTGAACTTCGCCTTCATTCCGGCACCTCCACATCATCTACGTCCTGCTGGCCGATCCAGAACTTCACCAGATACTCATAACTCCGGCCGTTTTTCTTGCGGCGGACAGGCTGCACACTGTACCCGTTGGCATAGAGGATGGATGCGGCCGTCACACGGTCCGCCTGGTTGGCAATCCTCAAGTAGAATGCCTGGGGGCTTTCCGCCATTACAGACCACCTCCATCATCGCTTCCGAGCAGCGCCTCCATCTCCTGGAACCTCTGGTTTGCCGCCTTTTTCCGCCAGCTCTGTCCGGCAAACTGCATCGGGTAGCAGACCTCAAAGATTCTGTCGTAGATGCGGCTGTACCGGCGGTCAACTTCCTGCTTCATCTCATCAATGGTCAGGTTGGTTGTCAAAAGCATCGGCTTCTTGCTCCGATACCGACTGTCGATGATGTTGTAGATCTTCTCCAAGGCGTAGTCCGTGCTCCGCTCCGCCCCAAGGTCGTCGAAGATGACCAGCCTCGCACTGTTCAACCTGGAGATGATGTCGGACTCCTTCTCGTCGCCAGCTTGCACCAGCTCCAGGATCTTGACCAGCGAGGTCATGACCACCGGGACGCCCTTCGAGAGCAGCTCATTCGCAATGCAGGCGGCGGCGTAAGATTTGCCGGTGCCAACGTCTCCCCAGAAGATGAGGCCCTGATTTTTCGCCATCATCTCATCGAAGCCACTCACATACCGCTGGCAGAGTTTCAGATTCCGGGAATTGTACTTGGTGATCTGGAATGTCGCAAACCTTGCCTCTTTGAATTTCTCATCCATAAGGCCGGCCTTCCTCAGCCTGGACACCCGCTCCATGTCCTTCCTGGCCTGTTCCCGCCGTTTTTCCTTGGCCTCTTTCTCCTGCTCGCACCGGCACAAACAGACGACCTTCATCGTCATGGTAGTTTCCTGCCCGTCGGCCGTCACCGTAGGAAGCGTGATATTTTGTTGGCGCCGCTCCTTGCAAACGCCGCACACCAGAAATCCTTCCTCGTCCACATAGTCCTCCGGATTCGTTTTCTGGTTTTCGAGTCCTCTGGCGGCAATCTTCCGCATAAAGCCCTGTGGATCGTCAAAAACGCCCATCAATCATCCTCCGTGTACTCTGCAAACGGATTCGACCCTCCGGGCCCGCCAGGGGCAGGCGGCGGCTCTTTTTGTTTCGGCAGGTAGTCGAGGAACGGCGTACTGTCCCCCAGAAACGTCTTCGGGTGCTTTATGTACTGCTTTTCAGTATTCTGCCGTCTGCACTGGATGGCATAATTCCTGGCCGCCTCAAGCAGTTCTGCCGGAGAATATCCATCATTGAGCCTGGCCTTGTACTTCCTGTAGGCCATCCCCTTGTCCGCCTTTCTCGGGTAGGCGTCCCAAAACACCTCAAAATCCGGCGTGTACTTCGCTGGCTCGGGCTTTGGTTTTTGCTGCTCACCCTGCGGTACATCACCCTCTTGGCCCTCTCCTACTTCTTTTTGGGTGCTGTCCACCGGACTGTCCGGTGGATCGTCCGCTTTCCCGTTCGTGGGCACTTGTTCCTCTTGGTCCGGCGGCCTGCTACGGCGGCTCTCGCGCTTCCGCTTAGCGTCCTTTTCTCTGGCTTCTTTGGCTTTGTACCATTGGTCCTGCCACATCACCCAATCATGAATGCAGATGCCCAATGGGGACCAATCGAGCCATCCACTATCAAACAGTGCATCCACAATCTTCTTTGTGTCGAGCTCGCATCCCGCTCCTACACCGTACAGATAGCGCTCAATATCGCTCTTGTCGGCGTACAGGATGAGCCCGTCCTTCTCGGCGTTCGTAAGCCCCCAAAACCACAGGAAGTTCAGGATGCCGACCGCCTCAAACTTCGAGCATTCGAGCTGCTTATACAGCTTCCGTAGCTTCGGCCCGTCAATGCTTTCGTGTACGCTGATCCATGCCATTTTCTCACCTGCCTATCTGAGCGGCGGTTAAGTCGCTTTGATAATCACTTTCCGCCCTTGAAGTCCGGCTGGTCGCCGCCTTCGGGTTCGTTCTCTTCAGCAGGCTCGCCGGTCGGCGCACCACCGGAAGACTCTTTGGAGGGAGTCGTGTCAGCAGGCTTTTCTCCGCCGCTCACAGCACCCATCACCTTCTCGGTGATCCTGTTAAACACCGATGTAGGCAACCCATCTGTGGACTCATAGCCCTCCTGGGTCAGCATCTCCTTCAGGATCTTGTTCCCATCCTTGCCATAGGCGCTCTTCACCATCTGAAAGAGCGTCTGCCGCTGCTCCTGGGTAATCGGCTCGTCCTTCTCGACCTCCTGAACCTCGCCGGTGCTGGGGTCCACCACCAAGGCAAACCCGTCCGTCGGGATCTCCGTCATGTCGAGAACTTCCTCTTGGCTGTAGATGCCCATAATCATGTCCGGGCAATTCATGCGCCCGAAGAAGGAAGCTGCCCGATACTGGATCATCACCTGTGGCATGGTCTTCCACTTGCTCCCGTTCTTCGTGGTCCACTGTTCAGCGTTCGCCATGGTCATCGTGATCTTGGGCCCGTAGACCTTGTGCCCGGCATAGTCCTCAGCCCACGCCCGGCAACTCAGGCCGCCGTCCTCCTGGTCGTTGCCGAACTCGAACTGAAGCTCCGTCTTGTACCGGCGGCTGCTGTTAATCATGGCGATGATCCACTGGCTCGACCACGCCGGCCGGCCGTTCACGATATAGAGGTTCTGCATGACCATCATCGGGCTCGTGTTGATCCGGGACGCCATCTCAATGGCGATCATGCAGTTGCCCACATTCCGCTGGTACTCCTTGGGCACCACGGTAGACTCGGCCAGGCACTGGGCCATCCTCAGGGCCGTATTGAAGCTCTGTCCGTCGGCAAATACGCTCAGCGGAGCTCCGCCACCTCTCTGCGCAGTCATTGCCTGTTGCGTGGGGGCAGCCATCATTTCGTTTTTACCCATTATTGACCTCCTTTTCTGTTGCGTCGGTCAGGACCGGACGCTGATGATTACGTCTTCTTTGTACTCCACACCCGGAATGGAAATCTTCCCCTTGGACGCCTTGATGAGCTGGAGCACCAGCTTCTCATCGACCGGGCGCAGCTCCATGCCGTTCAGGCTGATGGGGACCTTCTCGCTGTCAATCTTCGTGATCTTCCAAGTCTTGGTCTGGGAGACACCCTTAGCCTTCGGAGCCTGGGGCCGAAGGCCGCCACTGGCGGCTACACCCTCCATCACCTCGGCCTCAGCCATGGCAAACTCAGCGCCCACGGCGTCACCTCTGGACTCCGCCTCCTCGGCCTCCTCCAGCTTGCGGGCCATCTCAGCCTCGGCGGCTTTGCGCATGGCCTCTTCCTGCTCCCTGCGGATGCGTTCCTGCTCCATGGTGTAGTCGCTCATCTTGCGCTTCAGGATCTTCTCGGCAGACGCCAGCGGGTCGAGCATCTCCTTCTTGTGCTGGTTCACGGCGGTGTAGGCTTCGTAGGTGGACTTCCGCATGGGCTCCCAGTATTCCGTCACCTGCTTCTGCATCGCCTTGACCTGCTTGGTCAGCTCCCCAGCAAGCACGAAGCCCTCCTCGCTGGCCACGACCACGCTGCTTGCCTGCTGCTTGATCAAGCTCACCTGCCGGCCGAGTTTGCTCTCCTCTTCGGGCTGCTCGATCTGGGGCGGTTCTGCTGTGCCAAGGACAAGTGCGTTGTTCCCTACAACTTTCGCATCGTTCATACTGACACTCCTCTCAATTTTTTATTTGTAAGACTGCTCATAGTCGTACAAACTCTTCAGGGCTCCGACAACACGCCATCGTGTCGGGTCTTTTGCCGGGAACTCCGGGAAGGCCCACTTCCCGTCCTTCTTCATGTGCAGAATGTGCTTCCTCTGGATCTGGAGCCCATGAGATGCCAAAGCCTGGGAGTACGCCTCAAGCTGGACACCGCAGGTCATCTCCAGCAGCGAGTAGGTAGTCTTGAAGTCCACTAGGGCCAGCTCGTCGCCTAGAATGCACAGGAGATCAATCGTGCCTCCATACCGCAGGAGCTTGTGGTACATCTTCATCTCGGAGGCAACCAGAACCGGGTTGTACTTATCCCACCACTCCCGAAAGCCGTCATAGTACCCCCGGTGCTCCGCCGGGATGTCCTCGATCCCGAATTTGAGCCAGTTCTCGATGCTGTTATGCACCGAAGTTCCTTTTTTGGCGGCGTTTGCCAAGGTCTGGTTACTCACCCCGGCGTAGCAGGACGCCTTCAGCGGCTCCATCAGCTTTGACACGCTGGGAATCTGCACACCGTTCAGGCGGTAGATGTGCTGTTTCTCCTCAAAGGTCAGTTCAGGTAGCGCCGGGATTTTAACCATCGTATCCGTCATAAATGTCCTCCTCTGACGATGTGTTCCAGTCGTGGCCCATTCTGGTCACGAGATCGCAGTACGGGATCTCGTCGATGCACTCCTCGCAGAGAATCTCTCCGTCGACGATGCCGTACTCGGTTCCTGCCGGGAGGATGTCCTCGCAGTCGGAGCACTTAATGATTTCGCCCTCCTGCACGGTCTTCCATTCTCCGCCAAGCAACGGAATGAGAACGCAGTACGGGTAGTTGTCAATACAGCTCTCGCAGTATTCCACACCGTCAACCCTGGCGTACTCATCGCCCGGATAGATTGCTTCGCCGCATCTATGGCACCTAAACGCCGTCGGCGGGTCCGGCGCATTCGGGCACCCGCTCAAGCACGGGACGTAGTGGCAAATTTCGCACATTCGTTTAACCTCCCCAAAAGATTGATCCGGCTCCTCATTACGAGGTCTCTCAGCTCGTTTTCAAACAGGATCGGCACATAGTCATCGTCCTTCCCGTTCAGATCAACTTTCCTTCTGGTCTGGACCGCCGTAGCGTACACCTCGTCAAAGCTGAATGTGTACCCCACCTCTCTCTGAACTTGGTACAAGACGTCAACCATGGCCTCCGCTATTTTTCTGTCCATCCTGGCACCTCAGCTTTCGTAGGGGGATGGGAGGCTCCAGTCGTACTCAGTCCCGCTCTGGTGCTCCGTCGTAAAGCTGTTGTGCCAGCCGTCTCCGGTGAAGAAGCAATACTCCCTCGGGAGCGTCCTGCCAACGTCAACAGCTCCGTTGTGCTCAGCTACCCAGCGGTCAAGCACATCTCGGGCAAGCCATACCAGGTGTTCATTTACCGGGTTTCCCTCGTCGTACCCGTAGAATTGGTTCTTCTGGGTCACGATGTCGTACACGCTCTCACAGCCGTCGTAGAACCGATTCCCGCTGTCAAGCCGATTGAGGGCGCACCACATACAAGCCGACATCTCGGTATCGGACCGAGTGATAAACGCTTCCCCGTAGGCCATCTTGGCGAGGGCGATCACGTCTGCCTCCGTATATGGCTCATCCGGCTCGGCGACTGTTTCCTCCGCTTTTCCTGTGCCTGGGCCACATAGATCGAGCTCTCTGGTGGTCTCACGTTCAATCTCCACTATGTATCTGGCAGGCTTTGTGATGGGATCCCGCATATCTGCAACGGCTTCATCTGCTTCCGCTCCTATACCAAACCCAACACACACAAAGGCAACGGCAGATAGCACACCCAGAACCACCAACCCTTTGATTCTTCGCCTTCTGGCGGCCCTTCGCCTTCGCTCATGTCTCGTCACAGCGTTTCACCTCTCCTTGTTTCCTTGGTGGAGCGCAAAACGGTGTCACATCAATGAACTTTTGCTTCCTGATCGCCTCGTCGAGCGCTCGCTCTCCTTTAATTCCGTACTCCTCTGCGAGGATTCTCACAATCTCATCCGGGTTCGGCATTACCGCCTCCCCCTTCCAACGCCATCTTGCCGATGATCTTCAGCTCGCTCACCGTCTTGGCCAAGCCATCGAGATAGTCCAGGACATCTTTCAGCGCCGGCTTCTCGTCGTCCGTGATCTTGCCATCTTCGGCAATGTCCAGAAGCGTATCCTTGATTTCGCCGAGCTTGTCGACCTTGAGGCTCTTCAGCAACTTCACCGTTACCCGGTCAATGTCAAGCACCTCATCCGACAGAGAGTGGCGGCACCCAATCGGGCACTCATGCAGGCAGTAGTGATTGAGCAGGTACGGGGCCCGGTACAGGTCGGACATCAGAACCGCCTTGTCGACCGGCATACACTTTGAGAGGCCGAGCTCCGCATCCGCTACTGCTGACACGGACATCCCGAGCCGTTCCGCCGCTCCCTCTCTGCTGCATAGCCTGTCATCATACTCAGCGGCCTTTTTTCTCGCTTCATACCATGGATTTCCCGATGCTTTTGTCGCTTCACGTCCCATTTTTTTACACCTCGAATCGCCTATAATAGTCACATAAACAGCAAGCGTTATCCAAACGGAAACGCACGGACAAAAAACAAATCAGACGCCCAGCCTTCGGATGTTATCCAATCGGCAACATTCCGTCAAAGAAAAAATCGTTCACCTGTGCCGCTGTAAACCCAAGCACTCTCGTGACGATTACCTTTTCCTGGTCGGTAAACCTAACAATACCTCTCTCCTTCTTCCCGTAAGAGGTTTCTGTGATGTTAAGCTGTTCGGCCATGTACTTCTGCGACAATCCAAGCCTTGTGCGGGCTCCTTTGATTTCGAGTGGTTTCATGATAAGTTCACCTCCGTCTGTATCTATAATTCAGTTGTTATCCGTAGTGATAACACTGTGGTCATTATAATTTACAGCGAAGCCTTTGTCAAGATGTTTTTTGTCTTTTTGAGAAAATAAGTTGCGAAACCGTCCGAAAAGATATACAATGGTCGTGTTGCGTAGCGGCTGTAATCAATGGCCCCGCACAAAAATGGCCAAAAGGAGACCGCACTCATGGAACTAAATTTTGACTATTCCAAATTTCGTGAAAATCTTCGCAATCTTATTGAGGGCAGCGGGAAGTCTCTCAGAGCAACCGCCATCGACATGGGCGTCGCTTTTCCATCCTTGTCAAGGTATCTCAACGGGCACCGCACCCCAGATCTGAACTACGTTATTTTCTTATCGCAATATTACAATGTCCCCATTGGCTGGCTGCTTGGATTCAGCGAGGACCGGTATGACACGCTATCCCCTGAAAGCAGAGAGCTTCTCGACCTTTACAAACTTGCTACCCCAGACGACCGCCGGGTCGTCGATGCTATACTCAACAAATACCGAGAGGAGAAATGACCATGTGCTTCGGCGAGAAGACGGGTCGTTCTGCCTTCATCGCCGTCAGAGGCACGGAGGTAGTGCGCCTAAACGAAACCCCTCCCATCTATGAAAACCCCGTTTGCATCGGGGAGTCTGTCCCAATCAGTGCCGGCGGCAGGTACATTTGCGATGTTGGCCTGTACGTCAGTCCGGCGGGAGCTATCACAGTCTGCATCCCCCTGATGCTTCGCGATGGAGACGTCCCATCGGACGGCATCCTTACGATCCGCCGGATCGCTGACGTGATGTGCCGCTGGACCCATGAGCAAATCGACGAGATCGCCGCCGACCACTTCTACCAGCGGGACAGGCAAGCGGCCCTTGTGATCGATACGATGGCCAGGCGGGGCCTGCTGGGCTATTCCAGCAAGCAGGCTCTCTATGATTCCATCGACCAGGCGCTTTCGGGCAGCAACCTCCTGTTCGTTCCCACGGAGCCGTCCAGCGCCCCCATGTCCCGCCGGGAGTTCATAAGGGCCTTCTCGGCCAACCGTGGCCTTGATCCCGACGATCTGACCGAGTTCGTCTGCGAGCTGGAAACCATCGGCGGTGTGGTCACCGTTGTCCGGGGCTCTCAACTGATCGTGTCGTACTACGGGCCAGACGGCTCCTCCATCATCCCCCTCACCTACTTCAAGATCCTGCCGAACCGCTCAGATGTGTTTGTCCTGCCGCTTACCATCCGGCATTGCCTGGAGAAAAACGGGCTCCCTGTGCCGGCGGCCACCGGTCTGCTGGAGTTTTTCATTCGCTTCGCCGACAAGGATTTGCTCAACCCCTCCCCGGTCGATGGGCGGGTGGCCATGCTCTACCTGAAGCCTGACACACTCTTCTCTGGTGTGAAGGACCTGGTATCTCAGATCAAGAGCTTTGCCTGTGCGCTCTCCTCCTGATAGGTCTGAAAGCAAAAACATATGGGCATCGCTCCTGCAGTGCCCATATGTTTATCTGGTTTGGTTAGGTAAGGTTACGGTTACGGTTTAGGTTACGGTTATAGGCGGATTGTCCCCGGATTTTCCGGTGGACGTTCCGGTGGACGGTCCGATATTTATAGGAGGATTTCATGGCTACACAGATTCAAGACAAGCTCACCGCCCAAAAGGCGGCTATATACATCCGGGTCTCGACGCATTGGCAAATCGACAAGGACTCCCTCAAGGTGCAGCGCCGGGAGCTGACCGCCTACGTCGAGATGCTCCTGGGGATCATGGACTACGTCATCTTTGAGGACCCCGGCTATTCTGCCAAGAACACGGACCGCCCGGACTACCAAGCCATGATGGACAGGATCCGCACCGGTGAGTTCACTCACCTGGTGGTCTGGAAGATTGACCGCATCAGCCGGAACCTGCTGGACTTCGCCTCCATGTACGATGAGCTCAAGAAGCTGGGCGTCACCTTCATCTCCAAGAACGAGCAATTCGACACCAGCTCCGCTATTGGCGAGGCCATGCTGAAGATCATCCTCGTCTTCGCCGAGCTGGAGCGGCAGATGACCTCCGAGCGTGTCAGTGCCGTCATGCTCTCCAGGGCCAACAATGGCCAGTGGAACGGCGGGCGTGTCCCATACGGGTACGCCTGGGACAAGGACAGCGGCACCTTCTCCATCGTTGGGCATGAGGCCAAGGCCATCAAGAAGATGGCCGAACTTTACGAACAGTATCAGTCCCTGCTCTATGTGGCCAAGCAGATGAATGAGTCCGGCGTACTCCCCAGGAGCGGCAAGCCCTGGAACCCCAACACCGTGCGCACGATGCTCACCAACCCGTGGTACATCGGGCAGTACGTCTACAACGTCCATTCCGGCGGCAAGGGGAGCGACAAACGATCTGAGGATGAGTGGGTCACTGTCGAGGACCACCACGAGCCCATTCTGGACGAACGACTCTTCTCCCGCCTCAAGTTCCTGCTCCAGCGGAACCGCCGTGGCGAGGTGGCCACCAGGCAAACCTACGTCAGGAAGAACGTCCACATCTTCGGCGGCCTCCTGCGCTGCGCCAAGTGCGGCTCCAATATGACTGCCAACCAGGACCGCCGGCGGGCAAACGGGATCAGGCCCTCTATCTACGCCTGCGGCAGCCGACGCCGGAACCAGACCTCCTGCACCAACAAGTACATCTCAGACATGGTGCTGGGCCCCTTCGTCCTGAACTACATCGCCAACATCATCCGGGCCTCCAAAACACACTCTCCCTCCACCTCCGCCGAGGCGCTGGAGCGCAAGCTGCTCCGGGGCGACGCCTTCAAGGATGTCGCCGGGATCGACCCGGAAACCCTCTCTCGGTTCTCCGGCATACTGAACGGCTCAGAGGATGCCGGAGAATACCGCCCCCAGATCGCCCTCTCCAGCCGGGCGGACTCGATCTCCGAGGCGGACACCCTCAAATCCAAGCGGCAAAAGCTCGAAAACGCCTTGGCCCGCCTAAACGCCCTCTACCTCTACGACGATGAGGCTATGCCCGAAAAGGACTTCGTCATGCAGCGGTCACAGCTCTCCCAGCAGCTCGAAGATGTGAACGCCAGGCTTGAAGCTATCCAGGCCGCAGACCCCGACAGCGGCTCCGGTGTAAGCAGCGACTTCATCCGCAAGGCCAGCTACTACATCATGACCGAGAAGCTGGTGGAGGACCGCTACCTCGACTATGAGAAGTATATCCGCACGATTGATCCCTCTGTCCCCAAGAGCTTCCTGGCTTCGGTCATCGACCACATTGACGTGGACGACGGCCGGGTGGTCTCCATCACTTTCAAGAACAGTATAGAGCATCGCTTCATATACAAGACATAAAATAAGCCCCCAGCCTGATTCACTTATATATTGATATACGTATAAAATAGAGGATCGCAGTAACAGAACGAAGGTGGCGTGGTAGCCTTGACTGCCACGCCTTTTTGTAATCAGAAAACCACTCGCAAGGCGAGTGGTTCAAAAAAAGCCTAATGGCGATGATGTAGACAAAAAACTCCCTTTGCTATAGAATAAAGGTGCGGTCTGGCAGCTGCACCAAATAAGCAAAGGGAGGTCATCCAGGGAAAGAGCAGCCTGATGATCTATGAGAAATTCCCAGAGTTGCGGTATAAGTATCGGAATCGAGAATTCTGGTGTCGAGGGTATTATGTGGACACTGCGGGAAAGAATGCGAAAAAAATCGCAGAGTACATTAAGCATCAACTGGATGAGGATAAGGCTGGAGAACAACTGACGATGGGGAATTTCTAAGCCCGTTTACGGGTGGCAAGCAGCAAATCTCTCGCGGGTGTCAGACCGTACTTGCGTGACGAGACGCGCTTGCTAGTAACATAGGGCTTTGCCCGTCTATGAAGAACCCCCGGCTTTGCCGGGGGGTTCCTCTTCGTGTAGAATACGAGTGAATAAGATTGGATATACAGAAACCGGCGTCTTCACGCCTGCCGTGAGGCTTGGGGACGCGATGTTTATAGCAGGCGGGATAGGCGAAGCCGCAATTTGATGAATCAAAGGTCCCCCGGATACGGTGAAAACCGCTCCGGGGGACTGATATGCTCCCTCTATAAGAGACAGTGAAAAGATAGAACTGTCATTATGGAG
>CAJTVO010000096.1 GCA_910579485.1 uncultured Oscillospiraceae bacterium | reverse complement strand
GAAGGTCCTTAGGAAACGTAGTTTCCTAAGCGCGTTTTTGCCTACTTTTGCCGCGGGGCAAAAGCAGGCGCGGAGTCCGGGGCCGCGCAGGTCCCGGGCCATCGATACGAAAAATCCCCCCGCCGCCCCGAAGGGGCGGCAGAAAGGAACGATATATGGGCTTTTGGGAAAAATTAAAGAAGATCTATATGGGCGACGTCTTCGGCTCCGCCATCAGCGAGGCCGACGAAGCCTTCTTCGACGACCTGGAGGAAATGCTGATCCTCGCGGACGTAGGCATGACCGCTTCCACCGAGGCGGTCCAGGAGCTCCGCCAGCGGATGATCGAGGACAAAATTTCCGGTCCCGAGCCGGTGAAGGCCTGCCTGCGGGAAATTCTGGCGGAAAAACTCAGCGTGGGAGACTTCGCCCTGAACCTCTCCACCCGTCCCTCCGTGGTGCTGGTGGTGGGCGTCAACGGTGTGGGCAAGACCACCTCCATCGGCAAGCTGGCCAACTCCCTGCGCCAGCAGGGAAAACGGGTGCTGCTGTGCGCCGGGGACACCTTCCGTGCCGCCGCCGCCGACCAGCTGGAGATCTGGGCCAACCGCTCCCACTGCGAGATCGTCCGCCAGAAGGAGGGCGCGGACCCCGGCGCGGTACTGTTTGACGCTTTGCAGGCCGCCAGGGCAAGAGGGGTGGACGTGGTCATCTGCGACACCGCCGGGCGGCTCCACAACAAGGCCAACCTCATGGCGGAGCTGGCCAAGCTTCGCAAGATCATCGACCGGGAGCTGCCGGAAGCGGCGCTGGAGATCCTGCTGGTGCTGGACGCCACCACCGGACAGAACGGCCTCATCCAGGCCAAGCAGTTCAAGGAGATCTCCGGCTGCACGGGCATCGTGCTCACCAAGCTGGACGGCACCGCCAAGGGCGGCATCGTCATCGCCATCGCCCAGGAACTGCAGGTACCCGTGAAGCTGGTAGGCCTTGGCGAGGGCATCGAGGACATGCGGCCCTTCGACGCTCGGGAGTATGTGGAGGCGCTGATATGACGGATAAGCAGTTTTCCATCCTGCGTACGGTCATTGTGGGCGCGACATTCTTTATTGGCGGGGCAATTCTGTTTCCTGACAGCGATTTTAGCGTGTTCATTATGATTGCCGGAGGCGTCCTCCTGGTAAAGGACTATTTGATAGAGATATATCGGCCGGGCGGTCAAGATAGCGAAAAGGCAGAAGAGAAAGAGGAACAAGATAATGACTCGAATTGACGGAAGAAAAGAAAACGAACTGCGTCCCGTAAAAATGACGGTGGGCTTTGTGGACTTTGCCGAGGGCAGCGTCCTCATCGAGTGCGGCAAGACCAAGGTCCTCTGCTGCGCCAGCGTGGAGGAGGGCGCGCCCCGCCACGTTCCCGAGGGCACCGGCTGGGTGACGGCGGAATACTCCATGCTCCCCCGGGCCAACCGGGAGCGGTCCCGCCGGGACGTGAGCAAATTGAAGCTCAGCCCCCGCTCTGCGGAGATCCAGCGGCTCATTGGCCGCAGCCTCCGGGCGGCGGTGGACCTGGCGGCGCTGGGCGGCCGGACCATTACCATCGACTGCGACGTTTTGCAGGGCGACGGGGGCACCCGCACCGCCTCCGTCACCGGCGGGTTCGTGGCGCTGGCCATCGCCTGCCGGAAGCTGGTGGAGGCGGGCGCGGTCGAGAAAGACCCCATCAAAAATTACGTAGCCGCGGTGTCTGCTGGGATCGTTGAAGACGTTCCCCTGCTGGACCTCTGCTATGAGGAGGACAGCGGCGCCATGGTGGACCTCAACTGCGTGATGAACGGCCGCGGGGAGCTGGTCGAGCTCCAGGGCACCGGCGAGGGCCGGGGCTTCACCGTGGCCGAGCAGCGGGCGCTGGTGGACCTGTGCCAGGGCGGCATCCGGCAGCTGATGGAAAAACAGAAAGAAATTTTGGGAGGCTGAATCCGACATGAAATTTGTCCTTGCATCACAGAATAAGCACAAGCTTGTCGAAATGCAGTCCATTCTCGCCGCCCACGGCGTGGAGGTCGTGCTGGAAGCGGACGTGGGGCTCAACGTGGACGTGGAAGAGACCGGGGAGACCTTCGCGGAGAACGCCATGCTGAAGGCCCGGGCGGTGATGGAGGCCAGCGGCCTCCCCGCCATCGCCGACGACTCCGGCGTGTGCGTGGACGCCCTGAACGGCGCGCCCGGGGTGTACTCCGCCCGCTACGGCGGGCCGGAGCTGGACGACGCGGCCCGCTATCGCCTGCTGCTGGAGAACATGCGGGGAGCCAGGACCCGGACCGCCCACTTCACCAGCTGCATCGCCTGCGTCTTCCCCAACGGCGACACGCTGGAGGCGGAGGGCGTCTGCCCCGGCACCATCGCCTTCGCCCCCCAGGGGGACGGCGGGTTCGGATATGATCCGGTGTTCTTCCTGCCGGAACTGCGCAAGACCTACGCGCAGCTGACGCCGGAGGAAAAGGCGGCGGTATCGCACAGAGGAAAGGCCCTGGCGGTCTTTGAAGTAAAATTACGGGAATATTTAAAGGGGAACGGCTGAATGGAACTGACCAGCAAGCAGCGGGCCCAATTGAGGGGCATCGCCAACAACATCGACACCATCGTCCACATCGGCAAGGACGGCATCAACGACAACCTGATCAAGCAGGCCAGCGACGCCCTGGAGGCCCGGGAGATCATCAAGTGCAAGGTCCTGGAGAACTCCATGCTGACCGCCCGGGAGGCCTGCGAACAGCTGGCGAAGCTGACCCGCAGCGAGGAGGTCCAGGTCATCGGCACCAAGTTCGTCCTCTACCGCCAGCACTACGACAAGGGCAAGAGGAAGATCGAGCTGGTGAAGGACCGGCCTCGGAAGCCGCCGGTGAAGTAAGGCGCGTCCGCCGGAGCAAGGAGGGATTTCCATGAAGATCGGGATCTATGGCGGGACCTTCAATCCCATCCATCTGGGCCACATGGAGGCGGCGCGGTTCGCCCTGGAATACCTGGGGCTGGACAAGCTGCTGCTGATCCCGGCGGGCATCCCGCCCCACAAGGCCATGGACGCCGGGACGCCGGCGCCGGACCTCCGGCTGGCCATGACGGACCTGGCGGCCCAGGCCCTGGGGCCCCAGGCGGAGGCGTCGGACATGGAGCTGCGCCGGGAGGGCAAGAGCTACACCCTGGACACCGTCCGGGCCATCCGGGAGCAGTACCCCAAGGCGAAGCTCTATCTGCTAATGGGGACGGACATGTTCCTGACCTTCCATCTGTGGCGGGACCCCGGCGAGATCGCGAAACGGTGTACCCTCTGTGCCTTCGGGCGCAGCGAGAAGGACACCGAGGAGCTGTTCGCCGTCCAGCGCGCCTTTCTCAAGGAGCGGTTCGGGGCGGAGTGCGTCACGCTGGTCCTGCCCCGCATCGTGGACATCTCCTCCACCCGTCTGCGGGAGGAGCTGCGTCTGGGCCGGGGGCGGGATCATCTGGACCCAGCCGTCTACGGCCTCATCCTCCGGGAGGGGCTGTACGGGGTGGAGCGGGACCTGAAGACGCTGTCCCTGGAGGATCTCCGTGCGGTGGCCCTGAGTATGCTCAAACACAGCCGGGTCCCCCATGTGCTGGGGACCGAGGAGACCGCCGCCAAGCTGGCCCGCCGGTGGGGCGTGGACGAGGAGGCGGCACGCAGGGCCGCCCTGCTCCACGACTGTACGAAGAGGCTGAGCACGGAACAACATCAGCGCATCATTCGTCAATACCATATCGAGATGGACGACGAGGAACGGCGCGAGGCGAAGCTGTACCACGCCATCACCGGCGCGGCGGTGGCGCGGTATGTCTTCGGCGTCCCGCCCGAGGTGGAGAGCGCCATCCGATGGCACACCACCGGCAAGGCGGACATGACTGCTTTAGAGAAGATCATCTATTTAGCGGACTACATCGAGCCCACCCGGGATTTCTGCGACCTGTCGGAGCTGCGGGAGCTGGCCTCCCGGGACCTGGACGGGGCGATGCTCCTGGGTCTGGAGATGTCCATCGAGGGCTTGAAAAAACGGGGAGTTGCGGTCAACTCCCACAGTGTGCGGGCGAGGGATCATTTGAAAGGAAAACAGAGCGACCATGAAAAAAGGCAAGCATGAATCCGCCTCCGGCGGCTGGCAGCGGGGCGGAGACCCCTTCGCGGCGGAGAAGCCGTCACAGACGGGAACGGCGGGAAAAAAGAAGGCGAGTGCCTCCGGCGGCTGGCAGAGCTGGGGGAAGGGCCGCAAGACCGGCATCATCGTCCTGAGCTGCGTGGCGGCGCTGGCGCTGCTCATCGGGGGCTGGTGGACCCTGTTCGTCCGGGCCCCGGACGTCAGCGGCAACGACCGCCCCGGCGTCACTAACAACGATCCCAACAAGAAACCGGGGGATACGGAGCAGGACGAGGACGACGGCTCCCTAGTCTCCGGGCGGAAGGACGATTACTACACCTTCCTCCTCATCGGGCGGGACACCGCCGGAGGGGGCAACACGGACACCCTGATCCTGGTGTCCTACGACGTGCCCAACGGGCAGGTCAATATGATGAGCATCCCCCGTGACACCGCTGTAAACGTGTCCTGGACCAACAAGAAGATCAACAGCGTCTACAACGCCAAGGAATCCAACGGCGGCGGGATGGAGGGGCTCAAGCAGCAGGTGGCGTATCTAACCGGCGTGATGCCAGACCGGTACGTCATCATCGAGTGGAAGGCCGTAGGCGAGTTGGTAGATGCCGTGGACGGCGTGGAGTTCGACGTGCCCCGGAATATGAACTACGATGACCCCTATCAGAACCTGCACATCCACTTCAACAAGGGGATGCAGACGCTGAATGGGCAAAAGGCCATGGAGCTGCTCCGCTACCGAAAGGACAATAAGAGGCCGGACGGCACCATCGTTGGCTACGACGACGTTGGCCGCATGAACACCCAGCGGGACTTTTTGAAAGCTATGGCGAAAAAGGTCCTGCAGCTGGGAAACATCACGAAGATCGGCGAATTTATTGATATCTTCATGGAGAACGTGGAGACGGACATGACCCTTACGGAGATGATGTGGTTTGCCTCCAAGGCCATCAGCGTGGACGTGGACGCCATGCAGTCCAGCACCCTGCCCTATATCGACCTGGGGCTGTACCGGAAGGAGTACTTCTTCCTGCCCAACGGGCCGGAGATCGTGCCGCTGATAAACGAACAGTTCAATCCCTACAACCGGGAGATCACCGAGGACGACCTGCGGATCATCGTGAAGAACAAGGACGGGTCCTGCTATGTGACCGGCGGCGAGCTGCTGGACACCGCGTGGGCCTCGCCAGTGCGTAGCTCTGAAGGAACTACCGGCGGCGGCGTGTCCACCACCAAGCCCACCGGCATCACGGCGGACCCCAACGTCTCCACTGGCCAGAAGCCCGACACCACCCCGGAGGAGCCAACGCTTCCTCCAGAGCCGGACCTCCCTGATGGGGAGACCGATGCTCCCAGCGTGACCCCGGACCCCGACGCCACGCCGGATACGCCCGTCACGCCGCCTGTCACCGATCCCGGAACGGACGGCACCACGCCTCCGGCCACGGACCCGGGCATGACTCCGGACGCGCCTCCGGCGGAGACGCCTAATCCCGAGGTCCCCGATACGGACCCGGGCACGGCGGAGCCTCCTGCGGAACAGATTCCCCCTGTTGAGGAACCCCCGGACCCGGTGCTTCCGCCGGACCCGGTACTGCCTCCGGAATAAAGTAAGTACGCGGCGTTTCCGGCCGCGCGCAAGATAAAGAGAGCTAATACGGAAAGGACAGATCGAACAGATGAAAGGAAAACGCGAGGAACCGAAGAGCAGGGAAAATTCCCCCCTTTCCCGGAGGGCCGCCCCCCTGGGCGACCCCTTCGCGGAGGAGCCTGTACGGCGGGAGAAGCCGGAGAAGCCGGACTTAGCGGCCTGGTGGCGCGCCTTCTGGGACTCCGGGAAGGGTAAGATCCTGGTAACGGTGCTGGGATGTCTGGCAGTGTTTGCCATTGCGGTGGCCGTGGTGCTGAAAATGTGGATCAAGCCGCCCACCCTGCCAACGGAGCCGGTCACGCCCCCCGTCCAGCCTTCCCAGAACGTGCAGAAGGAGGCCGAGGAGCCGGAGGAGCCCGAAGGACCCACGGACGATGAGCTCTATCCCGACGACGGGTACAACGGCGACATGCCCACCGTCTCCGGCAACCGGAAGGAGGGCGTGTATACCTTCCTGCTGGTGGGCACTGACCAGGACGACGGCAACACGGACACCCTCATGGTTGTCAGCTACGACACCAAGGAGCAGGACATCAACATCATGTCCATCCCCCGGGACACCATGATCAACGAGAAGTGGGACATCAAGAAGATCAACTCCATCTACTCCCGCACCGGCAACAGCATCGACTCCCTGGCCAACCGGATCCAGAAGCTCATCGGCTTCAAGCCGGATTTCTATGTGAAGGTGGAGCTGGAGATGTTTGTGGAGCTGGTGGATCTGGTGGAGGGCGTGGAGTTCGACGTGCCCCAGGATATGAACTACGACGATCCTTGGCAAGACCTGCACATCCATCTGAAAAAGGGTGTCCAGACCCTCAACGGGGAGGACGCCATGGGTCTGGTCCGCTTCCGGCGGTACAGCGAGGGCGACATCCAGCGTGTGGAGGTCCAGCAGAACTTCATCAAGGCCCTCATCAAGGAATGCCTGAGCATCAAGCACTGGGGCAAGATCAAGGCCTACATCGACCTGGCCATGAAGAACGTGGAGACCGATCTGGATTCCGGCTCCGTGGTGTGGTTTGCCGCCAACGTCTTGGGGCTCAACGGCACCCCCGCGCTGAACATGAACGACGTATACACCTGCACCCTCCCCGGGGATTACTGGGGCACCGCCTGGAGCCGGGACACCCATCAGGAGCAGTCCTACGTCGTCATCTACCCCAAGCAGGTGGTGGAGCTGGTCAACGAGCGGTTCAACCCCTATGAGCAGCGGGTGACCACGGGGATGCTGGACGCTATGAGCATCCTGAAAAACGGCGATATCGCCTCCTCCACCGGGAGCCTGCGGGACACCCAGCACAACGCCATCATGGCCGTCCGCCGGGGCGAGGCGTACTATGACAACGATGGCAACCTGGTCTACGGCCAGCCTCCCGCGAAGCCGGAGCAGGATGAAAACGGCAACTGGTACATCCTGGACGAGGAGGGGACCACGATCTTCACCGATGAAGAAGGCAACCCGCTGGACCCCGTCCTGCCTTCGCCGGACGGGATGGGCGATCCGGTGGATCTGAGCGGCGCGCCCTCGGATGGCTCGCCGTCCACGCCGGGGACCGATACGCCCGGGACTGCCGTTCCCGGGACCGATACGCCGGATACTAACGCGCCGGGGACCACGACGCCGGGGGTCACGCCCGATCCGGGCCAGACTGAGACGCCGCCCCCGGATACCACGCCCAGCACCCCTGACAGTACGGAGCCCCCCGATCCCAGCCTTCCTCCCGAGGAGGATCCGGGACTGCCGCCGGTCCAGGAGCCGGAAGCGCCTCCCCTCGCCCCGGAGGACACCGGCAGCGACGCCATGCCGGACGGCATCTGAGGGGCTTGACAGAGGAACCACAAGCGATAACACGATTTTCTGACAAGAAGCTTCTAAAGATCAGCATAAGAACTTGCAAAATTTAAAATAAAAAGTGAGGAGCGAGTTATGACACCGAAAGAATTGGCAGTCCTGGCGGCAAAGGCATTGGACGGCAAGAAGGGCGAGGAGATCAAAATCATGGAGGTCACGGAGCTGACCACCCTGGCGGACTACTTCGTCATCTGCACCGGCTCCAGCAACACCCAGATCAACGCGCTGTGCGACGCGGTGGAGGAACAGCTGGAGACCGAGGCCGGTGAGAAGCCCTTCCACCGGGAGGGCCACCGGGGCGGCATCTGGGTCCTTCTGGACTACGGCTGCCTGGTGGTACATGTGTTCAACACCGAGGCCCGGGAGTTCTACGGCCTGGAGCGTCTGTGGAGCGACGGCAAGCCTCTGGACGTAGCGGCTCTGCTGGCAGAGTGATCCTTTTTCTTAAAAGAAAAAGGACCAAAAAGAACTTTTAATGCGAGACTGAAGCCGCTGCTGTTCCAGGATTTTTGCCCGGTGACGATACCGCGCTTCTATCCGGGAACGGCATAGGCGGCAAGCGAGAGGCGGGTCCCGCCTCTCGCCGTTTATTCTAATAGGAACCCCGCGCCCGCCAGCTCCTCCCTGACCCGCAGGAATGCCTCCTGATCGGGGCAGGACAGTGTATGGAGATGGACGCCCTCCGTCAGCAGGGACAGGGGCCGGGCCGCCTGGGCCCGCCGGATGAACTGCTGGATGTCATACCGGCTGGCAAGGCCCAGACCTCCCGTCAGCTGTCCGTAGACCGGGTGCTCCACGATCACGTCCAGGACGGTGCAGCCGTTGTCCACCATGATCTGCAGCTCCCGCTCCATGTCCGCCGCCTGATGGCGGCAGGCTACCTGCCGCCGGAGGCCCTCCCGGTCCCTCTGGACCACGTAGCCCCGGGCGGTGGCCTCGATGGCCGCGCCTCCGGCCCGCAGCAGGGCGATGTCGCCCACGATGAGCTGGCGGCTCACGCCGAAGCGTCCCGCCAGCGCGGTGGCGCTGACAGGCCCGGCGGCCTGGGTCAGAACGTCCCGGATCGCGTCCCGGCGCTGCTGGGCGGTCATGGGCGCTTCCCCCTTCCTCATCAACATGTTTTCTCCGGTATGCCCGTTTCCCGGCCTCTCCGCTTTTGCGCGCTCATACCAGATGTTCCTCAGTCAAAGGATGATGCCGTCAACCGTTATTCGGCCGGTAGGTGCGGAACGTCAGGCCGCCGATGGTTTCCGTGCCCAGCTGAGCCTTTTTCTTCACCGAGCGGCTCAGTGTCAGCGTATTCAGGTTCGTGAACCCCAGCTTATGATACAGCCGGATGGCCGCCTCGTTGGCAGGCACCACCTCCAGGTACATCGTCTCCAGACCCTTCTCCCGAAGCATCTCCCAGGCCAGCTCAATGGCCCGTCCGCCGATCCCCTGGCCCCGCAGCTCTTCCCGGACGAAGACGTCCTCCAGCCAATCGCAGGCCCCTCCCCGGCTGCCCATGTGGAGGAACCCGGCTTCTTTCCCTCCGGCAAGGATCACATACAATTCATGACCCTCTGCGGTCCAAGCCTTCAGGTCTCCCTCCGAATCCTCCAGGGTCACGGTCAAATAGTGGGCCGCCCAGAAAGCGGCAATATCGGAAAGCATCTCCGCCTTGCAGCCGCCGTCATAGGGCCGTATCTCGATCTCTCCCATAGCGGTCCCTCCTTATCCCTTATACCCGTTGGGATTCTCGGACTGCCACTTCCAGGAGGAGGCGCACATATCCTCGATGCCGTACTTGGCCTCCCAGCCCAGCTCGTCGCGGGCCTTGGCGGGGTCGGCGTAGCAGGAAGCGATGTCGCCGGGGCGGCGGGGATCGATGACGTAGGGCAGCTCATGGCCGCAGGCCTTCTCGTAGGCGTGGAGCACGTCCAAAACGCTGTAGCCGTTGCCGGTGCCCAGGTTGCACACGAAGAGGCCGCACTTGCCCTCCAGCTTCTTCAGCGCCGCCACATGGCCCAGGGCCAGGTCCACCACGTGGATGTAGTCCCGCACGCCGGTACCATCGGGGGTGGGATAGTCGTTGCCGTAGACGTGGACCTTTTCCAGCTGGCCCACGGCCACCTTGGCGATATAGGGCACCAAGTTGTTGGGGATGCCGTTGGGGTCCTCGCCGATGAGGCCGCTCTTGTGGGCCCCGATGGGATTGAAGTATCGCAGCAGGGCCACGTTCAGCTCGGGATCGGCGGCGCAGATGTCCATGAGCATCTTCTCCTGGAAGAGCTTGGAGGTGCCGTAGGGATTGGTGGTGCCGCCGGTGGGGAAGTCCTCCCGGATGGGCACGGTGGCGGGGTCTCCGTACACCGTGGCGGAGGAGGAGAAGACGAAGTTCTTCACCCCGTGCCGCCGCATGGCGGTCAGGAGATAGAGGGTGCTGATCAGGTTGTTGGAGTAGTACTCCAGGGGCTTGGAGACGCTCTCCCCCACGGCCTTCAGGCCGGCGAAGTGGATCACGGCGTCAATGCCGGGATGCTGGGCAAAGAGGGCCTCCACCTCGGCCTCGCTGCACAGCTCAGCCTTGATAAAGGGGACCTTCTTTCCGGTGATCTTCTCCACCCGGCGGAGGGATTCCTCGCTGGCGTTGCAGAGGTTGTCCGCCACCACGATCTCGTACCCCGCCTCCAGGAGCTCCACGCAGGTATGGCTGCCGATGTATCCGGCGCCGCCGCAGACCAAAATAGACATATCGTTCTTCTCCTTCAAAAAATATTGGGTTGTTTTTCGCTGGTTTATGGGACTAGTATACCACTCCTCTATCCAAATAGGAATAGAGCTTTTCCCCAAAAGCTGGAAAAATCGTGCAGAGACACGCCGGGAGCCCCCATGAGCGGGTCCCACGCCGCGGCCCCCGATTCGCAGGTGTATCGGTAAACCTGCGCGAAAAGGGGCGCCCCCCTTCGGGGACGCCCCAGTCATGCGATCTATCAGCCCTGCTCGCGCATCTTGGCAAAGCAATCGCTGCAGTACACAGGACGATCGCTCTTGGGCTCGAAAGGCACTCTGGCCTCGCCGCCGCAGTTAGCGCAGGTGGCGGTGAAGTACTCCCGAGGACCACGGGCCGCGTTCTTGCGGGCGTCACGGCAGGCCTTGCAGCGCTGAGGCTCGTTCTGGAAGCCGCGCTCGGCATAGAACTCCTGCTCACCGGCGGTGAACACGAACTCCTGGCCGCACTCCTTACAAACTAAGGTCTTGTCTTCGTACATGATTTTACCCTCTCTTTGAATAGAAAAAAATATATTGCGTTCAGCCTTTGCTGAGATCGCCTGCTTGAAGGTGCCGCGCTGCCTTGCGCCGGATGCGCTGCACGGCGTTGTCCACCGACTTGGGGGACCGTAATACCGCTTTGGCCATTTCCCGGATGGTCAGGCCGTCTAAATAGTACCCCAAAATCTTCGCCTCGAAATCGGACAGCTGCTTGCGAACATCGCTCAGGGCGTCCTGCACCCGTTCCCGGCCAATGATGAGATCCTCGGGGTTCTCCCCCGCCATCGCGCCGAAACAGGAGCTTTGACCGTCAAAGAAGGGCATTTCAAGAGGTACCGACTGGTTTAAGGGCGTATGCTTGTCGCGGGCCGCAGCCCGGACGGCAGAATACAGCCGGTTGCGGATACATATTTCTGCAAATGTGCGGAAGCTGGCGGCGCGCTGGCCGTCATATTCCCGAACCGCGCATATCAGGCCGATCATACCCTCCTGGATGAGGTCGTCGCTGTCCCCTCCGGCAAGATAGAAGGGCCGGGCCAGCTGGCGCACCAGGCGGTTATACCGCTTGACCAATATCTCTTCCGCGTCCCTGTCTCCCCGGCGCGCCAGATCGGAAAGCGATTCATCCGGCAGGGCAGTATATGCGGTCATTTGGGCTTCGTTGATCGACATGATTATTATACCTATTTCCCATTGGGTTTGTCAAGTAAATATTAAAAATTTGTGAAGTCTTTCTTCAAATTTTTAGCGTTTTCACCAAATCCGCTAGTCGGCTTGCACAATCATCCGCCTGTTGGGCGGTTTTTGCCTCCACCATGACCCGGATAAGGGGCTCCGTCCCCGAGGGACGGACCAATATGCGCCCGTCGCCTCCCAGGGCTTCCTCCTCCCGCCGGACGGCCTCCGCCAGGACCTCGGAGCCCATGACGGCCTCCTTCAGCCCCGGCTGGTTGGCCAGCTGGACGTTCAGCAGGGTCTGAGGATAGCTGGGGCAGATGGAGGCAAGCTCAGACGCGGGCTTCCCGCTGCGTTTGAGGATCTGCAAAAATTGCAGGGCCGTCAGCTGTCCGTCCCCGGTGGTGGCATAGTCGGTAAAGATGGTATGTCCCGACTGCTCCCCGCCGATGCGGTAGCCGAACTCCAGCATTTTTTCCAAGACATTCCGGTCCCCTACGGGGGTGCAGATGAGCCGGATGTTATTTTTGTTGCAAAATTCATGGAGCCCCAGGTTGCTCATCACCGTGCCCACGATGGCCCGGCCCGTCAGGAGCCCCTGATCCCGCATGTAGAGGCCGCAGACGGCCATGGTCTTGTCGCCGTCCACCACATTCCCCTTTTCATCGATCATGAGGCACCGGTCCGCGTCGCCGTCAAAGGCGATGCCCAGATCGTACTCCCCCGCCGTGACCATAGCGGCCAGGCTCTTCAAATGGGTAGAGCCGCATTTGAGGTTGATGTTGACGCCGTTGGGCTTGCGGTGGATGAAATCGGCCTCCATGGCGAAGTCCGCGAACAGGTCCGGAGCCGTAGCCGCCGCCGCGCCGTTGGCGCAGTCGATGAGGACCCGCAGGCCCCCCAGATCGTCCTGGACGGTGCCCCGCAGATGCTGGATGTATTCATATTTCAGATTTTTCATGCCATGGATGCGCTTGCCGATGTCCCCGCCCTTCTTGATGGGCATGGGCTCGGTGGAAAGGATCTTTTCCTCCACCCTGTCTTCCAGGGCGTCGGAGAGCTTGTAGCCCTGGCCGTTAAAGACCTTGATGCCATTGTGCTCAAAGGGGTTGTGGCTGGCAGAGATCACCACTCCGGCATCCGCGCCCACCTTAATGGTCAGGTAGGCCACCGCGGGGGTCGGGATGGTGCCCAGGGGCATCACCGAACCGCCTACGGAGGTGATCCCCGCGATCATGGCTCCCTCCAGCATATCGGAGGAGATACGTGTATCCATGCCGATGGTAATGAGGGGCGGACGGCCCTTCTCCTCCTCCAGGGTCACGGAGACCGCCTGGCCCACCCGGTAGGCCAGATCGGCCGTCAGATTCTCACCGACAATGCCTCTTATTCCATCCGTACCAAATAATTTGCCCATTCGATGCTTCCTCTCTGCGGCCCTGCGGGCCGCTGCCGCTTCCTATCTATCAGATAGATTCGCCCCTTCCGGGGCGGGGACGGGGGCGTACTTTTCGTGTGAACGAAAAGTACCAAAAGGTCACTTAGGAAACTACGTTTCCTAAGAACCTTCCTTCATTACGGGGGTGTTTGGTTACGCTACGACCTTCGGATTTCCGGTCTATCGTCCGTGCCGTGGGCCGATGCCAGTTTGTACTTCTGCGCACAGTCCTACCGATAGTGCTGGTTGCCTCGCGGCACTCGGCACGAGGGTCTGGTGGGGAGGGTGCAAATTTGCAGGATGTACCGTTAGACCGTGTGCTCCTTGCAGGCAGTACCCCTTTGAAAGGCCGGCAGGCGGAGTTCTACAAGTGCCAGAGCGGCTG
>CAJTVO010000095.1 GCA_910579485.1 uncultured Oscillospiraceae bacterium | reverse complement strand
TGCTGGCCTCCTTCGAGGTGGTCATCGCCGGCGCGGAGAAGAAGGGCACCGTCATCACCGAGCAGGAGAAGAAGATCATCGCCTACCACGAGGTAGGCCACGCACTGGCGGCGGCGAAGCAGAAGAACGCCCAGCCGGTGACCAAGATCACCATCGTACCCCACACCGAGGGGACGCTGGGCTACACGCTCCATCTGCCGGAGGAGGAGAAGTTCCTCATGAGCCGGGACGACATCCTCACGGAGATCCGGACCCTGCTGGCGGGCCGGTGCGCCGAGGAGCTGGTGTTCGACACCCAGACCTCCGGCGCGGCCAACGACATCGAGCGGGCCACGGAGCTGGCCCGGAACCTGGTGGCCCGGTTCGGCATGAGCGAGAAGTTCGGCATGATGGCCCTGGGGTCCGTCCAGAGCCAGTACCTGGACGGCGGGTACAGCATGAACTGCGCCCAGGAGACCTTTGCCCTGGCGGACAAGGAGGTCGTGTCGCTGCTCCAGAAGTGCCATGACGAGGCCAGGGCCCTGCTGGAGGAGAACCGGGCGATGCTGGATAAGATCGCCGGATACCTCTTCGAGAAGGAGACCATCACCGGCGCGCAGATGATGGCCATCCTGGAGGGCCGGGACCCGGACAAGGAGGACTACTACGGCGTTCCCGCCAAGGGGGAGCAGCCCGCCATCGAGCCTCCGGCGAAGCACATCAATATCGTCAGCGAGCCCATCCCCATGCCCACAGTTCCTATGGAACCGGAGGGCAAACAGGAGGACGCGCCGCAGGACGGCGGTCAGGGGCAGACACAGGAGTAAATACGGCGGCGGAGCCTGAAATAGGGCTCCGCCGTTTTTATCCGGGGTTTTCGTGAAAACGAATTGATAAAGGGGAGGGGGTGTGATATAATGAACTAAATAACTTGTGAACAGGGTAAAGAGAGCGAGAGAGGAGCCGGTTAGGCAGAAATCAACGATGGATCGAAGGCTCTGCATGATTGCTGCCTGCAATATTTTGGATGTGCTCATTGACAAAATAATTTTGGTCTCTCGGGGGCGGTTGGCGCACCCTTGGCGCTGACCCTCTTTTTGTGGTATTTTATTTTTGAGCGTAAGAAATGGGCGCTTGCTTTGTTCGGTATCTTATGCCTGCTGTCTGTGGCAGCGGGAGGGCTGGGAGTCTTCCTTTTGATCGGATATTTGTACCGCGGATATGATCCCACGCCCTGTCTCCTTATGATCCTGGCCGGCAGCAGTTATGCGCTTTCGTGGCTGGCATTGCGCAAAGAGCGAACGCGCTGATATGGCGGAGGAAAAATATGTTTCTGATAGAGAGCTCTCTGATCGGGCTGACTCCATATACCCACAATGACGATGAAGATATGTTTTCCTGTTGGCAAGATATGAGTACGCAAAGGGGATATAACTGCACCTATGAGCAAGCCTTGGAGGGATTCAGATGCTTGGAAATAGAACAGTTTCCTTTTTGGGTTACTGTTGTCGGCAAAGAGTTGGATAAACCAGTGGGTTCGCTTAGGCTGGGATTAGATGAGGTGTGTCCGGACCTGGCGATCTGGATATATCCTCAGTACCGCCACAAAGGTTATGGAACCAATTCTTTTGCGTTGGCGTTGAAGTACATATTCGATAACTACCCGTATCCTGAAATAGCTGCAGGATGCTTCGAAGATAACCTTTATAGTAGGCGAATGCTTAAAAAACTGGGTTTTATTCATTATCCTGATGGCGACGTTGTGGAGAAAGATTGCTTTACAGGTCAGGATAGGACTATGCAGGAATTTAGAATAACAAAAGGCAGGCTGGCGCTTTTTGCTGAAGAATAACTTGGCAGTTTCTGGTTTATCAGGTAGTTGAGCGGCAAAAAATTGGTAATTTACAAAAGGAGGATACAATGAATAACGAAGAAAAGATCTTGGCAATGTTAGAAAAGCTGACCGAAGAAGTTGGCAGGCAGGGTGATTTGTTGGAAAAGCAAGGCAAACTGTTGGAAAAGCATAGCGAGATACTGGAAAAGCATGGCGAGATGCTTGCCAGGCATGATGGAACATTGGAAAAACTGGTCAGCAAGGTTGACCGGCAGGGGGAACTGCTGGAGGAGATCGATGGCCGCTCCCTGCGTTCCGCCGTCATGCTGGAAAATGAGGTACTGCCCAAATTGCAGCTGCTGTATGAAGGCCATGTCCATCTCCAGGAGACGCTGGCGCCAAAAGCACAGGTGGAGACCCTGGAGGGCGAGGTCGTCACGCTGAAGTCTGCCGTCAAAATGATGACAAAGCGGCTGGAGGTCCTGGAAAAGGCGCAGTGATCGGCTTGGATGGAGGACCGTTATGCTTGATACGATACCTGCCGCGGAAGAAATGACCGCTCTCGTTGGAAAGCCTCTATACGACGTATGGACCGCGTTGTGCGCGTTGATCGAAGAAAAATACGATATGGACCGCCTGTGGGATAAGGGCGGCAAGGCGTGGAAATACGAATATAAATACCGCCGGGGCGGCAAGACGCTGTGCGCGCTGTACGCAAGGGAAAACCGCGTGGGCTTTATGGTCATCCTGGGAAAGGACGAGCGGCTGAAATTTGAAGCGGACAGAGAAAATTATACAGAAGAAGTTCAGGCGCTGTATGACGGAGCGCAGACATACCATGATGGGAAATGGATCATGTTTGAGCCAACGGACACCTCTTTATTTGGCGACTTTATCAGGCTGCTGGGAATAAAGAGGAGACCGAACAGAAAGTAGCGCAGCGATCATATTCTGATCAGAATTTGCAGGAGGAAGAGAACATGGAATACGTTACGTTAGGCAAGACCGGACTGAAGGTCTCCCGGGTGGGACTGGGAGGCATCCCCATCCAGCGCATCGACGCGGAGGCGGCCAAGAAGCTTCTGGACGCCGTGGAGGCGGCGGGGATCAACTACATCGACTCCGCCCGGGGCTACTCGGTCAGCGAGGAGCTCATCGGCCAGGCCATCGAGGGCCGCCGGGAGAAGTTTGTCCTGGCCACCAAGACCATGAGCCGGGACAAGGAGGGGATGGCCCGGGACATCGAGATCAGCCTGAAAAACTTCCGCACGGACTACATAGACCTCTACCAGGTCCACAATCCCAGCCTCCAGCAGCTGGAGCAGATCTGCGCCCCCGGCGGCGCTCTGGAGGCCCTGATGGAGGCCAGGGCGGCGGGGAAGATCGGCCACACCGGCCTCACCGCCCACTCTCCGGAGGTATTCGAGAGAGCCCTGGAGCTGGACTGGGTGGAGACGGTCATGTTCCCCTACAACATCGTGGAGACCCAGGCGGCGGAGCTCATGGAGCGGGCCAGGAAGCGGGACGTGGGCTTCATCAACATGAAGTCCCTGTCCGGCGGGGCCATCGAGGACGCGCGCCTGGCCATCCGCTTTGCCGCCGCCAATCCCAACGTCACCGTGGTCCTGCCCGGGATGTACTCTCCGGAGGAGGTGGCGGAGAACGTGGCCGCCGCGTCCGATCCCTCCCCGCTGTCGGTGGAGGAGCTGGAGAAGGTGGAGAAGCTGCGCCGGGAGCTGGGCTCCGTCTTCTGCCGCCGGTGCGGATACTGCGCGCCCTGCACCGTGGGGATCGACATCCCCAATCAGTTCGTGTTCCACGGGTACCTCAGCCGGTACGGTCTGGCGGACTGGGCCAGGGGCCGGTACGGCGCTCTGGCCGCCCATGCGTCGGACTGCGTGGGGTGCGGGGCCTGCGAGGAGCGGTGTCCCTACCAGCTGCCCATCCGGGAGATGCTGAAAAAGGTAGCGGCGGACTTCCGCATGTGAGCGGGAGCCGCCGTCACGGATAAAAGATGCGTGCGGACCGGATGTATCTCCGGTCCGCACGCAGTATTTTTGGCTGAATGGAATGTCAGGCCAGGGCCTCCTGGAACCGCTTGACCAGCTGCTCCTGGTAAAAGGGCTTGTCGATGAAGCCCTTGGCGCCGATGGCCTTGGCCCGCTCGAAGGTGTCGCCGTAGGCCAGGGAGGAGACCATGACGATCCGCGCCTCCGGGTGCTCCCGCAGGATGATCTCGGCGGCGTCCAGGCCGTCCATGCCCTGCATGATGATGTCCATGGTCACCAGGTCCGGCCGCACCTCGGCGTACCGGGCGATGGCGTCCTCGCCGCTGCGGCAGTAGGCCGCGACCTCGTACTCCGTGCCCGCCAGGGCGTCCTCCATCTGGACGCGGACCAGCCGGGAATCGTCCACTACCATAATTCGTTTGCTCATCTTCTGTACGCCCTCCTCTGTCAGGTGTCGTTCCCGTCCTCCTGGGGACGGGGCACGTGGTGAATGAGCTGCGCCCCTTCGCGCTGCCCGCTGGAATAGGTAAGTACGAACTGGACCTCCTGCCCCTCCGGCTCGTAGCGCCCGCTGTGGAAGGTAGGCGGGTTGAAATGGGCCGGGACCTGGGTCTCCTGAAACATCGCCCGGGCGATCCGGCCGCACAGGACGTTGAAATACTCCTTGCTGAACTCCTCCAGATCCTCGGCGCTGACGGACTCCTCGTGGAAGGAGTTGCAGGCCATCCGGGCGAGGAGGCTGGTGTCCGCGCAGAGGGTCAGGCTGGTGCGGAACCCCTGGTCGAAGGTGATGTGGACCGTGCAGAGGTCCTCCCCCGGGGGCATGTCCTCCTGATGCAGGCGCACGCCGGCGGTCCGCTCCGTCACGTCCTGGACCGCCTGGTCCAGGATCCGCTCCAGCTCCGCCTGGGTCATGGCGGTATTCATACGAACATCTCCCTTGCTTCGTTATGGCTGGGCGGCGCCGTCCGGCTCCAGGACCCGCCGGATCCTGTTGAGCAGGTCCCCGGCGAGAAAGGGCTTCAGGATATAGTCGCAGATGCCCAGCTTGCTGCTCTCCAGCACGGAGTTCTTGTCCTCCATGCCGGTGAGCATGATGACCGGCACGTCGGCCCGGTCCTTCATGGCCCGGATGTCCCGGAGGGTCTCCAGGCCGTCCTTGGGGGTCATGCGGATGTCCAGCAGGATCAGGTCCGGCTTTTCTTTATCCAGGTAGCGCAGGGCGCGCACGCCGGAATTGACGGTGACGACGTCGTAATACTTTCCCAAGGTGTCCGATATCCGCGACAGGATGATGGCCGCGTCGTCCACCGCTAAGATCCGCTTCTTGTCGTGTTCCTCTATTGGGATCATTGGCTCCCTTCCTCCTCTTCAAGTCTGCCGAGCAGCTGGCGCAGCAGGTCCTCGGCGTTGTCGTCCTCGTACAGCCGGAGCTGTGCCTGTATTTCCAGAAGGCCCGTTTCCGCGGCCTGGGGCATGTGGTGGAGCAGAAGGTCCTCCACGATGGCGGCGCACTCCTGGGAGCGGAAGTCCTCCAGCTTCTCCAGGGCCGCCCGGGTCCGGGAGCGGAGCTCTTCCGGGGAGAGGGCGGGCAGCTTTTCCGCCTGGGCGCCCTGCTTCCGCCGCTGGGCCAGGAAGGAGCCGATCTCCGCCAGAAGGGCCTCGTAGGTCTCCAGCAGCGGCGGGAAGCCCTGGGCGATCAGGCCGGCGTCGCCCGCTCCGGCGGCCTCCTCCTGGGCCCGGGCCATGGCGGACAGCTCCATGGCCCCGATGTTGGCCGAGGCGCTCTTGAGGGCGTGAACCTCCACCTGATAGCGGGGGACGTCCGTCCCGGCCAGCTCCGCCAGGAGGGCCGCCTTGCGCCCTCCGTCCATGTGGTAGAGCTCCAGCAGGTCCAGAAAGCCCGCCTCGTCGCCGGAACAGTATCGGGCGGCGGCCTCCATGTCGATCCCCGGGATGGCGAAGGAGGAGGGGTCCAGGGCCCTGCCCTCCTCGGGAGCGCCCTCGCCGGCCTGCCTGCGCTCCTCCGGCACCCAGCGCAGCAGCAGCTGGTGGAGCTCCTTCCGGTCCAGGGGCTTGGCGATGAAGTCCTGGAAGCCGCAGGCCAGGAAGCGCTCCCGCATCCCCTCCATGGCGTTGGCGGTAAGGGCGATCATGGTGGGGGCGGTCCCGTTCCCGCCGCAGTCCCGGCGGATGATCTCCGCCGCCTCGATGCCGTCCATCATGGGCATCATGTGGTCCATGAAGATGATGTCGTACCGGGTCTCCCGCACCAGCTGGATGGCCTCCGGGCCGCTCTCGGCCTCGGAGAGGTCGAAGGCGTAGCCCTTCAGGAAGCCCCGGGCCACCTTGCGGTTGACCACGTTGTCGTCCACGATGAGCACCTTGACGTCCGGCGCGGCGAAGACCTCGCCCCGCTCCAGCTCCGTCTGGAAGACCTCCGGGACCTCGGCGATGGAGCGCCGGTCCACGATCCTCTGGGGGATGGTGATGGTCACCGCCGTCCCCTGGCCGTAGACGCTCTCCACGCGGATATCGCCGCCCATCAGCTCTACCAGGTGCTTCACGATGGCCAGGCCCAGGCCGGTGCCCTCCACGGTCCGGTTGCGCTTGGAGTCCACCTGGCGGAAGTCCTCGAAGATCTTCGCCAGGTCCTCCTCCCGGATGCCGCAGCCGGTATCCTCCACCCGGAAGGTGATGAGCTCCTCGTCCTCCTTCTCGCCGGGCCGCCCGGAGACGTAGGCCCGGACGTAGCCCTCCTTGGTGAACTTGATGGCGTTGTTGAGGATGTTGATGAGGATCTGCTTGATCCGCCCCTCGTCGCCGTTGTAGCGGCAGGGGAGGGAGCTGTCGCACTCGTACTTCATGATGAGCCCCCGCTTGGAGGCGGCCATGTCCATCATGCCCACCACTTCGCCCACCACGGTCTTCAGGTGGTAGTCCGTATAGACCAGCTCCATCTTGCCCGCCTCCACCTTGGACAGGTCCAGGATGTCGTTGATGATGGCCAGCAGGTTCTTGGCGGCGGACTGCACGTCCTTGGCGTGGGTGTAGATCTGGGGGTCCCTGCACTCCTCCATGATGATGTCGTTGAGGCCGATGATGGCGTTCATGGGGGTGCGGATCTCGTGGGACATGTTGGCCAGGAACTCGCTCTTGGCGATGCTGGCCTTCTCCGCCTGCTGGCGGACCCGCTTGATCTCGTTGATATAGGCCTTGATGTCCGTCATGTCCAGGATCAGGATGACGCAGCCCTGCCGGCGGCCGTTCTCGCCGATGATCTGCTTGCTGTGGCTCTCATAGTGCTGGCCGTTGATGGAGAAGCTGTGGGGGACGTCCTCGTTGAGCATCTCCTCCCGGAAATCCTCCAGCACCCGGATGTTTTCCCCCAGCTTGTGGGCGGGCAGGCGGGTGAAGATGCCGGCCGCCGCCCGGTTGTAGCTGACCAGCCGGTCGTGGTCGTCCAGGGCGATCACGCCGTCCCCCAGGCTCTCCAGGACCTTTTCCGCCGCCAGGTGGCGGAAGTCGTAGTTCCGGCGGCTCCACACCACGATGACCACCATGGCCATGGCGAGGGCCAGCGTGAGGGGGGTGAGGTCGAACACGGTGATGAGCTTGGACACGTAGGCGATCAGCACGATGACGGGCAGGGTGGAGATGGCCAGGATGGTCTTGTACTGGCGGCTGACCTGCTGGTCGGAGCGGAGGCGCACCGCCCGCACCAGGGTATGTATGGAGAGAATGTAGGGGATCACGGTGCGGGTGACCATGAACAGGGAGTACAGGGGACCGTAAGTGATGCTGACGTAGTGGAACCCGTCGGCGGTGGACAGCCACGCGAAGTCCTCATAGAACAGCCCGTTCCAGTTGAAGAACACCGTGGGCAGGATGAGGAAGTTGATGGCGCCCAGCACGCGCAGCAGCTTTTTCGGCGGGGGCGCGTAGCAGTAGGTATAGGTGAACCAGCTGTAGCACAATGGGACGAGGGCGGAGCCCACGTTTTCCACCGTGACCGCCGCCACGGCGGCCTCCATGGTGGGGGCGGTCAGCTCCAGCAGATACCCAACGTTCTGCACCAGGCAGCCGCACATGATGAAAATAAGAAGCTTCTGCTCTCGGGCGCCGTCGCCGTTGAGCAGGAGGACCAGCGCGATGAAGGTCAGCAGGATGCCGAAGCACTCCAGCGCCATGACGAGATCGACCATAGATCACATCCACCCATCTGTAGCATTTTCCGGCGGCGGGCGCTCCGCAAACGCGCCCGGAAGAGGAAAATATAGTCGACGCACTTGAGAAGCGGTAAAAAGGAGGGGAGGAAAAATGATGCGGGGCAAGGCGGAGGATGCAGGCGGGCTGACGCCCGCCAAAGACGACAACGCCGCCCCGCACCATTTTGACCCCCGAACTTTACCGATTTTCAAGTGTGTCGACTATAAAGGGACTGGGGAGGCTTTCCCGCCGGTTTTTGGTATTCCTTGACCATCATAGTACATTGCCGCCGGGATGTCAAGGAATAACTGCCCTTTGGCCAAGGCAATCAATTTTGCGTCCGTAGGGCGCGACGACCCCGGCGCGCCGTTGAAAAATCTGCCCAGCAGCGGCGCGCCGGGTCGTCGCGCCCTACAAATCGGCATGGTTTTCCTCAAAATTGATTTCCTGGCTATTTGGCAGAGGGAGGGCGGGCCGGAGGTCATCCGGTCCGCCCGTTTTTCTTCGGTTTGCGCCAGCGCTCCAGCAGGGCGGCGAAGTCCTCCTGGCGCAGGAGAAGGAGCAGCAGGGCGTAGACCACGGCCGCCGCCGCGCCGAGGCCCACGCACTTGACCACCAGCATCAGCTTGCCCTCGCTGCCGCTGAGGACCATGCCCGTGGCCAGCCACAGTGCGCCGCCGGAGGCCAGGGCGGCCAGGAGGCTCTTGCACAGGGGGAGGAGGGGGATGCCGCCGGTCTTCCACAGGAACAGGACGGCCATCACCAGGGCGCCCAGGGTGATGGACGCCGCCGTGGCCCCGGCCAGCCCCGCGCCGCCCCAGCGGGGGCCCAGGAGCCGGTTCAGGCCCCAGTTGCACGCCAGGATGCCGGCGTTCACCAACAGGGGGACGAGGGTCCGCTCCATGGTGTAGTAGGCCTTGCTCAAAAGGTCCAGCACGCAGAAGCCCGCCATGGACAGGGCGTAGATGGTGAAGATGCTCCCGGTGGCGGCGGTGGAGGAGGCGTCGAAGCTCCCGCCCTCGAACAGCACGCGCACGATGGGGGTGCCGAAGGCCGCCAGGACGGCGGAGATGGGCAGGATCGGCAGCAGGGTGCTCCGCAGCACGCCCCAGATATACTTCCGGTAGGCCGCGCCGCCGCCGGAGGTGTACTCCTGGCTGAACTTGGGGAAGAGCACCGTGCTGATGGAGTAGATGAGGGTGGTGGTCAGGGGGGTGAAGAGCTTGTCGGCGTAGTAGAAAGCGCTGGCGGGACTGCCAGTGAGCTGGGCAGTCATGGAGGAGTCCTGGAGGTAGCAGAAGAGGAAGATGGACGTGGTCAGCACCGTCACCAGGGCGGTCTTGAGGAACGTCTTCACATAGTCCGCCTTCAGATCCAGGACGGGGCGGTACCGGTAGCCCTCCCTGAGGGAGTAGGGGACCGTCATGGCAAACTGGAGCAGCCAGGCCAGGGCCACCGCAGCGACGTACCCGCCCACGCCCAGCCCTCCGGCGAAGACGGCCAGGAAGGCGATGAGGGCCAGGTTGTAGGGGATGGACATGCTGCCCTGGAGGACGAAGTGCTCCAGGGACTGGAACAGGGCCACCAGCAGGTAGGTCAGCACGATCACCGGCAGGGTGAGGATCATGACCCGCATGTACCCCGCCAGCTGGAGGGATTCCTCCACGCCGCCCTCCCACAGGGAGCCCGCCAGGGAGGGGAGGAAGGTGGCCCCGGTCCATACCGCCGCTACGATGGCGCTGAGGAGCACCGAGACGGTGATGAGGTTGTTGGCGGCGGCGTAGCCCGCCTTCCGGTCCCGGCGGAGCCGGGGGGTAAGGATGGGCACGGCGGCGATGCACAGGGCGTAGGCCGCCGTGGTAAAGAGATAAATGGTGTTGTTGTTGGCGGTGGTATACAGGTCCGCCGCGATCTGGGTGCCGAAGGTCCTGGCCTGCAGGGACTCCCGGACGATGCCCAGCAATTTTGCAAACAGCGTGACCAGGGTCACGGTGCTGATGACGTGGATGGTTTTGTTTTCTTTCATACTATTCCTCTTCGAAAACGGGTCAGCGCTCCATGATGGCCCGGATGAGCTCCTCGTTCTGGTCCAGCTTGGCGATCAGGCTGTCCAGGCGGCGGGCGGTGGAGCTTTGCAGCTCCTCCCGGCGCTCCAGGGTCTCCCGGAAGACGGCCTGGAATTTCTCCAGTGTGAAATCCTCCACGGTAAAGGGCGTGGGGCGGTCGATGGAGGCCAGGAAGGAGTCCACCTTGGGATCGTAGCTGATCCCGATCATGGGCACCCCCATGATGGCCGCGTAGATCAAGGAGTGGAGCCGGACCCCCACCAGCACGTCCATGCAGCCGATGATGGACAGGGTCTCCTCGGAGAGGTATTTCTTCCGCAGGCACCCCGTCCGCCCGTCCAGGGCGGCGGCCACGGCCTCGCACACCCACAGGTCCTCGTCATAGAAAAAGGGGATGAGGACGGAGTCCGCGCCGCAGGACTCCCTGAGCCACTGGATGCACCGCCGGACCTCCCGGAGAAAATCCTTCCCCGGCTTCCGGGCCTTCACGGCCCAGCCCACCGCCAGACGGCCCGGGCGGCGGGGACAGCCCTCCTCCGCGAGGATCCGCGCCCCCAGCTCCGTGCCCGGGGTCCGGACCCGGATCACCGGGTCGGCGGTCACGTGGATCAGATGGTCCGGCACGCCCAGCTCCAGCAGGAGGTCCCGGCTCTTGGAATCCCGGACCACGATGCCGTCGGCGCGGCGCAGGACGGAGGCGGTGAACCTCCGGTTCCTGGGGGAGGCGATGGGGCCGATGCCCTGGCTGTAGATGAAGGTCCGCTTGCCCATCAGCTGGGCCAGCCGGAGGAGGAACAGGTAGTAGAGGATGCTGCGGCTGGAGGTGGCGTCCTGAAGGAGGCTGCCGCCTCCGGAGAGGAGCATGTCGCAGCGGCGGATGGAGCGGAGGATGGCCCAGGGGCTCATCCGGGCGGCGGCCTTGACGCCGTACTTCTCCGCCGTCTGGGCGGGGGACTGGGAGAGCACGGTGATGTCCACCTGGGGCAGCTTCTCCCGCAGGTTGTCGATGACGGTGCGCAGGATGGACTCGTCGCCGATGTTGTTGAAGCCGTAATACCCCGATATCAATATATTGTACATGTCTATTTCCGCTCTGCCCCGCCGAACTTTCCCGCGAGGACGCGATAGAGCCGGAGGAGCAGCTCGAAGCCCGCAATCATCAGCGCGCCCACCAGGATGCCCAGCAGCAGGGAATAGGCGGTGCGGACGAAGCCCAGGTACAGGGGGGTGCGGATGTGCATGAAGGTGTTGCACACGCTGGTCAGGCCGATGGTGCCCGCCAGGCCGAAGAGGGCCGTCCAGAAGGGGAGGCGGCGCACGGCGCAGTACACCGCCAGCATGATCCCGGGGAAGGCCACCAGAAACTCCTTGGTCCGGGGCCGGGCCAGCAGCAGGTACTCCAGGTCGTTGCGGAAGATCATCTCCGTGTCGGAGATGGTGACGCCGGTCTCATGGCCGGTGCGGGCCAGGTAGTAGTACCCCGCCAGGCCCACCGCCGCCATCAGCAGTACCGCCCACATGGGGATGGTCCAGCCCAGGGCGGTGAAAATGTCCCGGGGGTCCAGGTGGTCGTTCTTCCGGTCCTTCTCAAAGAGGCCGTAGTAGGAGACGAACAGCAGGCAGAAGAAGGCCAGGGGCAGCAGCTGGGCCGCCTTGACCCCCCGGAAGATGCCCATTTCCAGCATGAAGCCGGTGGAGGACAGGGGGGCGGCGGTCATCATGGCGCCCGCCATGGAAATGGCAACGGCAATGGCGAGGATGGCGATGGACCGGGGCAGAATTTTGAGGAGCCCGGCGTTCTGGTCCAGCTTCTGACCGGTCCGCTTGGCGGCCATGAGGAAGAAGGCCGCCGCCAGGCAGGCGAACACCACCGCGCTGGCGAAGCTGGCCAGCAGCCGGAAGGAGTTGGGCAGGACCTTCCAGGCCCCGGCCACGCACACCACAGCCGCGCCCGCCAGCAGGAGGGTCCACTTGCGCTTCATGGGCAGGAAGGTGTCCGGCAGCAGCGCGCCGCCAACGCCCGCGCCCAGCCCCACGGCCAGCAGGGCCAGGGAGGGCACCTGGTAGTCCTCCATGACGGAGGCCCGTCCCCGGGAGATTCCGTGGGCGGCAAGGCGCTGGTCCAGGCTGTCGAAGAGGTCCCGATAGACCTCCGGGTCGGTGATATAGACGTGGAGGTCGTCGGTGGCCTTCACCATCTTAAAATAGACCGCCCGGATGTTGCGCTCTACGATGGCGCGGTAGATGCAGTTGGCCACCTCCTCCGCGCCCTCGTAGCCATAGTATGCGTAGCGGTACTGAACATAGTCCCACATGGAGAAAACACGGACGGCGTTGCAGCCCGTGGCCTGGGCGGTCTCCTCCACGCCGGTCTGCTTGATGTTCTCCCGCTGGACGTTGGTCTCGATCATCCCCAGGGAAGCGCCGGTGCGCTCCATGTAGTCCCGGACGAAGTCCCCGCCCTCGTCATAGCCCAGCAGGGCCTCGCCCCCGGCGATGATGTAGGCGGGGGTGATGCCGTGCTTCTCATACCCGGCCACCGACGCCTGGGCGTAGCGGGTGTCGTTGTGCCCGGCGTAGCACAGGGTGCGGGGGACGATGGCCATCCCGGCGGCCTGGATGGCCTCCACCTTCTCCGGCAGGAGGCCCAGGGAGACGTACATGAGTTTGGAGGAGAGCAGGTCCTCCCGCTCCACGAAGCCCTTGTTCTTGGTGTTGGTATAAGCGCCCTTGCCGCCGTAGAGGGCGTCTCCGGCGGTGCCGTCCATGAGGATATAGGCGGAATCGCCCTCCTGATAGCAGAAGAAGCTCTCGGCGGGGAAGCGCTCCCGGAGGGCGGGGACTACGAAGTCCACGGCCTCCTTCCCCTCGGCCTCCACCAGGACGTCGAAGCGGTCCACGCCGAAGTCCTCGATGCCGGCGGCAAAGGCCTCCGGGTACTCCTCACGCCATCCGGCGTCCTGCATGACCTCGTCCATCACCGTAGCGGTGACGTTCAGGGGGGAGTTTTCCATGAGGGTGGTGAGGTTTTCCTCCGTCAGGCCCACCTGGCTGACGCCCATATCGTGAAATTCCTTCAGCCACCAGGCGGTATCGTGATCGCTTTGCTCCGCCATCCATTCCAGCTCGGTATAGTCCAGGATGACGTCGTAGGTCTTGTTGGCGGCTTCCACCTGCCAGCGTCCGGCGATGACGAAGAGGCTGACGGTGACCGTCAGGGCCAGGATGGCCAGGGGGAGGGCGTTTTTCTTGATGTATTGCTTCATTGCAGGTCCTTTCTTCGCGCCGTTCCGGCGCGAGGGGATTTGTTTCTTTTCGATAGCCCGTGGGCTGTCCGCCCCCGGACCCCTGACCTACTTTTGGCCCGCGCCAAAAGTAGGCAAAAACGCGCCAGAACCAATGGTTCT
>CAJTVO010000094.1:9383-13747 GCA_910579485.1 uncultured Oscillospiraceae bacterium | reverse complement strand
CGGCGCGCCGTTGGCAAAATCTGCCCAGCAGCGGCGCGCCGGGGTCGTCGCGCCCTACGGATGCAAAATTGATTTCCCTGCTGTTTTAGGCAGAGGGCGGGACTGACGCGCCATGAGGTGTATCAATCCGGTTCCTGCTGGATATGTTCCATAGCATAAAGAATGCACTGGGTAATAAACTCGTTGCGGCTGATGCCGGTGGCTGCGGCCTTGCGCTCAACCTCCAGGAGCAGTTCGGATGATATCCGTACACTGATAGTCTCCTTTTCCGGCTTTTTCGGTATAAAATTTCCTATACCAGCATCACCTCCTACTTGCCATATTTTATCCTATTTGCTATAATAAAAACAGATTCGTAAATTGACATAATTATTGGATCAAAATTTGGCATAAGGTGATGGGTATGTTTCAAATAATCATAGCCGGAGGCCGGGACTTCAACGACTATCCGCTTTTGGAGCGGACCGTGGACCAGTTCCTGGCGGACGTTCACGATGAGATCACGATCTTCTGCGGCACGGCCCGGGGCGCAGACAGCCTGGGGGAGCGCTACGCGAAAAAGCGGGGGTACGCCGTGCGGTACTTCCCCCCGGACTGGCGGCGTTACGGACGGGCCGCAGGCCCAAAGCGGAATCAGGAAATGGCGGAGGCGGCGGACGCCCTGGCCGCCTTCTGGGACGGTGAGAGCCGGGGGACGGGGGACATGATCCGGTCCGCCAGCCGCCGGGGCCTGCGCCTTCTGGTCACGCGGTACTGACGCCTCTCCCATTCGTGCAGGAAAAGAGAGGACGGCGGCAGGGGCGGGATGCTATCATAAAACACGGAAAACGCAAGGAGGAAACGGTATGGAATGGGTCGAATGCCTGAACCGGACGATCACGTACATGGAGGAGCACCTGACGGAGGAGATCGACTATGAGGCCCTGGCGCGGCTGGCCTGCTGCTCGTCGTACCACTATCAGCGGATGTTTGCCTATATGGCGGGGGCATCCCTGGGGGAGTACATCCGGCGGCGGCGGATGTCCCGGGCGGCGGAGGACCTCCAGGCCGGGGAGAAGGTGCTGGACACGGCCCTGCGGTACGGCTATCAGTCGCCCACGGCCTTCAACCGGGCGTTTCAGGCGGTCCACGGCGTTCCGCCCTCGGCGGTGCGGGAGCCCGGCGTCTCCGTGAAGAGCTTTCCGCCTCTGCGCTTTACTGTCATGATCAAAGGAGCGGAAGAAATGGAGTATCGGATCGAGAAGCGGGAGGCGTTCCGCGTGGTGGGCGTGTCGGTGCCCATTGAGAAGGACATGGAGAAGAACTTCCAGACCCTCCCGGCGCTGTGGGAGCGGGTGGCAAGAGACGGGACTTTACAGCGCCTGCTGGGCATGATGGACGCGCGGCCCGCGGGCATCCTGGGCGTCTGCGACTGCCCGGACGGCGGTCAGTGGCGGTATTACGTCGCCGCCGCGTCCACCCAGGAGGGCGGGGATCTGGAGACGTACACCGTTCCCGCCGCCACCTGGGCGGTCTTCCCCGGCGCGGGGACCAATCAGTCCATTCAGGACCTGGAGCGGCGCGTCCTCACGGAGTGGCTGCCCTCCTCCGGGTACGAGTACGGCAGCGCGCCGGACATCGAGGTCTACCTCAGCCCGGACCCCGCCAACGCCCGGTACGAGGTCTGGATCCCGGTGGTCAAGAAGGGCTGAATCCTCCCCCATACGACAGGGTCCCGCAAAACGGCCGCTGTTTCCCGCCCTTCCGGCAGGAAACAGCGGCTTGCTATCTCCGGCCCGGTGGTATATAATGGGAGACGCGCCCCGGCCGGAAGGCGGGGGCCGATCTTCATAATATGCGAGGTATCAGACCGTTATGGCAAAGACCCTTTTGCTGATCGTCAATCCCCGGGCGGGGCGCACCCGCTCCGCGGCCCCTCTGTTCGACGCGGCGGCCCATTTCTGCGAGGAGGGGTATCTGGTGTCCATCCGCCGGACCGCCCATCCCGGCCACGCCGCCGAGATCGTGGAGGCGGAGGGCGCCGCCTTCGACCGGATCGTCTGCTGCGGCGGGGACGGCACCCTCAACGAGACCGTCCGGGGCGCGATGGCCCTCCCCGCGCCGCCGCCCATCGGCTACATCCCCGGCGGCAGCACCAACGATTTTGCCGCAAGCCTCTCCCTGCCCACGGACCCGGTGGAGGCCGCCCGGCGCGTCACCGCCAGCGAGGGGAAGCTGCTGGACGTGGGGACCTTCAACGGACGGCCCTTTATCTACGTGGCCTCCTTCGGGGCGTTCACCAAGGCATCCTACAGCGCCCCCCAGTCCATCAAGAACGATCTGGGGCACCTGGCCTATCTGCTGGAGGGGGTCCGGGACCTGTCCACCCTGCGGCCCTACCGGGCCACGGTGGCCACAGAGGAGGAGGTCTTCGACGGGGACTTCCTCTTTGGGGCCGTCACCAACGCCACCAGCGTTGGCGGGCTCATGAAGCTCAACAAGGACCATGTGGTTCTGGACGACGGCCTCTTTGAGCTGCTGCTGATCCCCAATCCCACCAGCATGTCCGGGCTTCAGGAGCTGATCCGGGCTCTGGTGCGCCAGGATTTCACCGGCAGCGGGGTGGTGTTCCGCCACGTGCCCGCCGTCACCGTTACCACGCCCGAGGGCTTCCCCTGGACCCTGGACGGGGAATACGGCTCCGGGGCGGAGCAGGTGGAGATCCGGGCGCTGAACCGGCGGCTGAACTTCCTGCTGTAGGGACCGGCAGATTGCACAGAAAGTGCCCGCCCCCTTGGGAGGAATCGCCGAAAAATCCCGGAGGAACTTGACTTTTTTCCCGTTGGACGGTATGCTATAAACAGCTTGAGTGGTGACGCTCGAGTACATTATCATGAGCTGTTCCGTCACTCCACAAAATGACGGCGCAGACTGACAAGAAAGGATGTAATCCGCGTAGGCGTGCGGTGCGGCATTGTGGAGACATGCCGCAATGGAGCAGGGGCATCGCTCCCCTGTTTCGAGGCGGAATTTGCGGAGGCATTTTCGCTAACGCCTGGAAGAATGGCAACTGTATCCCTGAAGGACGTCATGAAGATCTACCCCCACAGCGGCGACGAGAAGAAGAAGAAAAAGGCTAAGAAGGGCGACGCTCCCGAGAAGAAGTCCAATCTTCAGATCACCGACCGCGGCGTCGTCGCCGTCCAGCAGTTCAACCTGGACATCGCCGATCAGGAGTTCATCGTTCTGGTTGGTCCCTCCGGCTGCGGCAAGTCCACCACCCTGCGCATGGTGGCCGGCCTGGAAGAGATCAGCGAGGGCCAGCTCCTCATCGACGGCAAGGTCATGAACGATGTGGCCCCCAAGGACCGCGACATCGCCATGGTCTTCCAGTCCTACGCTCTGTATCCCCACATGACGGTCTATGAGAACATGGCCTTCTCCCTGAAGCTCAAGAAGGTGCCCAAGGACGAGATCGACCGCAAGGTCAAGGAAGCCGCCGAGATCCTGGATATCACCCAGTACCTCGACCGGAAGCCCAAGGCTCTGTCCGGCGGCCAGCGCCAGCGTGTTGCCATCGGCCGCGCCATCGTGCGTGAGCCCAAGGTGTTCCTCATGGACGAGCCTCTGTCCAACCTGGACGCCAAGCTCCGTAACCAGATGCGCGCTGAGATCATCAAGCTGCGTCAGAAGATCAACACCACCTTCATCTACGTCACCCACGACCAGACCGAGGCTATGACCCTGGGCGACCGCATCGTCATCATGCGCGACGGCTTCATCCAGCAGATCGGCACGCCTCAGCAGGTGTTCGACCATCCCGCCAACCTCTTCGTCGCCGGCTTCATCGGCACCCCGCAGATGAACTTCTTCGACGCGAAGCTGGAGAAGGATGGAAACGGCTACTATGTCACCGTGGCCGGCGCCCGCATGGAGCTCCCCGCCGACAAGCAGGACGTCCTCAAGAAGAAGAACACCGCCGCGCAGGACATCACCCTGGGCATCCGTCCCGACCACATCAGCATGTGCGATGCCAACGCCGCTCACGCTCTGTCCGCCACCGTGGACGTCACCGAGCTGATGGGTGCCACCATCCATATGCACGTCAACGTCGCCGGTAAGGACGCCATCATCATTCTGCCCACCATCGACCTCACCGGCGAGCAGAAGAACCTGGGCTATGGCGCCAAGATCAACATCACCTTCGGCGGCAACGTCATGCACCTGTTCAGCAAGGCCGACGAGAAGAGCCTGCTGTAACGAACATACCTTTGCGCAGGAGAAGGCCCCGGAGCTTCGGCTCCGGGGCCTTTTTTTCTCAAAAAAGATGCGGTGCATCTTTTTTGAGAAGGGCCGTCATTCGGCTGATGCCGAACGACCGGCCC
>CAJTVO010000094.1:9124-9348 GCA_910579485.1 uncultured Oscillospiraceae bacterium | reverse complement strand
CGGTCGTGCGCCTTTGGCGCACGATTCGACGCTCGCTCCGCGCAAAGTGTTTTTCCAAGGCGCATGTCCTTGGAAAAACGATTGGCTTGCAAAATAAATGCTCCTCTGCTATCATACAGAGCAGAGGGGGTGGTTAGATGGTCGATGCGGCACAGATCGGCGAAGTCATCCGCATATGCCGGGTACAGAAAGGCTTGTCGCAGGAAGTCCTCAGCGGACTGGCG
>CAJTVO010000094.1:0-9114 GCA_910579485.1 uncultured Oscillospiraceae bacterium | reverse complement strand
AGGACCCACTACAGCAAGATCGAGCGCGGCCTGCGCAGTCCGACCATTGACACCTTTTTCAAGATCGCACAGGCCCTGGACATCCCGCCCCATCAGCTGATGAAGGAGCTGGAACGGTTTGTGGAGGGCTCAAATAACAGTTGATATGCACAGAGGACCCGATGCCGACGGCATCGGGTCCTTTTATATAAACTGCCTACCTTCGCCGCCGGAACGCCGCCGCGAAAATCAGTCCCGCAGCCAGCACTCCCGCTGAGAGAAGCAGAGAGGTCATGCCATTGTTCCCTCCGCCGGAGGCGGAGAACTCCGGAAATTGTTCGGGCATCCGGCCGGTATCCCCTGAGGGCCAGCCGGCGTCCCCCTGGGGAGGCGAGAAGTCCGTTTCGCCGGGCATCATGGCCGGGATGTTTTCCTCCGTAGGAAACTCCGAGGGTGTGCCTCGCCCGGCGGCTTCCCGGGTGAAGCCGCCGCCGGGACCGCCGCCCATGCCCATGGCGCCCATATCGCTCAGGTCCAGTCCGGCGCAGTCCACCAGCGCGGAGGGGTTCTCCGACTGTCCCTGGGTGGTGGAGGGGATGGAGCCGTCCAGCTGTCCGCGGACGCTTTGGGTTCTGCGTGTGCAGAAATCCTTCAGGGCGGCGACGCCGGTCTCAAATTCTTCCCCTGTGCAGAATTTGGTGGGGTCCTCCGCGATATAGGGGGCGATCATGGCGGCGGTCTGGTCGATCAGGGCATCGCACCACCCGCTTTCCAGCAGGGAGGAGAGAAACTCGCCGTAGTATTGGTGATACAGGGCGGTATGCTCCTCGCTGCGGAAGATCCACGCCGCCATGGGGCGGTCCTCCAGACTGCCGCCGGTGACCGGCGTGTCGATGGGCTCGTTCACCGCGCCGGAGGCATCGGCGGTCTGGAAGCCCCCGAAAGCCAGGTTATAGTCCCAGGGGAGCATGGACAAAACGCTGTCCTCCTCGTAGAGGTAGTAGTTGTGGACCATGGTCCCGGTATAGCTGTCCCCGTTGCAGACGAAGCCGTGGACCACGAGGTAGCGGATCACCTGCTCCACGTCCACCGCGTCCTCGATGTTCCCCTCGCCGCCCAGGATCTTCAGCGCGGCAATGAGACGGGCCTTGTCCGCGTCCGTAAGGGCGGTCTTGGCGTTGTCAAAAATGTTGGGGTAGCTGTCGGGGTCATCGTCTGCATATTGCAGCTTTACATCGCTGCTGCCCATGCCGCCGCCGGGGAAGCCGCCGTTCTGCCTGCCCTGGGGCTCTTCGCCCTCCGCCGGACGCTCCGGCATGTCTGAGAAGTCGAAATCCTCCGTCAGCGCCTCCATGTCGAAGCCGCCGCCGTTGCCCCGGCCCCCGCCGAAGCTCATGCTGTCCGGCTTGTAGAGGTTTCCTCCGGCGTTTCCGTAATTCCGCTCCAGGAAGGTGTCCTCAATGCCCTCCACCGCCAGATACAGCCCCCAGGGCTCTCCGTTGACGGTGAGCCAGACATAGCTGCACAGCGGCGCGGCCGCGCCGAAGGCGGCCATCAGCCGGTAGACCAGGAAATCCTTCATGCAGGTGTTGTCCTGGATGAGGTTGTTCAGGCTCAATTTATCCAGGCCGTGATAGGTACTCACGCCGTCGTAGTGGTCGAACTCCACCTTGAAGCTGTAACGGTCGTTGCCGTAGGCCGCTACGGAGGTGAGGGAGGTGTTGCCCTTGGCGCGGATGGCCGCGCTCTCCACGGCCTCGCCGTCGATGGTCAGGGAACAGAGCTGGTATTCCTCGTTCGTGCAGGTCTCCAGGAATCCCTCACAGTCGTCCATCCGCAGGTCAATGGTATGGACCTGTCCGGCGTCGAAGAGCCGCGCCTCGTAGCCCAGGGCGGAGGGGGCCGCCTCCAGCCCCAGGGATTTGCCCTGGATGAATAAGACGGTGAGTATCAGCGTCAGCGCCAGAACGGCGGCGCAGACGCGGTCGATGTGCTTATGCGTGGACATGCCGTCACCCCATGTAGTCGCCGTTGTAGCTGACCAGCACGGCGCTGCGCACGCCCTCCATATCGCCCAGGGTGTTGACGAAGCCGGTGTCTCTGTCCTTCATGCGCACCTCCAGGTCCAGCTCCACCTCGCCGGGCTGGACGGTCTTGCTCTTGAGGAGAAAGAGCGGTTTTTCTGTGGTATACTTCCAGAGGGAAAGGGGGCGGCCATATGCGGATACTGATCGTGGAGGACGAGCGCCTGCTGGCGGAGACCGTCAAGACGCTGCTGGAGTCCCGGGGCTTTACGGCGGAGACGGCTTGCGACGGGGAATCGGGGCTGGCCTACGGGGAGCTGGGGATCTACGACCTCATCATCCTGGACGTGATGCTGCCCGGACTGGACGGACGGCAGGTGGTCCGGCGGCTGCGGGAGAAGCGGTGCGGTACGCCGGTGCTGATGCTGACCGCCCGGTCGGGTCTGGAGGACCGGGTGGAGGGCCTGAACGCCGGGGCGGACTACTACCTCGCCAAGCCCTTCGACGCCCGGGAGCTGCTGGCCTGCGTCAACGCCCTCCTCCGCCGCCAGGGGGGACAGGTGGACGAGCTGCGCATGGGCAACACCTCCCTGGACCTGGCGGCGGGGACCCTGAGCTGCGGCGAGGCCCAGGTGCGGCTCTCCGCCAAGGAGTTCGGCGTCATGCGCCAGCTAATGCAGAGCGGGGCGCGGCATGTCTCCAAGGAGTCCCTGCTGGAGAAGGTGTGGGGGTACGACTCCAACGCCGTGGAGAACCACGTGGAGGTCTACGTGGGCTTTCTGCGCAAAAAGCTGCGCAGCATCGGCTCCGACCTCCGCATCGAGGCGGTGCGGAGGCTGGGCTATCATCTGGAGGTGGACGGGGAATGATCCGGCGGCTGCGTCTGAAATTCGTGCTGATGAATATGGCCTTCGTCTCGGTGCTGCTGGCGGCGGTGTTCGCCGTGGTCCTGCATAACACGCAAAACCAGCTGGCCCAGGCCAGCCTCCGGGCGCTGGAGCAGGCCGCGCTGGAGCATCTGGGCCCGGTCCGCCCTGACCGCCGTCCCGGGGAACCGGGCGGTATACCCTGCTTTGTCCTCCAGACCGGCCCCCGGGGGGAGCTGATCGCCATAGGGGACGGCTATTACGACCTCACCGACGAGGACTGGCTGCTGACGCTGCTGGCCGCCGCCCAGGAACGGGGAGGCCGGGAGGGCGTGCTGGAGGACTACGGTCTCCGGTTCTGCCGGAGCGGACCGCCGGAGCGTCCGGCGCTGGCCTTCGCGGACCTGACCGGCGAGCGGCAGACCATGGCGGCCCTGACCCGGACCTGCCTGCTGGCGGGGGGCGCGGCCTTCCTGGGATTTCTGGCGGTGAGCGTGCTGCTGTCCCGGTGGGCGGTAAAGCCGGTGGAACGGGCCTGGGAGCAGCAGAAGCAGTTCGTGGCCGACGCCTCCCACGAGCTGAAAACGCCCCTGACGGTGATCCTCACCAACGCGGAGCTCCTTCGGGAGGGGACCGCCGGGGCGGGGGAAGGGCCCTTCGCGGACAACATCCTGACCATGGCCCGGCAGATGCGGGGCCTGGTGGAGAGTCTGCTGGAGCTGGCCCGGGCGGACGCCCCTCCGGCGGCGGGGGCCATGGAACCGGTGGACCTGAGCCGTCTGGTCCAGGAGGCGGCGCTGCCCTTCGAGCCGGTGTTCTTCGAGGCGGGGCTGACCCTGACGGCGGAGGTCCGGGAAGGCCTCCGGGTCCGGGGCGCGGAGGGGCAGCTGCGGCAGGTGGCGGACATCCTGCTGGACAACGCCCGGAAGTACACGCCCTCCGGCGGCGGGGTGACGCTGGAGCTGACCCGGAACGGGCGGCACTGCCTGCTCTCCGTGGCCGGGCCGGGGACGCCGCTCACGCGGCGGCAGCGGCAGGACGTGTTCAAGCGTTTTTACCGCGCCGACCCCGCCCGGAGCCGGGAGGGGAGCTGGGGGCTGGGGCTGGCCATCGCCCAGGAGATCGTAAAGCGCCACAATGGAAAAATATGGGCGGACAGCGGCCCGGAGGGCAACCGTTTCACGGTCCGCCTGCCGCTGATGCGGGAATAATAGACGAACCGGAGCACATGCGTCCCGCCTCCGGTTCGGTCATATGGTGTTATTGATTCTTGATCCGTCCCCGCAGCTCCCGCAGCGTGACCTCATAGGCCTCCCGCTGGTGGGGCAGCTCCGGCAATGCCTCCGGGCACGCCCAGCCCTTGGCCGCAAAGAGCCGCCGGACGAAAAAGTCCAGGATATGCGGATTCTTCACCAACACCGGCCCGGTGAGGTGGGTGGCGAACACATTCCCGGAGGCGTAGCCCTCCGGCCCGTGCTCCGCCTCGTTGCCGAAGCCAAGGGGGAGTTCCTTGAACAGCGGCGCGGTAACGCCGCGGGTCAGGCTGCACTTGTTCATAAAGCCTACCGCCGGAGCGTCCCACAGCCCGGACGCCGCAACGACGTCTCCGGGGTCCCGCCGGTCCGTCTCCACGGTGGTAAAGTCCGCCAGGCCGTACCCCGGCCAGACCTTGCCCGCCGCGTCGGTGACGGAGGCCCCCAGGGTCTCCATGGCGTTTCCTGTAAAGAGCAGCACCGCGCCGCCCTCCACGGCGGCCTTCAGCGCCGGGGCATAGTTGGGCGCCGCAAGGAGGACGCTCTTCTGCCGTTTCTCCGTGCCCGCGCCCATATAAATGAAGTCCACGCCCGAAAAGTCCAGGGTATCTTCGCAGGTAAAACGCCGGACGGACACTTCCACTCCCATGGCCTCCAGCTTGCGGCGGAGGACGGCCACGTTGGCGTACTCGCCGTACAGGGACATGCTGTCCGGGTAGAGATGCGCAATGGTCAGTTCCATATCAGCCCTCCTCCTTCTTTACCAGACCCAGCAGCTTGTCCCGGTCGGAGAAGCAGGTCACCACGTACAGCTCCTCACTCCCATCCGCCTCCAGCGCCTGGACGGCCTGGGGCACGGTATCGCAGCAGACGATCTTCTCCCCGGGGATCTCCGTATAGTCGAAGCGCATGGCCAGGTCGTTGACGTACTTCCCGCAGAGAATGACCTTTTTCACATGCTCCCGGTCCAGCTGGCCGAAATCAATGTCCCACAGCCAGCTGGTCTCGCCGGTAAAGTACTTCCGGCTGATGGCGTCCACGATGATGAGCACTTGACAGGGCTCCGTCCTGCGGGCGATATAGCCCAGGTTGGTATCGTAGGCCACTGAGTTCTCGTGCTTGCTGGTGAGCAGGGTCCCGTGGTGTCCTCCCAGGGTAAAGCGGACCATCCGTCCGTTTTTCAGGATATAGTTGTTGATGACCCGGGCCATGGTCCCCTTGTCCGCCCCCGCCAGGGAGCATACGGACCAGGCCGCCAGGATGTTATACACGTTGTAGATGCTCTTAAAGGCCAGGGAGATCTCCGTCTCCCCGTCGATGACCAGTGTCCCGCCCTCCAGGTCCAGGGCGGTGACGGAGAAGTCCGCGTCATGCCGGCGGTGGCCGCAGTCCGCGCACCGGTAGTGGCCGATGTGCTCGTAGTGATAGCAGTCGTACTCCATCCGGCCTTGACACGCGGGGCACCGGGCTCCGTCGTGATAGACGCCGTGATGCTCCTTCGTGCTGATGGAGCACTCGTCCAGACCAAACCACTTCACCTTCTCGCGGCCCCGCGCAAAGCAGGACACCAGGGGATCGTCCGCGTTCAGTACCAGCGTGGTATCCGGGTGGATGGCGGGGAGGATGGCGTTGTAGACCCACTCCGGGTGGCCGTTCCGGGTCAGCTGGTCCCGGTAGAGGTTGGTGATAACGAAGTGGGTGGGGTGGAACCACTGGAAGGACCGGCGGGCGTAGCGCTCGTCGCTCTCCAGCAGCAGCACGTCCGCCTTCATCCTGCCGCCCAGGGTGCTGTTGCAGAGGATCAGGGTGGTCACGCCCTCGATCTGATTGGAGCCCTCCTCGTTGTATACCACCGTCTTCCCGCCCGCCCGGAGGATGGCGGCGATCATCTCCACGGTGGAGGTCTTCCCGTTGCTGCCGGTGACGGCGATGATGCAGGGGGGCAGCGCCACCCGGCCCAGGACGTCGGGACATATCTTCAGGGCGTACTTGCCCGGCAGGCTGCTGCCCTTGCCCACCAGCTTGCCGATGAAGCGCAGCAGGCGGCAGACTACTGCGGCCAGAAACAGTTTCATATGCGATCACTCCTTGTATCCGCCAGGAAGGCCGCTACGGCCTCGTTGAACTCGTCGGGATTTTTGGCGGCGATAAAATGGTCCCCCACGATCATTTCCAGCCGCCCGTTGGGCAGGCTGCCGGCAATGAGCAGGGTGTGGGAATCCCGTATCATGTCGCGGGTGCCCACGATCACCAGCGTGGGGATGTACAGCTTCCGCAGGGCCTCCGCCGGGATGCGGGGCTCCTTGACCATCAGTCCCAGGATCTCCGCGTTATGTTTTGCCTTAGGGCTCAGCCGCGCAAAGAGGGAGGCGGCGGCGTATCCCAGCACGATGGGGATCTGTATCTGGGGCTTCACGCCGGAGGGGACCAGGTTGGCCCCGTTGAGGACCAGCCGGTCCACCCGCTCCGGGTGGGCCAGGGCGAAGGTCAGGGCGATGTTCCCGCCGTCGCTGAACCCCAGGATGTTGGCCCGCTGGATGCCCTCCCCGTCCATGAACGCCAGCAGGTCCTTGGCGAACTGCTCCATGGTAAAGGGGGCGTCCCCCCGGGGGGACTTCCCGTGCCCCCGGGTGTCGATGGTGTAGACGGTGTAGTGGAGGGAGAACGCGCCCATCTGGTGAACGAAATAGCTCCCGTCCTCTCCGTTGCCGTGGAGAAGCAGCAGGGGCGGCCCCGCGCCCTGCCGGGTGTAGTGCAGGAATGTGTCGGACATCATATGCCCCTCCTTTTCTCGGCCGGTCTACCGCTCCAGCCAGATCATCAGCGCCGCCACGTCCGCCGGAGACACGCCGGAAATTCTGGCCGCCTGGCCCAGGTTCAATGGCCGCACGGCGTTCAGCTTCTCCCGGGCCTCCAGCCGCAGGCCCTGGATGGCGGCGTAATCCGCTTCCGGCGGCAGGGCCCTGCCCTCCATCCGGCGGAGCTCCTCCACCTCCTGGAGCTGGCGCTGGATATAGCCCTCGTATTTCACGGAGATCTCCACCTGCTCCGCCACCTCCGCCGGAAGGTCCGGCCTGTCGGGATCGAAGGGGCGCAGGTCCTCATACCTCACCTGGGGCCGCCGGAGGAGGGCGAGCAGCGGCGCGCCGTCGCTCACCGGCGCGGTGCCCTTTTCCGCCAGGAAGGCGTTCAGCTCCTCCGACGGCGGGACGCCGTGGGAGGCCAGCCGCCGGACCTCCCGGCGGACGGCCTCGTACTTGGCCTCTACCTTCGCCAGCCGTTCGTCCGAGACCAGGCCGATCCGATGCCCAACGGCGCACAGCCGCTGGTCGGCGTTGTCCTGCCGCAGCAGCAGGCGGTATTCGCTGCGGCTGGTCATCATGCGGTAGGGCTCGTCCGTGCCCTTGGTCACCAGGTCGTCGATCAGCGTGCCGATGTAGGATTCCCCCCGGGACAGGATCAGGGGCGGCTCCCCCTTCAGCGCCAGGGCCGCGTTGACCCCCGCCGCAAAGCCCTGGACCGCCGCCTCCTCGTACCCGGAGGACCCGCAGAACTGCCCCGCGCCATAGAGCCCGGGGATCTTCTTGCACTCCAGGGTAGGGCGCAGCTCCAGGGGGTCGATGCAGTCGTACTCGATGGCGTAGGCGGGGCGCATCATCTCCGCCCGCTCCAGCCCCGGGACGGTGTGGAGCATGGCCAGCTGGACCTCCTCCGGCATGGCGGAGGAGAAGCCCTGGATATACAATTCTTCCGTGTTCAGCCCCATGGGCTCCACGAACAGCTGATGCCGGGGCTTGTCCGCGAAGCGGGTGACCTTCGTCTCGATGGAGGGACAGTACCGGGGCCCCACGCCCTCGATGACGCCGCTGTGCATAGGGGAGCGGTCCAGATTTTCACGGATGATCCGGTGGGTTTCCTCGTTGGTGTAGGTGAGCCAGCAGACCGCCCGGTTCACCGGCGGCCTCTCCGTTTCAAAGGAGAAGGGCATGGTCTCCATGTCTCCGTCCTGCCGCTCCATCCTGGAAAAGTCCACGCTGCGGGCGTTGACCCGGGGCGGCGTCCCCGTCTTGAACCGCCGGAGGGAGAGGCCCAGGCCGGTCAGACAGTCCGTCAGCGCGGCGGCGGCGAACATGCCGTCCGGCCCGCCGTCCCGGACGCACTCGCCCACGATAGTCCTGCCGTTCAGGTAGGTGCCGGAGCAGACGACGGCGGCCTTTACTTCGAATACCGCGCCGGTGTGGAGAACCACATGGCTGACCCGTCCGTCCGTCAAACAGATTTCCGTGATCTCCCCCTGGCGGAGGGTCAAATTTTCCTGCCGCTCCAGGGCGTGCTTCATGACCTCCTGATATTTCCGGCGGTCCGCCTGGGCCCGGAGGCTGTGGACGGCGGGGCCCTTGCCCCGGTTCAGCAGGCGGTATTGGATGCAGGCGGCGTCCGCCGCCCGGGCCATTTCGCCGCCCAGGGCGTCCAGCTCCCGGACCAGGTGGCCTTTTCCTGTGCCCCCGACGGCGGGGTTGCAGGGCATGTTGCCTACGGCGTCCAGGTTAATGGTAAAACAGATGGTCTTCAGCCCCAGGCGGGCGGCGGCCAGGGCGGCCTCGATACCGGCGTGGCCTGCGCCGATGACGGCGATATCGTATTTTCCGGCGGGAAATTTCTTCATTGGGACTTCTTTCTTCGCCGCCTCCGGCGGCGAGGGGAGTTTTTTCTTCAATTGGCCCGGGACCTGCGCGGCCCCGGACTCCGCGCCTACTTTTGCCCCCCGGCAAAAGTAGGCAAAAACGGGCTTAGGAAACTACGTTTCCTAAGGACTTTCCTGAATTACGGGGGTGATTAGTTACGCTACGACCTATGGATTTCCGGTCTATCGTCCGTGCTGTGGGCCGATGCCGGTGCTTACTTCTGCGCACGGTTCTACCGAGAGACGTCATTGCCGGCTGCGCCGCCAACGACCGTCCCGGCAGCCCGCAGGGCTGCCCGGTTGCCTCG
>CAJTVO010000093.1 GCA_910579485.1 uncultured Oscillospiraceae bacterium | reverse complement strand
TCTACTCCCCCTGCGGCCTGTTCTACAACGCGGGCGTTTTTGAGCAGAACGGCTGGACTGTTCCCACCACCTGGGACGAGATGTGGGCCCTGGCCGACAGCCTGCCCGAGGGCACCTCTCTGTTTACTTACCCCACCACCGGCTACTTTGACGCCTTCCTGTACGCTCTGATGTACTCCGTGGGCGGCCCCGACTTCTTCAACAAGGCCCTGCGCTATGAAGAGGGCATCTGGGACACCCCCGAGGCCCAGGAGTGCTTCGAGATCATCGCCAAGCTGGCCAGCTACACCAACCCTGTGACCCCCGCTCAGGCCAACGATCAGGACTTCACCCAGAACCAGCAGCTGGTCCTGGACAACAAGGCCCTGTTCATGCCCAACGGCACCTGGATCGTGGGCGAGATGGCCGAGGCTCCCCGTGCTGACGGCTTCAAGTGGGGCATGACCGCCCTGCCCGCCGCCAAGGCCGGTGGAAACGGCGCCAGCTACTGCTGGCTGGAGCAGGCGTGGATCCCCGCCGGCGCTCCCAACCTGGATGCCGCCAAGCAGTTCGTTGCCTTCCTGTACTCTGACGCGGCCTGCGCCATCTTCGCCAAGGGCGGCGCTGTGCAGCCCGTCCCCGGCATCACCGACAACTTCGAGGGCGACAACAAGATGTTCTACTCCATCTATGACAACGGCGCCGACGCCGCCATGGGCGGGTTCGCCGCGTACAACTCCGTGGCCGGTCTGGGCACTGTCCGTGAAGTGTTCCTGGATCCTGTCAACGGTCTGGTGGACGGCAGCGTGACCAAGGACCAGTGGATCAGCGACGTGAAGGCCGCCAGCGATCAGATGCGCGCCAACATCATGGAGTGATCCGTCCCAACCGCATAAGCATCACATAGTCCGTAAGGCAGGCGGCGGTGAGCGTTTGCTCACCGCCGCCCCTGTATTTTTAAGAGAGAAGGGAGAGATTTCATGCGCCGCAGCAAAGACCGCAGCATCTTCATTGCCCTATGCGTAGCTCCCGCAGCCATCCTGTTTTTCATCTTCATGATCCTGCCCACTCTGAACGTGTTCCGCATGTCCCTCTTCGAGCGGGGCGCTTACTCGCCCACGGAGACCTTTGTGGGTCTGAGCAACTTCACCACACTGTTCAAGGACCCCAAGTTTATCTCCTCCATGCAGAACACCATCCTGCTCATCGTCACGGTGACCATCATCACCTTCTTCTTTGCCATCCTCTTCGCGGCCATCCTGACCCGGGAGAAGATCAAGGGACAGAATTTTTTCCGGGTGATCTTCTATATCCCCAACATCCTCTCGGTGGTGGTCATCGCCGGTATCTTCTCCGCCATCTACAAGCCGGAGAACGGTATGCTCAACTCCGTGCTGTCCTTCCTCTCGGGACATGACGTGATGATCCTCTGGAAGGGCCAGCAGATGGTGGTCATCTCCATCATCATCGCCATGGTCTGGCAGGCCATCGGCTACTACATGGTGATGTATATGGCCTCCATGTCGGCGGTGCCCGTGGACCTCTACGAGTCTGCCAGCCTGGACGGCGCGGGGCGTATCGCCCAGTTCTTCCAGATCACCCTGCCCCTTATCTGGACCAACATCCGCACCACCCTGACCTTCTTCATCATCTCCACCATCAATATGGCCTTCCTGTTCGTGAAAGCCATGGTGGCCAAGGGTATGGCCGACGTGGGCCTCAGCTTCATGTACGCCCAGAAGGACGCGGGGCTCTACGGCTACTCCATGGCCGCGGGCGTGGTGATCTTCCTCTTCTCCTTCCTGCTTTCGGCCATGGTCAACAAGGTCACCAAGCGGGATGTCCTGGAAATGTAAGGAGGGCCGGAGCATGAAACAACAAAACAAGTCCATCACCGCCGAGCCGGTGTTCAAGGCGTTCATCTACGTCGTTCTTATCACCCTGGCCATCCTCATCATCGTTCCCGTGGCCTGGGTGTTCCTGGCCTCCGTCAAGCAGAACAGCGAGTTCTACGGCAACCCCTGGGCCTTGCCCGCCGGGTTCTACTGGCAGAACTTCGTGGACGCCTGGAATTCCGCCAGCATGGGCAGCTATATGATCAACTCCGTCATCGTCACGGCCCTGAGCCTGGCGCTGCTGCTGGTGATCGCCCTTCCGGCGGCCTACTGCCTGTCCCGGTTCCAGTTCCGGGGCCGGAAGCTGCTCAATACCTGCTTCATGGCGGGATTGTTCATCAACGTCAACTACATCGTGGTCCCCATCTTCCTGATGCTGAAGGACGGAGACGTGTGGCTGAAGAAGGTGGTCGGGGAGGGCTTCCTCCTCAACAACCTCTTCGTCCTGGCGTTGGTGTACGCCTCCACGGCCCTGCCCTTTACCATCTACCTCCTCTCCGGCTATTTCGCCACCCTGCCCCATGACTTTGAAGAGGCGGCCTACATCGACGGCGCGGGTTACGGCTCCACCATGGTTCGGATCATCTTCCCCATGGCCCAGCCCTCCATCATCACCATCATCCTCTTCAACTTCCTCTCCTTCTGGAACGAGTACATCATCTCCATGACCCTCATGAGCAGCGCCAAGGGCCAGAAGACTCTGCCCGTGGGCCTTCTAAACCTGATGCAGGCCCAGCAGTCCTCCGCGGAGTACGGCATTCTGTACGCCGGTCTGGTGCTGGTGATGCTGCCCACGCTGGTCCTCTACATCTGCGTGCAGAAGAAGCTGACCCAGGGCATGACCGTGGGCGGACTGAAAGGCTAAGGTGAGACTATGAAATTCTGGAAAGAGCATACCGCCCTGCGTCTGACATTGATGCTGATAACGTTCGTCCTGGGCCTCTTCCTGCTGATCTACGGCTGGAAGCAGACCGGACAGCTGTGGGGACTGGGCTTGATGCTGGCGGGGGTCGCCCTGCTGCTGACGACCCTGGCCCTGTATAACAAACCGTTTGAGGATCCGAAAAAGCGTTGAAAGGGAAACGATCATGGAAAATAAACAGTTTGGCCGCGTAACTATCCCCACGGATGTAGACGTAGTTCCCGAGACCCTGGAGCTGGTGAAGCGCTGGGGCGCGGACGCCATCCGGGACTGCGACGGCACCGACTATCCCGAGGAGCTGAAAGAAGTAGACGCAAAGGTCTACTCCACCTACTACACCACCCGCAAGGACAACGCCTGGGCCAAGGCCAACCCCGATGAGGTCCAGCAGTGCTACATCATGACGGGCTTCCACACCGCCTCCGGCGGACCCCTGTCCATCGCCCTGATGCAGGGCATCAGCCGGGAGCTGATGGAGCCCAACACCCGGGACGACATCAAGCGCTGGTGGGAGGTCATGGACCGCACAGCGGGGGAACCCCTGCCACCCGATGCCTGGCGGTACGATGGCGAGACCGGCTGCGTGGTCATCGACGCCCCGGAAGCCTTCCACGACTATACGGTGAGCTTCCTGGCCTACCTCATCTGGGACCCGGTCCACATGTACAACGCCGTTACAAACGACTGGAAGGACTTCGAGCATCAAATCACCTTTGACGTCCGCCAGCCGAAGACCCGCGAGTTCACCATGAAGCGGCTGCGGAAGTTCATTGCGGACCACCCCTACGTGGACGTGATCCGCTACACCACCTTCTTCCATCAGTTCACCCTGGTCTTCGATGAGCTGAAGCGGGAGAAATATGTGGACTGGTACGGCTACTCCGCCAGCGTCTCCCCCTATATTCTGGAGCAGTTTGAAAAAGAGGCTGGCTACCGGTTCCGCCCCGAGTTCATCATCGACCAGGGCTACTACAACAACCAGTACCGGGTGCCCAGCAAGGAGTTCAAGGACTTCATGGCCTTCCAGCGCCGGGAGGTGGCGAAGCTGGCCAAGGAGATGGTGGACATCACCCACGAGCTGGGCAAGGAGGCCATGATGTTCCTGGGGGACCACTTCATCGGCACCGAGCCCTACATGCCGGAGTTCGCCTCCATCGGCCTGGACGCGGTGGTGGGCAGCGTGGGCAACGGCTCCACCCTCCGCCTCATCTCCGACATCCCCGGGGTGAAGTACACCGAGGGCCGGTTCCTGCCCTACTTCTTCCCCGACACCTTCCACGAGGGGGGCGACCCCGTCCGGGAGGCCAAGGAGAACTGGGTCACCGCCCGCCGGGCCATCCTGCGCAAGCCCATCGACCGCATCGGCTACGGCGGCTATCTGAAGCTGGCCTGCCAGTTCCCGGAGTTCATCGACTACGTGGAAAGCGTCTGCAAGGAATTCCGTGAGCTGTACGCCAATATCGACGGCGGCACGCCCTACTGCGTCAAGCGTGTGGCGGTCCTCAACAGCTGGGGCAGGGCCCGCTCCTGGGGCTGCCACATGGTCCATCACGCGCTGTATCAGAAGCAGAATTACTCCTATGCCGGGATCATCGAGGCGCTGTCCGGCGCGCCCTTTGACGTGGCCTTTATCAGCTTTGACGATCTCAAGAAGGACCCGCATGTCCTGGACGGCGTGGACGTTGCCGTCAACGTGGGCGACGGCGATACCGCTCACACCGGCGGCGCGGTCTGGGAGGACCCGGAGATCACGGCGGCCATCAAGGCGTTCGTCTGGAACGGCGGCGGTCTGATCGGCGTGGGCGAGCCCTCCGGGCACCAGTATCAGGGCCGGTATCTCCAGCTGTCCGGCGTGCTGGGCGTGGAGAAGGAGACGGGCTTCACCCTGGGCTACGACAAGTACAACTGGGAGGAGCATCCGGACCACTTCCTGCTGGCGGACTGCACGAAGCCCGTAGATTTCGGCGAGGGCAAGAAGTCCATCTACGCCCTCCCCGGCACGGAGATCCTGGTCCAGCGGGACAAGGAGGTCCAGCTTGCGGTAAACCGTTTCGGCGAAGGCCGGGCGGTATACCTCTCGGGGCTGCCCTATTCCTTTGAGAACAGCCGCCTGCTCTATCGGGCCATCCTCTGGAGCGCCCACGGGGAGGAGGAGCTGCACAAGTGGTTCTCCTCCAACTTCAACGTGGAGGTCCACGCCTTCCTGCAGAGCGGCAAGTACTGCGTGGTGAACAACACCTACGAGCCTCAGTCCACCACGGTCTACACCGCCGGCGGCAGCTTCCCCCTGGATCTGGAGGCCAATGAGATCCGGTGGTATGAGATCTGATCCTTTCTCTTGCAAAAGATGCAGGACCGTAACCGCTGCGGCGCAATAGATCAGGATATATACCGCCCAGTCTGCTGAAATTGCGGCTGTAATGTAAAAATGTCCGGCAGGACGGGAGCATTCCCGCCCTGCCGGACATTTTTTGCAGGCGTCTGGTATTCCGCTTCCGCATTACCGCCTGCGCCAGACCGCTACGCCATAAACTCCCGCAGCTCCGCTTTCAAGTCCTCGCAGTCATCGCTGTAGATCAGCACCTGCAAGGGACGGTTCAGGTCCAGGCTGTAGATGCCCAGCAGAGATTTTGCGTTGATAGTATACCGTCCGGATACCATGTCCACGTCAAAGGGATATTTGTTCACTGTATTGACAAATTGCTGTACCTGACTGACTTGGGTGAGAGAGATCGTCAGTGCCTCCATTTATTACACCTCCTTCTTTAGACAGCGGCGGATCTGTTCCGCGTCGGGCATGGCGGGGATAGCTCCCTTGCCGGTGGCCGTCAGCGCGCCGGCCGCGTTGGCAAAGGCCGCGATCTCCCCCAGCGCAGATACCGGCATGGAACACAGCTCCGCCCGTGTCATGTTCCGGACCTTCCACAGGACCGCGCCTGCAAAGGCGTCTCCCGCGCCGGTCGTATCCACGGCCTCGACCCGGCATGGGGGCGCGCTGCCATACCCCGCGTGATTGCGGAAAAAGGACCCCTGCTCGCCCAGGGACACCAGCACCAGCGCGGGTCCCATATTCAGCAGGTATTCCGACCCGGCGGCCAGATCCGCCGTCCCTGTGAGAAATTCCATTTCTTCCTCGGATACCTTCAGGATATCCGCCAGGCGGATGCCGTGTTCGATCTGCGCCCGGGCCTCTGCCTCGCTTTCCCAGAGCATCGGCCGCAGATTCGGGTCGAAGCTCACCAGCTTCCCCTGCTTCCCGGCGTATTCCGCCGCGTACAGCGCGGCGCCGCGGCTGGGGTCGCGGGTCAGGGAAACGGAACCGAAATGGAAGATCCGGCAGCGGTCGATCAAGTCCAGAGACACCTCCTGGGCGGTGAGCATCTGGTCCGCGCCCGGGCTGCGGTAGAAGGTGAAGGAGCGGTCGTTCTTTTCGTCCAGGTGGACAAAGGCCAGGGTAGTGGGCACCGCCCCGTCAAGCACCAGCCCGGAGGCGTCGATGTCCCGTTCCGTCAGGACCTGCCGCAGGTATCTGCCGAAGGCGTCCTGCCCGGCCTTGCCGATGAACGCGGTCCTCCCGCCCAGACGGGCGACCATGGCCAGGACGTTGGCGGGCGCTCCGCCGGGATTCTGGGAGAACAGCGCCGCGCCTTGGGCGTTTTTCCCCTCCGGGGTGAAGTCGATCAGGAGCTCCCCAAGGGCCGTAACGTCGATCATTGCTGCACGTCCTTTCTGCCGGCGAGCTCCATGACGATGCGGTTATAGGAGCTCTTATTGATCTGATAGAAGAACAGCACTACCGCCGTGACGATCCACAGCACGCCGGGGATGGTGGAGAAGGCGTGGTGGATGACGCTCTGGACGGCCTCGCTCTGGACCTGGTTGGCCTCGAAGCCCAGCACGCCCAGGACCGCCGCCAGGGTGGACGTGCCAACCGCCATGCCGACCTTGTTCCCCAGGGAGACGAAGGCGTACTGGAAGCCGTCGTTGCGGATACCGGTCTTCCACTCGCCGTACTCCACACAGTCGGGGATAATGGCGTAGATGGCCGTGTTGAACCCGCAGAAGAACAGCTGCGACAGCGCCGCGCAGGCATAGAAGGGCAGGGGAGAGGCCGTGGGGCTGAAGAAATATAGAGCCAGCACGGACACGCCGGTACCGGCGGCGAACAGGGCAGCGGTGCGGCCCTTGTTGCCCAGCCAGCGGAACACGAAGGGGAACGCCGCCGCGCCGATGACGGAGGGGATCATCAGCACCAGGGAATAGGTGGTGAACAGGGCCTCGTTGCCCTCCACGTACTTGAAGTAGTACATGAGGTTGGCGCTGCGCCCGTAGTGGGTGACGCCGAACAGGAGCTGGCCCGCCAGGGCGATCAGATAGGGCTTGTTCTGCACCGCCGCCTTGAGCTGCACGGAGATGGGGATGCTCTTCTTGACGGGAGGCGTCACCACCTCCTTGGTCTTGGCGAAGCAGAACCAGTGGCAGGCGGTGAAGATGCCGCCGTACAGCACCGTGACCAGCAGATAGCCCCGGGCCTGGTCCTCTCCGCCAAAGGCGGCGATTAGGGGCAGGGTGATGATATTGATGATGTTGATGGCCACCATGGCGCACACCGAGCGGGAGGTGTTGATCTGGGCCCGTTCCTCGATGTTCTGGGTCAGAGCGCCGCAGAGGGTGCCGTAGGGGATATTGACGCAGGTATAGCCGAATACCAGCAGGCAGTAGGTGATGTACATGTAGACCGTCTTGGCCCCGTCGGACCACCCAGGGTGGGCCCAGAAGGTCAGCACCAGGACGATGGCCGTCAGGGGCGCGCCGATGAGCAGCCAGGGGCGGTAGCGGCCCCAGCGGGTCTTGGTGCGGTCGCTGAGACTGCCGATGACGGGGTCGTTGATGGCGTCCCAGAACCGGGAGATCAGCATCAGCAGGGATACCGCCGCCATGGGGATGCCGCAGACGTCCGTGTAGAAGATCATGAGGAAGTTGCTCACGAACATCCAGCTGAAGTTGCAGCCCACGTCCCCGAAGCCGTAGGCGATCTTACTGCTCAGAGGGACCTTGACGTTCAGGTCCTGGGTCTTCGTATTCGGCTCCATCTTCATTCCTCCCCAGCGATGCGGACCACGGCCTTGACGATGTTGGCCTTGTCGGCCGCGCTCCGGTCCATGGCGTTCTGGATATCCTCAAAGTCGAAAATGTCGGTCACGATCCCCTTCAGGTTGACCCGCCCGGCGGCAACGGCGTCGATGGCCATGGGATAGATGTGCCGGTAGCGGAACACGGTCTTGAAGGTCAGCTCTTTGTCCAGGACCAGACTCATGGGAAGGGTCATCTCACCGCTCTTGGAGTAGCCCACCAGGACGATCACCGCTCCCTTCTTGGTCATATGGATGGCCTGCCGGGTGGTGATCTCGGTCCCGGCGGTCTCAATGACCAAATCGCAGCCCGCGCCGCCGGTCAGCCTGCGCACCGCCTCGACGGCGTCCTCCTCCTTGCCGTTGATCACGCCGTCCGCGCCCAGCTCCAGCGCCTTTTCCAGACGCTTTGCCATCACATCCACCACGTAGACCCGGCTGACGCCCTGGGCCTTCAGGGCCATCATGGACACCAGGCCGATGCACCCCGCGCCCATCACCACGGCGGTCTGTCCCGCGTGAGCGCCGCCCTGGTTGGCGGCGTGGAAGCCCACCGCCAGGGGTTCGATCAGCGCGCCCTCCAGGGTGCTGACGTTGTCCGGGAGCTTGAAGCACAGCGCCGCCTCGTGGGCCGCGTACTCCTGAAACACGCCGTCCACCGGCGGCGTGGCGAAGAATACCACGTCGGGGCAGAGGTTGTACTTCCCCTGGCGGCAGAACTCGCAGCGGCCGCAGGTCTTGCCCGGCTCCAGCGCCACCCGGTCGCCAACCTTGAGGTGCTTGACATTGCTGCCCACCTCCACCACGGTCCCCCCGGGCTCGTGGCCCAGGACGAAGGGGGGCTCCACCACGTAGTCCCCGATGGCCCCTGTCTCGTAGTAGTGCATATCGCTGCCGCAGATGCCCACGTACTCCAGCTTCACCAAAACCTCGTCCGCCTTGGGCGTCGGGATGGGCCGCCGGGTGTACCCCATCTTTCCGATACCCTCCATAACTGCTACTTTCATCGTTCCGTCCATTGCTGTGCCCTCCATATTGATTTATACTTTCATAAAGTATTTATGTAAGTGATTATATTAAAGCACGCCCCGCCGCTCCTGTCAAGGGGGGAAATGATTTTCGGCGTTTCGGCTATGTTTTGGGCGTGGTTTTTGTATAAAACAGAAAAGGCTCCGCTCTATCAAAAGAGCGGAGCTGCCGCGCCCTGCGGCTTCGGAGGTCAACGGACCTGCCGGCTACCACAGGGCGGCTATATCGTTTGCAGGAATCCTTCCACCTGGGCCAGCGCCGCGCCTACGGCGGAGGCCTCCAGCCGGTAGCGGCAGAATTTGAGGTAGGAGGCGTCCGGCAGGAAGGTATTGCGCGCCTCCAGCAGGGAGCGGAGGGGCCCGCCGAACCCCTCTAGGAACGCTCCCACGTAGCCCCCCACGATCACGTCGCAGTCGAAGCTCATGTGCAGGTTGTTGACGGCGATGGCTAGGTGTTCCAGGTACTCCCGCCAGACCGCCTGCTTTGCGGGGTCGCCCTCCCGGAGGCCGTTGAAAAAGGCCGCGAGGTTTCCGTCCGCTTGGCCGGAGAGCAGCCGCGCGGAACAGTAGGCGTCCAGACAGCCCTCCTTTCCGCAGTAGCACTTCCGTCCGCCGGGGACCAGCGTATTGTGTCCGAACTCCCCGGCCCGGAGGTGGCCGCCCATATACAGGCTGCCGTCCGTCAGGATCGCGCCGCCCACGCTGTTGCTGAGGGATAGATAGATCAGGTCCCCCGCTGCGGAGGTCCCGTAGATCTCGGCGAATCCGGCGGCGTTCGCGTCATTGATAAAGCGGCAGGGGAAGGGGATATGTCGGCTGAGCAAGCTGAGGGGCACATCCCGCAGGTCTAAAATATGGGAATACCGCAGGATGCCCGCCTCGCTGTCCACGATACCGGGCAGGGATATCCCCACGCCTAATATCTTCTCGCCGGTACACTCGCCGTCGATCAAGCTCTCGACCAGCCGGCCCAATTCCTGCAAATAGGCGTCCTCCAGGGAAAAGGGCTTCGACCGCCGCTGATAGCGCACCACCTGGCCGCTCAGGTCCACCAGCACGACGCTGACATGGTTCCGGGTCAGGTCCAGCCCGACGGCCAGCCGGGCGTCCTTCACCGGAGCGTAGGCCTTTGCCTTGCGGCCCCCGGTGGATTCATACTGCCCGACCTCCTGCACGAACCCCAGCTCGGCCAGCTCTTTGACGTTTTGCAGGATGGTCGGCCAGCTCAGGGCCAGCTGCTGGGACAGCTCCATCTGGGAGATGCGCTCGCAGGATAATATGCACCGCAGCGTATTGGACCGGTTGCGGCGCTTTACGTCCATATTGCTGGCGGGAGATGCTTTCATAGGCCGCCCTCCATGGAATGTTTTATAAAGAGGTTATAATATATAGGATAACAAATTTTCCGCCGGACCGCAAGTGCCTGCGGATATTCTTAATGATTTTCCTACGGCTTGATTTTTTCTCCGCCAGGGTGTATCCTAGTACCGCCATACACAAAAAACAATGCGGCAAGGAGGATCTGTTATGCGGATCGCGGTAACTTATGAAAACGGGCAGATATTCCAGCATTTTGGACATACCAGCCAGATGAAGCTCTACGATGTAGAGAACGGGCAGACCGTCAGGGCCGAGGTGGTGGACACCGCCGGCAGCGACCACGGCGCGCTGGCGGGCTTCCTCTCCGAGCGGAACGTGGACGTGCTGATCTGCGGCGGCATCGGCGGCGGCGCGCAGATGGCGCTGGCCCAGGCGGGCATTCGCCTCTTCGGCGGCGTGACCGGGAGCGCGGACGACGCGGTGCGGGCGTTCCTGGCGGACGCGCTGGCGTATGACCCGGACGTCCGCTGCAGCCACCACGACCACCACGAGGGCCATGGACGCTGCGGCGAGAACAAGCACGGCTGCGCCGGAAACGGCGGCATGTGCGGCGTGTAAGCATGTAAAAGCACTCCCCACGTTTTGTAAGGATGAACTACTCCAGTAAAACCGGACAATAGACAAAAGCCCCTGATGTAGGAAAATAGAAGTACTACATCAGGGGGTATTGTCATGTCAAAAAGGGAATACACACACAAAAGAACTTTTACCAGAAATTCAGGTGATGATAGCGAGTGGAAAAAGTCACCGGGAAATCGAGGGATTTTGGGGGTTAACCGGAGATCATCCGGTACACAACCTGTTAAAGCGGGGGCGACGCAAAGAGAAAAAACTTCAAGCTGGTATAGCGCCACGTCCAAAAGGACGGCCAAGAAAGAACGATGCTCCAAGAAGCATAGAGAAAGAGCAGACATATGCGATCCATCGTATGAAAATGGAGAATAAGCTGCTGCGGGTTTTTCTGCAGTTCACAGGAAGTGAAGCCCAAGGCAACGTATGGGGTTATATACCGCCACAGAGGACCGTATTCTGTATCAACCATGTGTCAATTCTTTTGGGGGTCCAGAAGTGGTTGCTATGACTTTGTTCATCGCCTGAACAGGCCAGAGTCGGACGCAAAATTGGCAGAGCTTCTCCAAGCTCAACAAGGTCGAAGCAGGCAAACCTATGGGTACCGCAGAACGTGACTGTGGTTGAAAAACAAGAGATTCACAGGGATCCTAAAACCGTGTTGCGGATTATGAAAGAGTATGATTTACTTGCAGATATCCGCAGAGTAAAGGAAATGGGTGCAGATGGGCCAACAAGTCCACAAATATGAACACCTGCTCAATAGAAATTTCCGGGCAGATATACCAAATTCCAAGTGGGTCACAGACATTTCATATATCTATACCGAAGAAGGAGTGCTCTACTTATCCATGATCCGGGACCTCTATGACAGCAGCATCGCAGCCTATAAGACAGCCACCCAACAAACGGTGAACCTGGTGATGGATACCATTTGCCTTGCCATGAAGGCAGTGAAAAAGAGGGTCGCTGCAGAACTGCAACTCCACAGCGACCAGGGATTCCAGCACACTTCTCAAGCATACTTCGACCGTGCGTCCGTACTGGTAATCTGATAATTCTGGAGGCAGCACTCCAGCGGATAAAAGTCCAATCGCCCGTCACTGACCGATTTACCTGAGAGAGAAACCTCATAGGGGAAAATAATAAGTTGGGCAGTTGTCAGCTCACGACTGAATGGGAAGATGAAATGGATGATATGAGAGTAAAAGCCATACTGCTTGATTCGCAGTCCGAGGGGTCTATGTAGGGACTTTGACGGAAGACAACTATCGTCAAATCGCACAGCCGCAGTTTAATAGTCGAGAACATGCGGTAGGACTTCTGTGCGACCCAACTCCATAAGGAGAAAAGAGCGGAAACGATACTCCGACAATCATCCAAGCTATTATCTTATATGATTATCCCTTTAGTTCAGCAAGTGAAAAGGCTGACGGAAGAGGGATAGGATGTGATAAACTGAAACCATGATACCTGAAAGAGAGGCAAAGGGTCATGGCGAAGGTAAAAGGCTTACCTCTGGGAGAATTTCTAAAACGATTCTCAACGGAAGCGGCGTGCCAGGAATGCTTGGCAGGCCAGCGGTGGAAAGGTGGGTACGTTTGCGCGAAATGTGGCAACCGTCAGGGATACCGGTTGGGAAATGGACGGTATCAGTGTGCCCACTGCCGCCATCAAGTGTCAGTGACGGCAGGGACCGTGCTGCATAAGACGCATATGCCACTGAGGAAGTGGTTTCTGGCATTCTATCTGGTGTGCCAAGATAAGCGAGGGATCTCTGCTGTGCAGCTGTCGGCCCAACTTGGCACGACCACAAGACCGCTTGGTATATGCTCAAGCGCATCCGCAAAGCCATGGGACAGCGGGATGAGACGCATCAGCTTGATGGAGTGATTGATTTTGATGACGCTTACTTTGGCGGGCCTGTAACCGGCAAAAAACGGGGGCGTGGTACGGAAAAGGTGAAGGTTTTCGTTGCATTGTCTCTGGACAGCCAAAGGAATCCACGCCATCTCAAAATGCAGGTCGCTCCCAATATCAAGCAGGCTTCCGTCAGAAAATTTGCTCAATCCTCCTTCGCAGAAAACAGTGTGATCCACAGCGACGGTTATCGCAGTTACATCCCTGCCCTGAAAGACTTTTCTCACGAGCATAAGACTTACGATCCCAGTTCCGGTTTGCTTCATTGGCTGCATATCATAATTGGCAATGCAAAAGCGTTCATTTTGGGGACCTATCATGGCCTGCCAAAAGACTATTTACAGTCCTACCTCGACGAATTTTGTTTCCTCTTCTGCCATCGTTCCTTTGGTCCCGCCCTACTTGGTCGCCTGCTCCTCGCCATCTCTGCGACCGCATAGACACAACGCCCCGTAAACAGGGCGTAAAAGTCCATGAACAAGGAGGACGATTTTATGAGTGATTTTGATAACGCCATTTTCCGGCTTGCCACGGCACAGGAAGCAGAGCCGGAGGACTACACGGGCGAGGACGGGCTTTTATATTGCGGGAGCTGCCGCCAGCCCAAAGAAGCCTACTTCCCGGAGGGCAAGACCTTTTTCGGACGTGACCGCCACCCCAAAGAATGTGACTGCCAGAGAAAACGCCGGGAAACGCTGGAAGCCAGCCACCGGGAATACAAGCACCGGGAGGAAGTGGAACGGCTGAAACGAAAGGGATTTACAGACCCGGCTATGCGGGAATGGACGTTTGAAAACGACAACGGGAAATGCCCCCAAATGCACAAAGCCCATGCTTATGTAGAGTGTTGGGAGGAAATGAAAGCCGGGAATATCGGCTATCTGTTATGGGGCATGGTAGGCACAGGCAAAAGCTATTTCGCCGGGTGTATCGCCAACGCCCTCATGGAG
>CAJTVO010000092.1:11425-13900 GCA_910579485.1 uncultured Oscillospiraceae bacterium | reverse complement strand
GCCACACACGATCAGTCAGATAGCCAAACGGTTCGTAACAGATGGTATGGAATCGGCTTTTGGGCGGAAAGAGCAGGTCAACAGGCACAAAAAGATAGATGGACGGGTCGAGGCTCACATAGTAGCTATAGCCTATTCAGAAGCGCCGGAAGGCCGGGAGCGGTGGACGCTGCAGCTGATTGCGGACGAACTGGTGCGCCTTGGGGTCGTGGAGAGTATTTCAGACACAGCGGTGATGGAAACACTGAAAAAAACGAACTTAAGCCCTGGCAAAAGAAAGAATGGTGCATCCCGAAACCAGGAGCGGAGTTCGTAGCGCGAATGGAGGATATTTTGGACGTATATCAGCGCCCCTATGATCCTCTGCGTCCGGTGGTCTGCCTGGACGAAACGAACCGGCAGCTGATCGAGAAGCGAAGCATCCCGACAAAGCCCGGAGACCCGGAACGCGAAGACTATGAGTACCGCCGTTGTGGTGTGGCAGACCTGTTCGTTGCGTTTGAACCGTTGGCCTGCAAGAGGATTGTGAGGCTGACGGACACCAGAACAGCTGTGGATCTTGCGCATTTCCTGCGTGAACTGGTGGAGGTCCATTACAGTCGCTACGAAAAGATACTGCTGGTCATGGATAATTTGAATATCCATTCTATCTCTTCGCTGTATAAAGCTTTTGAGCCGGCCCTAGCCAGGCAGATCGCACAGCGCCTGGAGATCCACTATACTCCCATTCATGCCTCCTGGCTGAATATGGCCGAAATCGGCATTCTTTCCAAGCAGTGTCTGTCTCAATCCCTGTCTTCCTTTGAGCATATGGCCCGTCAGGTCAACGCTTGGACTTTACACAGAAATTCTGTCTGCTCTACCGTCCATTGGAGATTTTCTGCCTCTGATGCCAGATGTAAGCTCAGAAAACTTTATTCCACTATCTTGTAATTTCTAACTTGGTGGAGCACTAGGGCTTGGCGTGGATATTTCTGTACGCATCAAACCTGAATGGGAAATCATGCCTAAGCGGTGGATCATTGAGCGTTCTCTGGCGTGGATCAACAGTTCCAGCCGCCTTTCCAAAAATTATGAAATATTTGTCTGTTTTGCCCAGGCGGTGTGTACCATTGCCGTTTTTCACACTCTGCTGAAAAGGTTTTAACCTATTGGTACAACTTCTGAGCTATTTACGGATAGTTTCTAAAATAATTCCGTAAAAATGGGGTGCAAAAACAGGAGGACATGGTATAATCTGTGTCCTCCTATTCTGCATTACTCATCAGTCAGCAAAATCCGAACATCCACTTTGGGGCGCGGCTTAGAATATGTATCCAATGATAATTTCTCCAAAAGTTGCCGCCAAGTCCCGCATTTGTTCATCACCACTAAGGTATTCCACGTAGGATACTCCTTATTCCTCCGATGGTTGTAGTCATCTTGTCCCGTGCATCTTATCCGGGAAAACTCCTCTATGAACAAACGATTCCACTCCTCCACGCTTCGCCTGTAATACGGACTTCTAGTAGACACATCTTTCATCGGATAATAATGGTTGCGAAACTCACGGGCCGTCATGCCAAATCGGTTCTTGATGGCGGAATGGCTGGGAAGCAACGGTGACACAAAATCATGAAGATGCAGTTCCCCATGCTCCTGCACCCAGGTATCACAGGCATCAAAAATTGCCTCCTTGGTCCAATGTGAGAACGGCAATTCTTGATGGCACAAGGTCAAACCAGCAATAATATCGGCTTTTCTCTGCTTCCCTATACAGGCATTTTCAACGATATGTATGGCTTCACGGAGGGCGTCTCTGCGTGTCATAATACTTTCCTTCCTTTTTCAACTTCGGAAAGCTATCGGCACGCCATACGTGGAAAACCGCACCGGCTGGGTGATGTCAAAATTGTCGATGGCCTTGATCAGCCCTACGCAGCCCACCTGGAACAGGTCGTCCGCGTTCTCCCCCCGGCCAATAAATTTCTGGATCACCGACAACACCAGCCGCAGGTTGCCGTTGATGAGCTTCTCCCGGGCCTCCCGGTCCCCCTCCTTGGTCCGCCGGAGCAGCTCCATGGTCTCCTCGTTGCGAAGTACTTTCAGTTTCGAGGTATTTACGCCGCAGATCTCCACCTTTCCCTGCACGGTCCTCATCCCCCTTGGCGAAAACTTACAAAGGCAGTTTTCCCCTGGCCGGTGAGATTATACGGGAGGAAAAATAGAGGTTTTGTCGGGTGGAAAAAACCATCCCAAGGACGAAGGAAGGGGCGGCGCGTACGCGCCGTCCCTTCTTCGCGCGGGATCAGTCCTCCAGCAGACCGGCGGCCCGCATATTGGCCAGCAGTTCGTTAAAACGGGAGACCAGCTGACTTGCGTTGGTGACGTTATCCACCGCCGCGGCTGGCGTGACCCGCCCCTCAGGGCCAGTGGGGCCGGCAGGGCCGGTCGGACCGGAGGGGCCAGTCGCGCCGGAGGGACCGGTCGGACCGG
>CAJTVO010000092.1:5946-11326 GCA_910579485.1 uncultured Oscillospiraceae bacterium | reverse complement strand
GAGGGGCCAGTCGGACCGGAGGGGCCAGTCGGACCGGAGGGGCCAGTCGGACCGGAGGGGCCAGTCGGACCGGAAGGACCGGTCGGACCCGTGGGTCCATTCTCACCGTCAGAGCCTGCAGGACCTGTTGCACCGGTAGGACCGGTGGCGGCAGCCATTTATGCACAACCGCTCACTCCGTTACACCGCAGTCAGCCGGAACATGCTCCCTACCATCCAAAGCGCGGCGTTGCGGGTCTGCAAAGCTGAACGCCAGGTCGATGCTCCCGTCCTCGTGGACGTAGACCGCGTCCACCAGCGCCGCAAGCAGTCCCCGGGAGAGGGTCCGGATGCCGCCATCCCTGAGAAACGCCGCCAGATATTGATCCCCGGCTTCCTCCCCCAGGACGGTGTCGCGCTCCTGCTGAAGCTGCTCTGCGGACCTTTGCAGCCGCTCGCTCTCCTCTTCCAGCTTCGCTTTCATCCGGCGGTACTGGTCCCGGGTCAGGTCCCCCTTTTTCCAGTCCAGGTAGAGGCCGCCCAGCAGTTCCGCCGTCTTTTCCAATTCCGCCATCCGCTGGGCCAGCAGGGCATCCAGCCGATGGGTCCCGGCAGAAATCGCGGGAGTCCGCCGGACCTCCTCGACGATCTCCGGAAGCGCCGGGGACAGCGCCAGCTGCCTCTGGACGGCAGCGAGGACGGCCCCCTCCAGAACGTCCTGCCGGATGGAATGCCGGGTGCAGCGCGCCCCGGGGCCGTCCCGGTCTGTCCGGCAGGCGTAGTAGACATGGCCCTTGGCGCTGCGGCGGGTCATGCTCCTTTTGCAGTCCGCGCAGCGGAGGAAGCCGGAAAACAGATAGACCTCCTGCTTCCCGGGCGGCGTGCGGACGTCCCGGGCATGGAGCGCCTGGGACGCCTGGAAGAGTTCTTGGCTGACGATGGCCGGGACGGCGTCCTCCACCAGGACCCACTCCCGCTCCGGCACCGAGACGCGCCGGTGGACCTTGTAGCTGACCACCCGCTGGCGGCCCTGACGCATGATCCCGGCGTACACCGGGTCCTGGAGCATCCGGGCGATGGTGGAGGGGTTCCACAGTCCGCCGCTCCCGGCGGCGTGGGGATTCGCGTAGAGGAGTCCCTTCCCCCGCTTGTAGGCGGTGGGATTGGGGATGCCGCAGGCGTTCAGTCGTCTGGCGATGGCCGCCTTGCTCATGCCGCCGGAGACAAACCAAGTGTAGATATCCCGCACCACCTGGGCGGCCTCCCCGTCGATGACCAGGGCGTTCTTATCCTCCGGGTCTTTGGCGTAGCCGTAGGGCGCGAAAGCGCCGATGAACTCCCCCTTTTCCCGCTTATATCGGAAGGTCCGGCGCACATCCACGGAGGTCTTGTAGGCGTACTGCTCGTTCATGAAGCCCGTGATGCTGACCTCCAGGCTGTGTACCACCTCCGGGTCCAGGAAGGTGTCGATCCTGGGATGGTACAGGGAGATGAACCGGGTATTGTAGAGGGGGATGAGCTCCTCCAGAAAACGCCCCTGGTTGGCGCTGTTGCGGAAGGCCCGAGAGAGATTCTTCACCATGACGCAGTTGATCCTCCCCCGCTCCAGGTCCCCCACCATGCGCTGGAAGTCCCGCCGCTCCAGGTCGGTCGTGCCGCTGGTCCCGTCATCGATGTACGTATCCACGACCTCATAGGCCCCGACTTCGAAAAAACGCGGTATCTCATCCTCCAGGATCTGATCCTGATGGATGACGGACTCCGAAACGTCGTTCCCATCGTCCCGGGAGAGCCGGATGTACTTCCCGATCCGCCAGACGGTCTTCTCCGGCGGTGACTCGGACTCAGTCCGCTTTCTGATCCGCCCCATGACGGGGAGCCTCCCCCTCCCCACGCCCGGCGGGCGCGCCGCCGGTTTTCAGACCCAGGAAATAGGCCCTCACCTTCTCCTCCAGCGTCTCCCCACAGGGCCGGAAGGAGACCCGCACCGTTGTATCCCCCACCCGGAAGCGGCAGGGGTCTCCTCCTTCGGCCTGCAGGCCGGACATATCCCGCGTATCCATCTGTATTTGCCAATCCATCATGCAAAGCACCTCCGCCTGATGGGTATGCGCGGAAGGCGGATGGTATCACAGAAACGGCGTGAAGGCGCAAAATCGTCCCATCCATTCGCCCGTTATCGACAGGATTCGACAAAACGGCCGCAGAAGCGCCCCCGGTTTTCGGACCCCCGCCGCTCAGAGCGCCCGTTCAACGAAGCGCATCAGCAGCACGGCGGCCTGCGCGCGGGTCACGTTGTCCTTCGGGACCATGATGCCGCCATCCGCGTCCGCCAGCAGTCCGCTCCCCATGGCCCAGTCCATGGAGAAGACAGCATAATCACTGACGCTGTAAGCGTCAGTGGGGAAGCCTGTCAGGCTTCCGGCGGCGGACGGACTGCCTGCGTAACGGTACAGCATCGTGACCATCTGCTCACAGGTCACATCCCGCTCAGGCTCGTCCCCGCTGGAGACGCCGTGTTCCACCGCCCAGGCCATTCCCTTATCATACCAGTTCTGTCCGCCTGCCGTGTCCATGCCGTCCAGACGGGCCAGCACCGTCATCAGCATCCCCCTGGTCATCTCCTGGTCCGGCGAGAAGGCGGACGCCGAAGTCCCGCCGAAGAGCTCCCGTCCGGTGACGAAGCCCACCGCGTCCCCCGCCCAGTACTCCGGCGGCAGATCCGCGAAAGTCTTGCCGTTGTCCACGATCTGCATCGTGGTCCCTGTAGGCACGGAGACCGCCACGCCGTCCGCTGTTGGGACGGTCTGCCGGAGCACCTGCCGGGCGCCGTCAGCGCCCACGGCCACCGCCACCGTGCCGGGGGCGGCGTTCTCCACGGGGATCTCCACCGTCACCACTGCGCCCTCCGGGCCGTTGACGGTCACGGATGGAGCCTGGGCCGCGTCCCGCACGGACGGCACCGGCGGCATCGGCAGCTTGATGGCCCCCTCCCCCGCCGCCGCGCTCTCTGAAATTTCCACTACCGTCACGGCCTGGCCGGAGGCGCTCACCGTAGTCGTGGACGCGGTCCCGTCCGGCCCCATCATCTCCACCAGCTTCGAGCCGTCCGGCTGCACGGTCTCCGCCGTCTTTATAACGGTATCCTGTTCCACCGGCGCGGGGGAATTTTCCGCCGGGCGGGAAGTTCCCTGCGCGCTCCCGCTTCCACTGGGCCGGTCATTCGGTGTCTCCCATTTTGGCGGAGGCTCCGGCGTCTGCTGGCCCTCCTCCGGCGTGAGCGTCACGCGGACCGTCAGCGCCAGCGGCGTGTAGTTGGTGAACCCAGACACGGCGGCCGGTATATCGACCACCGCTTCTCCGCCGGGGACCGGCGCAAGGGTGAGCGCGCTCCCATCGATCCCCACGGCGTCCGCCGGTAGGCACTTGTTCTCCGGCACGGTCCCCAGCGTATAAACGGCAACGTCCCCCGTCAGAAGATACGGAGCCGCAGCATCGGACAGCTCCACCGTATACTTCTCCGCGCCGTCATACTGGATAGACACGGGGAGCACCGCCGCCTCCGGCGCGGCCTGACGGATCGTAAACGCCTTCTCCGCGCTCACGCCCGCGCAGAGCACCATGACTACGTACTCCCCGGCGTTGACCGGAGGGACCGTCGTGTAGGCATCATTAAAGGCCGTCCTCGCCTTGTAAAAGACGTTGACCGCCTCATCACTCCCTATTACCGTATATCCTCTCTCCGGCAGGACCGCTGCCGTGCCGTCGTAGGTCTTGGACGGATCGCCGGTGACCGTCACCTCCACCCTTTCCTCCGGCAGCTCCTCGGGCGGTTCCTGAGTCATGGAGACGAGCCGGTTGTCCTCGATACGGTATTTCTCCCCGTCCATCATGACCAGCCCCGTACCGGTGATCGTGCCGTGGTTCCGGAAACCGCTTTCCGGGACCATCAACACCGGCTCCGCCGCCGGGTCGGGATCGCCCGGGACCTCCAGCGTCTGCCCGGCCTCAATGGTAAAGCCGGACTCAGAAAGATCCACCGCGCCGTAGACCATACCGGCGTTTCCCTCCCAGACGATGCCGTTCCAGCTCTCCCGGACGGCGTCCCATCCACCGATTTTGTCCGGCCCGCTCACATATACGATGGCCCGTCCCTCCTCGCCGGGATCAAGGAAGACGGGCTCTGTATCCTGATGACCTCCGATATCATAGACGTCCTCCGGCGCACCGTCCGGTCCGCGCCGCGCCCGGATCGTGCCGCTGGAAAGGGTGATGCCGGAAACGCCGCGGCCTCCAATACAGGGCGCCTCCGCCGCGCCCACAGCGGTCACATCCCCGCCGAGGATCTGGATGCTTCCGCCTTCGATCCCGGCGGCGCCCTCGCCGCCATAGGCGGCTACCGTTCCACTCTCGATGCGGACGGTCCCCGCCGTTCCATCCGGCCCGCCGCCGATCCCTGCGCCGCCGCTGCCGCCTTTGGCTTCCAGACTGCCCTCGCCCCGGACGAACAGCTCCGTATCCTCATTATCCGCGATCATGACGCCGGCATGACCTTCCGGGGACACGACCCGGTTCCTCCCTTTCAAAGTGAGGTTGATGCGGCCGCTTTCCATGATATCGATCGCGGCTCTTTCGCCATTGCTGGCATCGATAAAGATATCCTCTATCGTGATGTTGACTGTATCGACCGCTTGAACGATATTGATCACCGCCGTCACCGGTGTATCGGGATCGCTCTGTGTAATAACGCAGCTGCCAAAGTGCTCTGCAAAGTTGTCTCCCTGCATATAATTGGCCGCGAAAATAAGAATATCGCCATCCGCAAGGTCCAAAACGATCGGTTCCTCTTGAGATGGCGATATTTCTTCGCTATAAAATGACGGCATGGGGCCCTGCGCCGCGCCTGGGGACAAGGTGTGACGTGGGCATAGTGGTCCCTCACCCGCCCAGGCATGACCTGGAGATATCCCCAATATCAGCGCAAGGGCGATGAGGCAGCTAATGGTTCGTTTCTTCATAAGACAGATTCCCTCCTCGTTTGATTTCCGCCGCAAACTGCACAGAAACAGCGGCTGTTTTTTCGGCGGTTTCCGGTGATTTTCACAAGTCGCGCCGTGGGTAGTATACCATAGGGGAACAGGTTTTGCAAGGGCAATTTCCCTTTCCTTGTAAAATAGTTGTGCATATATGCTTGGAGCCGTGGGTCCAGCGGGACCAACCGGGCCAGCGGGCCCCGCCTCACCGGTGGGTCCAGTGGGACCAGCAGGGCCCATAGCACCCGCAGGGCCGGTGGGGCCAACCGCGCCAGCAGCACCCGCCGCGCCGGTGGGGCCAACAGGACCGGCAGGGCCCATCACACCCGCAGGGCCGGTAGAACCTGCGGGCCCCATGGGTCCCCTCG
>CAJTVO010000092.1:0-5923 GCA_910579485.1 uncultured Oscillospiraceae bacterium | reverse complement strand
CAGGCCGGGAAGACCGGCGGGTCCCATGGGGCCGGGAAGACCTCGGGGTCCCCTCGGACCCGGAGGTCCCGGGATGCAGCAGACGCCGCACTCGCCGGGACGGCCATGACAGCCGCAGGGTTCCGGTTCATAGCAATTGTATCTCATACGGAAAGTTCCTTCCTGTATTTCAGCTGCGCGGTGCAAAGTCCGCGCCCACTCCAGTATATGCCTCCCCCGGCCGGCCGGTGCCCGGCTGTCAGCACTCTTAACAGATTTCTCCAGGACGGCAAAGGTCGGTGTTGTTATTTTCCTCCAGATGTGATACAATGGTGGTACACAAATACAAGGAGGGCTTTCTCATGAAACTGCACTTTTACGGAGCGGACCAATGTGTGACCGGCAGCTGTCACTGCCTTGAGGTCAACGGGAAGCGAATCTTGATCGACTGCGGCCTGCAGCAAGGGCGGGACGAGATCGACAACCATGAGCTGCCCTTCGAGCCCAACTCCATCGACTACATCCTGGTGACCCACGCCCATATCGACCACTCGGGCCGCATCCCCATGCTCATCAAGCACGGCTTCAAGGGCCAGATCTGGACTACCCGCCTTACCGCGCGGCTCATGGAGATCATGCTGGTGGACAGCGCCTACATCCAGATGTCCGACGCGGAGTACGACAACCGCCGCAACCAGCGCGCGGGCCGTCCCTTCGTGGAGCCCATCTATACCGTGGAGGACGCCATGCGCACCATGGCCTACGTCCATACCTGCGAGTACGACCAGGAGATCGGCGTGTGCGAGGGCGTGACCGCCACCTTTACCGACGCGGGCCACCTGCTGGGCTCCGCTTCCATTACGATGGAGCTCCATGAAGGGAACGTGCGGAAGACCATCGTCTTCTCCGGAGACATCGGCAACATCAACCAGCCCATCATCCGGGACCCGGTGCTGCTCAAACGGGCGGACTATGTGGTCATGGAGTCCACCTACGGCGACCGGAACCACCAGGAGGTGTGGAGCTACACCTCCGAGCTGGCCAAGGTCATCGACCGGACCCTGGGCCGGGGCGGCAACGTCATCATCCCCGCCTTCGCCGTGGGGCGCACGCAGGAGATCCTCTACTTCCTGCGGCGGATCAAGCAGGAGCACCTGGTCAAGTCCGTCAACGACTTCCCGGTATATATCGACTCCCCCCTGGCCAGCAAGGCCACTACCATCTTCTGCGGCGACCTGCGGGGCTACCTGGACGAAGAGGCCCTGGCCCTGGTGAAGGGCGGCGTGGATATGTTCTCCTTCCCCGGCCTGCGGCTGACGGAGTCCCTGGACGAGTCCAAGATGCTCAACGCCGACAAGACCCCCAAGGTCATCATCTCCGCCTCCGGCATGTGCGATGCCGGCCGTATCCGCCACCATTTGAAGTACAATCTGTGGCGGAAGGAGTGTACCATCGTGTTCGTAGGCTTCCAGGGCCCCGGCACCCTGGGCCGCACCCTGCTGGACGGCGCGCCGGTGGTGAAGCTCTTCGGCGAGGAAGTGGCCGTGCTGGCGGAGATCGAGAACTTCAAGGGCCTGAGCAGCCACGCGGACCGGGACCACCTCATCGATTGGGCCAAGTCTTTCACCCGCCCCACCCACTTCTTCGTGGTCCACGGCGACCGGGAGGTGGCGCCCTATTTCGCCGACACCCTGATCCGGCTGGGCTACAGCGCCCACGCGCCCCAGTATACGGAGGTGTACGATCTGGCCTCCAACCAGATGCTGGAACGGGGCTATCTGCCCGAGCGCAGGGTGATCACCCCTGCCGGGAAGGTCTCCGTACCCTATCAGCGTCTGGTTGCCGTTGGCAAGCTGCTCCAGGAGGTCATCTCCCGCAGCAAGGGCCGCGCCAACCGCGATTTGGGCAACTTCGCCGACCAGATCAAGATGCTTATCGACAAGTGGGAGGCGTAATATTCATGCGGGCCGGTGATATACTTTAACTACGTTTCTATAGAGGAAAAATCATGGAAATTGTTTTTGGCGAAGTTATCTTACGAGATTACCGGCTTACAGACGTGGAGGATGAGGTCCGCTGGACAAACGTAGATACCGCGTGGTTTTACGAGAGCACTCCATGGCTGACATTAGCGCCCGTAGACCCTGACGAGCTGCGCAAGGATATGGTCCAAATCATGTCCGATCTGTCTGAGGATGCGATCCGATGGCGCTTTGAGGTCGAATCAGCCGGACGGCATATCGGCACGGTGTCCTCATACTACTTGGACAAGAATTATGAACCCACCCCCTGGGGGGCCATCGACCAGCGCAAAAACGCGGAGGAGAACGGCTCCATCCGGGCGCTTGGCGTAGAGATCTGTGAGAGGGCCTTCTGGGGCAGAGAGATCGGCACAAAAGCATTAGCCGCCTTTATGGAGTATTACCGCAGCCTGGGAGAGCATCAATTCCTTCTGGAGACGTGGAGCGGTCATGCGCGGATGTTGGGATGCGCCAGAAAACTAGGCTTTGTGGAAACAAAGCGGCAGAAAGCCGCGTATGTTGTGGGCGGTAAAGCGTATGACGGATTGGTGTTGGAGAAACGCATTTGATCATAGTCGGAGTTCTCGTGCTTCTGGTATCCCCGTTCCATGTAGGCAAAGAAGCTTTTCTGATTGCTGGTTATAATACGATGTCCCAGCGGTCGTATTAGTGGGTACGTTCTTTGCAGACAGGGCTGCCAAAAAGTAAGCGGCCCGGAATATTTGTCACAGGAGGTCCCTGTATGGCAGCACTTGCCAAAAACCAACTTCATACCGTGACCATCACCGGCTACACCGCCGAAGGACTGGGCATTGCCCGGATCGACGGGCAGGTCGTCTTCGTCCACAACGCCGTGCGGGGGGAGACCTGCTCTATCCGCATCATGAAGACGCTGAAAAACATCGCCTACGCCCGGGTGGAAGAAATTCTGGACCGTTCCCCCGCCCGGCGGGAGCCGGACTGCCCCCACTTCCCCGCCTGCGGCGGCTGCGACTTCCGGCACCTCGCCTATTCCGAGGAGCTGGAGGTCAAGCGCCAGCGGGTGGAGGACGCCCTGCGCCGTGTGGGCGGCGCGGACGTGGCCGTGGGGGAGATCATTGGAGCGGACTGGGTGGACGGCTACCGGAACAAGTGCCAGTTCCCCGTCAGCCCCGACGGCCGCGCCGGATTTTTTCGCGCGCGAAGCCATCAGGTGATCCCTGCCCTGGACTGCCGCCTCCAGACCTCCCAGGCCAACGCCGTGGCGGCGGCGGTAGAGGGCTATCTGCTGGATCATGACGTGCCCGCCTACGACGAGGCCGCCCACCGGGGACTGCTGCGGCACATCTACGTCCGTACCAACCGGGAGGGACAGGCGCTGGTCTGCCTGGTGGTCAACGGTGTCCGGCTTCCCGCCGAAGAGGAGCTGGTCCGCCATATCCGCGCCGTCTGCCCCGAGACCGTGGGCGTGGTGCTGAACGTCAACCGGGAGCGGACCAACGTGGTCCTGGGCGGCGCGTACCGGACGCTCTGGGGGGAGGATACCATCACCGACACCCTGTGCGGCCTCACCTTCCGGTTGTCGGTGCCCTCCTTCTATCAGGTCAACCGGGACCAGGCCGGGCGGCTCTATGAGAAGGCCGTGGAGTTCGCGGGGCTCACCGGCCGGGAGACCGTACTGGACCTGTACTGCGGCGCGGGAACCATCACCCTGGCCATGGCCCGGCGGGCCGGACGGACCATCGGCGCGGAGATCGTGCCGGAGGCGGTGGAGAATGCCCGGGAGAACGCCCAGGCGAACGGCATCGCCAACGCAGAATTTTTCTGCGGCGACGCGGGGGATATCGCCCAGCGTCTCGCGGCGGAGCGGCTAAGGCCGGACGTGGTGGTCGTAGACCCGCCCCGGAAGGGCCTGGAGGAGACTGTGATCCCCGTCATCGCCTCCATGAGGCCGGAGCGGATCGTGTACGTCTCCTGCGATCCCGGCACCCTGGCCCGGGACGTGAAGCGCTTTTCCGGAGAGGGCTACCGCGCCCTCCGAGCTGTGGCGGTGGACCTGTTCCCGAGGACGCGGCATGTGGAGACGGTCCTCCTCCTCTCCAAGCTCCCTCCCGCCTCAAAATGACCCCAAATACAGCTTCCACCAAGACCCCATACAAAAAGTGCGCCGCAGACCATTCTCTGCGGCGCGCTTCTATTCCCGAACCTGCTCACTCGCTAAACACCTGGGACAGATCCAGCATACAGTCCTCCAGAACATTCACCCGCATCTGATCGCCAGCCGTCCCGGACTCCTTTGCCTTGTAGTGCCCGTCTTCCAGAACGTAAGACAGCGCTTCCTTCCCGGACGGATCGATGATCCAGTACTCCTGGACGCCTGCGCGCTGGTACAGGTTGAATTTCGTCACCCTGTCGTGCCTCCGGCTGGAGGGCGAGATGACCTCGATGACCAGGTCCGGCGCGCCTTTACAGCCAATATCGTCCAGCTTGGAGGGGTCGCAGATCACGGAAATATCCGGCTCCACCAGCGTATCCACGCGCTCCGGCAGATCGCCGTTTTCCTCAAACAGGCGAACAGCGAAGGGCGCGGGATAGACCTCGCACTTTTTCCCTTTCAGATAATTGCCCAGCTGACGGTTGATCTCAGAAACGATTTTCTGATGTATCCTGGCAGGCGGGGCCATCATCAACGGAACGCCGTCGATCAGTTCCCAGCGCTCCCGGTCATCCCAGCACAGCACATCAGCCAGCGTATAATATTTCCCCCGCAGCAGCGGCATCAAGATCACTCCTCAAGAGAACATTTGTCAAGGGGGATTTCACCCAAAAGATGAAATCCCCCCGATAAACAGGAAGTTATCTCTCTTCTGATAGCCGACAGTTCAACTCATAAAGTGCTGTTTTATTAGAATCCCACGTCAAACGCAACATAGCATCGTGGTAACTCAGCCATTCGCAATCAAGGTGTTCATCGGATAGTTTTATATCGAGAATACATTCGAATGCAAAATGATACTCAGGCAAAACAAAAGTATCCTTTGTCCAGTACTTTCGATGGCGTTCTGAAATAACATCTGCGGGGACATATGCCATTGAAACCAGTTTAGTTATGCTATCCACTTTAATCCCTGTTTCTTCTGAAACCTCCCGGGTTGCAGCTTCTATCGGTGTTTCATTATCTTCTCCACCGCCTGCCACAAATTGCCATTGATCTACATCTGCACGGTGAAAAACACAAAACTGTAAATCTGGATTTCGTCTATAAGGAATCGCCAATATCTGAAAAGGTGCTCTCATATAATAAACCTCCGCAAAACAAATTTGTCGATTAATACAAGCAAAGTATACCATCATTGCAAGCGGCTTTCAACCCTTATTTATAGGCGCTTATAGTAGTAGCAAGCAATGCACCGGTATATACCCGGTGCCGCTTGTTGGTGGTCAATGTCCCCCAAGCCCCCAGTGCATCAGCGCAGCTCCACCCGATGCACAAGCCGCTGTTGGCGTCTGCTGTATATACCGGCAGGGGAGGACTGGCAGCGGAGCCACCCCCGCCCCCGGAGGGCGCACGATGGCCGCAGGCCATACCACCACCAGCCGACGGCGGTGGTGAGTAAGTGCGCTCTTAGCAGAGGGCCGACAAAGAGAATGGAGCGCCCAGGCCATCCCCGGACGCTCCCGCTTCGGTTCCCTTCTGCTGGTCAATCACCGCCCCTCCAGCCTGTGCCATTCTGCCACAAATGAACCGCAGTCAATGTAATGTAGTGGCCTGGTGAAACCACCCTTTATACATTACATCTCACATGATGCTTTGTAATTAGTATACACCAAAACATACAAAACTGCAACATCCGAAATCTCCGCCCCGGGGAAATCAATTTTGCATCTGTAGGGCGCGACGACCCCGGCGCGCCGTTGGAAAATCTGCCCCGCATCGGCGCGCC
>CAJTVO010000091.1 GCA_910579485.1 uncultured Oscillospiraceae bacterium | reverse complement strand
GATGCGCGGACGGCCCTTTTCACTTTCTGCGGGACGCGGTCGGCAATTGGGGATGACCAGCCGCCTACTGCAAAACCCATATCTGACCATCCGGCATATCCTTCCAAGCGCCCGGAATGACCTCCAAAACTTCTCCGGAAGGATATTTTCGAATGACGATCTCTTCTTGATATTCCGGTTCATCATGCCACCGGCAGAAAAACAGTTTGCCGCCCTGCCGGTCATAGAAGCTCTCTGTTTCGTCAATATCAAATTCGATTTTTTCCGGCCAGACGATCTGAAACTTTCCGTTGTTGGCCTGCCGGGTCAGCATTAAAGGAGCGCGCCGCAGCAGCAGATTATAGCAGTCCTCCACCGCCGCAAGGGGCAGAGACGCGATCTGGATGATACGATCTGTACGATCATCATATCGCAAAATATGGAGCGATGATCTCGGAAAGTCCGCCAATAATATGTGAATTTCCCCCTGGTATGAAACCGGCCGCCCGAAGTATTGCCCGTCTTTTCCTTCAATGGGCTCAACCACACGTCCATCGGGATAATGGACAAATATCAGGCGGTTGCAGGTTACCGGATGGTGATCCCGGTACAATTCCTCGGCCTCATACAGGTCACCCTTCGCGTAATCGCTCCCCCAATACCATTCGCGGCTTCCATCCAGAGGCTCAATGCAAGTAATACCGCGCGTATCGATTATTTTCATATAAAATCGCCTCCCAGCGTTCCCTTACTGCCTTGATCATACCACAGAGAGCGGCGAGATACAAGCCGCCGGCGCCGGCACCGTCAGAATACTGGCTGGCGGTACGGTTCCCCGACAGGGAAAAGCAGCAAAAACCCCTTGCAATTCCGCAAAAAATCCGATATAATACCTCCTGTACGAAATTTTTGCCGGAACGTGCCCGGACAACATACAAAGAGAGTGTGATGATTTTGAAATACGATTTCGCGGCCATCGAGCCCAAGTGGCAAAAACGCTGGGAGGAGGGCAAGATCTTTGCCGCATCCGACCGCAGCGAGAAGCCCAAGTTCTACGGCCTCATCGAGTTCCCCTACCCCTCCGGGCAGGGGCTCCACGTGGGCCATCCCCGTCCCTTCACCGCCATGGACATCGTCACCCGCAAAAAGCGGATGGACGGCTATAACGTGCTGTTTCCCATCGGGTTTGACGCCTTCGGCCTGCCCACGGAGAACTTCGCCATCAAAAACCACGTCCATCCCGCCATCGTCACAAAGCAGAATATCGCCAACTTCACCCGCCAGCTGAAGATGCTGGGCTACGGTTTCGACTGGGACCGGGTGGTGGACACCACCGACCCCAGCTACTACAAGTGGACCCAGTGGATCTTCCTCCAGCTGTATAAGAACGGTCTGGCCTACAAGGCCACCATGCCGGTGAACTGGTGTACCTCCTGCAAGTGCGTCCTGGCCAACGAGGAGGTCGTGGAGGGCGTCTGCGAGCGCTGCGGCAGCGCGGTGATCCGGAAGGAGAAGAGCCAGTGGATGCTGCGCATCACCAAGTACGCCCAGCGGCTCATCGACGACCTGGACGACCTGGATTTCATCGAGCGGGTCAAGACCCAGCAGAAGAACTGGATCGGCCGTTCCACCGGCGCGGAGGTCACCTTCAAGGCCACCACCGGGGACGACATCGTGGTCTTTACCACCCGGCCCGACACCCTCTTCGGGGCCACCTACATGGTGCTGTCCCCGGAGCACGAGCTGGTAAAGAAGTGGATGCCCCTGCTGAAAAACGCGGACGACATCCAGGCATACCAGCGTGCCGCCGCCTCCAAGAGCGACCTGGAGCGCACGGAGCTGAACAAGGAGAAGACCGGCGTGCGCCTGGACGGCGTGCGCGGCGTAAACCCGGTGAATGGCCGGGAGATCCCCATCTTTATCTCCGACTACGTCCTGTCCACCTACGGCACCGGGGCCATCATGGCCGTCCCCGCCCACGACGACCGGGACTGGGAGTTCGCCAAGAAGTTCGGCTGCGAGATCATAGAGGTGGTCTCCGGCGGCGAGGACGTGCAGAAGGCCGCCTTCACCGCCAAGGACGAGACCGGCATCCTGGTCAACTCCGACTTCCTCAACGGCCTGACCGTCAAGGACGCCATCCCCGCCGTCACCAAGTGGCTGGAGGAGAAGGGCATCGGCGAGGCCAAGGTCAACTATAAGCTCCGTGACTGGGTCTTCTCCCGCCAGCGGTATTGGGGCGAGCCCATCCCCATGGTCTGGTGCGAGAAATGCGGCTGGCAGCCCCTGCCGGAGGACCAGCTGCCCCTGCTCCTCCCCGAGGTGGAGAGCTACGAGCCCACCGACGACGGCGAGAGCCCCATCAGCAAGATGACCGAGTGGGTCAACACCACCTGCCCCTGCTGCGGCGGCGCGGCCAAGCGGGAGACAGACACCATGCCCCAGTGGGCCGGTTCCAGCTGGTACTTCCTGCGGTATATGGACGCCCACAACGACAAGGCTTTGGCTTCTAAAGAAGCCCTCGAGTACTGGTCCCCGGTGGATTGGTACAACGGCGGCATGGAGCACACCACCCTGCACCTGCTCTACTCCCGGTTCTGGCACAAGTTCCTCTACGACATCGGCGTGGTCCCCACCAGGGAGCCCTATCAGAAGCGCACCAGCCACGGCATGATCCTCAGCGAGGGCGGCAAGATGTCCAAGTCCCGGGGCAACGTGGTGAATCCCGACGATGTGGTGAAGGCCTACGGCGCGGACACCCTGCGGCTGTATATCATGTTTATCGGCGACTTCGAGAAGGCCGCCACCTGGTCCGACAACGCGGTAAAGGGCTGCAAACGGTTCCTGGACCGTGTGTGGAACCTCTCCGAGAGCTGCACGGACGGCGAGGCATACACCCCTGCCAACGAGGCCGGCATCCACAAGACCATCAAGAAGGTGTCCAACGACATCGAGGCCATGAAGTTCAACACCGCCATCGCCGCCATGATGGCCTTGGTGAACGACTTCTACGCCAACGGCTGCTCCAAGGGCGATATGAGGACCCTGCTGCTGCTGCTGAATCCCTTCGCGCCCCACATGTGCGAGGAGCTGTGGGAAACCATGGGCTTCGCCGCTGCCGGGGGCGGAAAAATGGCCTGCCAGATGAGCTGGCCCGTCTATGACGAAAGCAAGACGGCGGCCTCCTCCGTGGAGATGGCCGTCCAGGTCCAGGGCAAGCTCCGGGGCACCATCAACGTCCCCGCAGACAGCGAGGAGGCCGCAGTGGTGGAAGCCGCCAAGGCCGTGGACAAGGTGGCCCGTGCCATCGAGGGCATGGAGATCGTGAAGGTCATTCTCGTGAAGAACAAGCTGGTAAACCTGATCGTGAAGCCCGCAAAATAGGAATGACGCGGCGCGGTATGTCTTGGCATACCGCGCCGCTTGCGCAGAGGAGGATATTACATGGAATACACACGGGAGCAGCTGCTGGAGGCCAAACGCCAGATCGATTCTACCCTCCACAAGCTGCGGGAGACCATCAAGACCTTCGAGGCCAAGGAGGAACCCCAGCGGTACAAGCCCCAGATCACCCTGGCGAAACGCCGGGTGGAGGCGTTTACCATCGCCAACGAGCTGATCGGCCGGGAGCTGGCCGGAGAGCAGCATGAAACATGACATGCGGGGAAAGAAACAGGCTTGCAGGTGCGTATTGAGCCTGCTGCTGGTTTACCGGTTGAGCAGAATGCAGGTGGTTTTTGAAATAAGTCTTGACTTGGAGTAGACTCCAGGTGATATGCTGGGAGACAGTGAGAAATAAAACGGAATATTGAAGGGAGACAAACAGACATGCAATACCGTACATTAGGCCGCACCGGCATCAGGGTGAGCGAGATCGGCATGGGCTGCGAGGGCTTTTCCGGCAAGACGGCGGCACAGGTCCGGGAAATGGTAGATCTCATGGAGTCCGCCGGGGTCAACTGCATCGACCTGTATACGCCGGAGCCTGAATTGCTGGAGAACCTGGGCCGGGCCCTGGAGGGGCGGCGGGAGAAGTTCGTCCTCCAGAACCATCTCTGCGCCGTCTGGCGGGACGGGCAGTACAAGCGGACCCGAGACCTTGAAGAGGCGAAGGCCAATTTCGCCGAGCGCCTCCGGCTCCTGGGGACGGACTGCGCGGACATCGGCATGATCCACTACGTGGACGCCATGAGCGACTGGGAGACCGTGGTAGAAAGCGGCATCCTGGACTACGCCCTGGCGCTGAAGGCGGCGGGGACCGTCAAGAGCGTCGGCCTCAGCAGCCACAATCCGGAGGTGGCCCTGACGGCGGTGAACACCGGAAAGATCGACGTGCTGATGTTCAGCGTGAATCCCTGCTACGACCTCCAGCCCGCCGGCGAGGACGTGGAAGAGCTGTGGGCGGACAAGAACTACGAGAAGCCTCTGGTCAATATGGACCCCCAGCGGCAGGCGCTGTATGAGACCTGCCAGCGGCTGGGTGTAGGCATCACGGTCATGAAGGCCTTCGGCGGCGGGGACCTGCTGAAGGCGGATATGTCTCCGGCGGGGGTATCCTTGACGGCGGCGCAATGCCTCCACTACGCCCTGACCCGCCCGGGGGTGGCCTCCATCATGTGCGGGGCCCGGTCCATGGAGGACCTGCGGGCCAGCATCGCCTACGAGGACGCCTCCCCGGAGGAGCGGGACTACGCCGCCGCCTTCGCCGCCATGCCCAAGATCAACTGGGCGGGGCACTGCATGTACTGCGGACACTGCGCCCCCTGCCCCCAGGGGATCGGCGTAGCCGACGTGACCAAGTTTTTGAACCTCTGCCAGGCCCAGGGGGATATCCCCGAGACGGTGCGGGAGCACTACGCCGCCCTGCCCCACAAGGCGGGAGAGTGCGTCCAGTGCGGCGCGTGCGAGAAGCGGTGTCCCTTCGGCGTGGCCGTGACGGAGAACATGAAGCGCGCGGCGGCGCTCTTCGGCGCGTAAAGGAGGCCGGGCACATGACCATTGCGGAAACCAGCAAAAAATACGGGCTGACCGCCGACACCCTGCGGTATTATGAACGCATCGGCCTCATTCCCCCGGTGCCCCGGACCAAGGGCGGCGTGCGGGATTTTGACGAAGCGTCCTGCCGGTGGATCGAGCTGATCAAGTGTATGCGTTCCGCCGGGGTGCAGATCGAGGCGCTGATCGAATACGGCGCGCTGTGCCGCCAGGGCGAGGGCACCGAGGAGCGCCGGAAGGATATCCTGGTCGAGCAGCGTGCGCTGCTCCTGGGCCGGATGGAGAAAATGCAGCAATCCCTGGAACGGCTGGACTACAAGATCGCCAACTATGATAAACTCCTGAGGGAAAAATAGAGGGAGCGGCCCTGTGAGAACACAGGGCCGCTTTTTCTCAAATACGGACGTTTGTCAGAGATACGTTTCGATCCGCTTCAGTTCCTCCCGAGCCAGCTGCTGAACGCCGTTGAAGTCTACGTGGGGGTGGTAGACCGCCTCCAGCTGGTCGTGGGCGGCTTTTGCTTCCCGGAGTGCGTCCAGGCCCTCCTCCCGGAGGACGGCGGCTACCCGGGCGGAGAAGCGGATACGGGCCTTGAACCGCTTGGCGCAGGCGGGGTCGATCATGGTGTCCAGACGCACCCGGCGGTAAGCAGAGCCGGAATAGGCCATGCCCTCGCGGCTGGTGACGAAGGCCAGGTCCAGCTCCGGCAGCAGCAGATGGTGGATCAGATCCGGATGCTCCGGGTCGGGACAGATCACGGACCGGAAGCCCCGTGCGGCGGCGGCGGCATGGAGGCGCTGGAGCATGAGGGCGGCCAGGCCGTAGGAGTCCTGGAGCTGGTAGACCCTGGGGCACAGCGTCTGAACGGAGTCAAAGCGCCAGATAGGCCCCTGACAGGTGAGGCTTCCCAGGAAACGGAGACTGTCCTCGCCGCCTCCCCCCTTCCCCCGCAGCTCCCGCCCGATGATCCCGTCGGTGCGCCGCAGGAGCTTCTCGGCGTCCATCCTCTCCCGCATCAGGGCGGAGGCGCTGTCCGACATCTGCCGCGCCGCGCCCAGGGCGCGATAGGCCCGTTGATAGGCGGCGGACGCCGCGTTGGTGTAGTGGATCACGTCCTTGCGGGAACACTTGATGGCGGCAACGTCATAAAACTGCCCCAGGTTCACATAGCGGCCAACGGCGGCGGGATAGCGGGGCTCGATGACGTGGGGCGCCGTACCATCCACGATGGCGGTGCGAATGCGCGGAATATGTACGCCGTCCAGAGACTGCGGATCGCCGGAGCAGTAGAGGTACTCCACCTCCTCCCCCCTCTCCTCCATGGCCGCGCCGACGGCGCGCATCAGCGTAGACTTGCCGCAGCCCGGGCCGCCCTTGAGGACCAGGAGGTCATGGAAGTCCTCCGGCCTGCAGAAGCGGGGGAACAGGGTCTGAAACCCCTGGCCGCTGTTTGCGCCCAGGAAAAAATGGGTCGTGCGAGTCATAATAGAGTCATCCTCCCAACTCATTGGATTCTCTCTCCACAATATGCGCCTGGGGACGGCGGTGACAGTCCGGAGGAGGCCAAAACCGGAAAAAAACCGTGACAAATCCGCAGGGAGCGTATATAATGAGGGAAAATGAGAGGAAGGAGCATTCTATCATGGAAGCCTTCAAAGAGACCGCCCTGTCCCTGGCGCCGGCGTGGCGGGAACTGTTTTTCACCCTCCACCGGTGCCCGGAGCTAGGGCGGAAGGAACACCGGACGGCGAAGCTGATCCGGGAGCGTCTGGAGGCGCTGGGCATCCCCTATACGCCCCTGGCGGACACGGGGACCATGGCGGTCATACATGGCGGACGCCCCGGGCGGACCATCGGTTTCCGGGCGGACATCGACGCGCTGCCCATTGAGGAGGACTCCGGCCTGCCCTACGCCTCCCAGGTCCCCGGGGTGATGCACGCCTGCGGCCACGATTTCCACACCGCCGCCCTGCTGGGCGCGGCGGAGCTGCTGCTGGGATGCCGGTCAGAGCTGCCCGGAACGGTGAAGCTCTTCTTCCAGCCGGACGAGGAAGGAGACGGCGGCGCGGCCCGGATGATCGCGGCGGGTTGCATGGAAGCGCCACGTGTGGACGCCATGCTGTGCTGTCACGTGGAGAGCGGCCTCCCCACGGGAAAGCTGTGTACCCGCAGCGGCCCGGTGTGCGCGGCCTCCAACCCCTTCTCCGTCACCCTGCGGGGGCGTGGATCCCACGGGGCCAAGCCCCATTTGGGGGCGGACGTGATCGTGGCCGGAGCCCAGATCGTCACCGCCCTGCAGACCATCTCCAGCCGCCGGACCTCCCCCACGGAGCCGGTGGTGGTGACGGTGGGGTCCTTCCACAGCGGAGAGGCGGGCAACGTTCTGCCGGAGGAGGCCCGGTTCACCGGCATCCTCCGCACCATGGGCGGCGAGGCCCGCGAGCGGGTGAAAGCGGACTTCCGGGCCATCGTCTCCGGCATCGCCGCCGGAATGGGCGTGGAGGCGGATATCGAGATCTTCGAGAGCTACCCCGGCTGCATCAACGACCCTGCTGTGACGGCTCTGCTGATGGCCTCCGCCCGGAAGGTGCTGGGAGCGGAAAACGTGGAGGAGCAGGGCGCGCCGGCTCTGGGGACGGACGACTTCGGCTATTTCTGCGACGCCGCGCCGGGGTGCTACTACTACATCGGCGTGGGGAACGAGGCGAAGGGCTGGACATACCCCAACCACAACCCCCATTTCGCCGCCGACCCGGAGGCCCTGCCCCTGGCCGCCGCCGTGGAGGCCCAGGCGGCCTATGACTACCTGCATCAAAAGGAGGAAACGCCATGATATTCCCGCCGAAACTGAAAAAGGGGGACACCATCCTGCTGATCTCCCCCTCTTCTCCCCTTACCGCGGACCAGCCTGTTGAGGAGGTCGCCGCCAGCGTGGAGGCCCTGGGGTTCCGGGTGAAGATCGGGGACTCCTGCCGGGGGTCCGCGCCCAGCGGCTACGCCGCCGCGCCGCCGGAGGTCAAAGCCGCCGATCTGAACCGGGGCTTCGCGGACCCGGACATTGCCGCCATCTGGTGTACCCGGGGCGGCGAGACCGCATGGCAGATGCTTCCCCTGCTGGACTATCCGTGCATCGCCGCCCATCCGAAGCCGCTGATCGGGTTCAGCGACGTCACCAGTCTGCATCTGGCCATTGGACAGCGGTGCGGCCTGGTGACCTTCCACGGTCCAATGGCCAGCTGGACCCTCGGGCGGGAGCAGGATGACTTCACCTGGCACAGCCTCTGCTCGGCGCTGGAAATGGGGGCGTGCCTGGACATCCAGAACCCGCCGGGGGAGGAGATCAACCCCCTGCGTCCCGGCCGGGCCTGCGGGCGGCTGACCGGCGGCAACCTGTCCCTGGTCTCCGCCTCCATGGGCACCCCCTGGCAGATCGACGCGCGGGGCTGCATCCTCTATCTGGAGGACGTGAGCGAGGAGGTCTACGCCCTGGAGCGGATGCTGTACCAGCTCCGGTATGGCGGCGTCCTGGACGGCGCGGCTGGGCTGGTGTTCGGGGTGTTCACCGACTGCCGCAACGCCCGCCGGGCGGACTACGGGCCGGAGGCGCTGCTGCGGGACTTCTTTGCCGGATGGCCCAGGCCGGTGCTGTATAACGTCCGCTCCGCCCACTGCACTCCCATGGTGACGCTGCCCATGGGGGCCGCGTGTACCATCGACGGCGGCGCGGGGACGATGACGGTCCGCTGTCCGTGTTAAGCGTAAGAGAGCCAGCGCCCTTTGGGCGTTGGCTCTCACTTCATTCCTATATGCAATTCAATAGATCCTTCGTGATCTGCGACACCTTTTGGAACGCCGCCCGCTGTCCGCCGGGCTCGACCATGTACCGGCTGCCCATGGAGGCGTACAGCTGGTTTTTCAGCATATACACGTCCATATCATCCAGCCATGAGAGGGGGTCGCCCTTCCACATATTCCCGACGTCCTGATCGACACTTCCATGGAAGGCGTGGGAGCCGTCCCTCAAAACCGCCCCCGGTATCTCGCGGAGGGTCCCGTTGGCAAAAAACCGCTCTTCATGAGAGATGATCCCGTACTCCTCCAGATCCGCGAGAAAATCGTCCCATTCCTGCAGGGAGAGGTCTCCCTGACCGTTGTGCAGCTTGTTTTTCAGGGCGGTCTTCTCCTCCGGGGAGAGCGCGTCTAAGCCTGTGGCAGGCTGGCCCCCGCCGGTCTGGGAAGCGTCGGGAACGCGGGGCTCCACCTTGCGGGGCGTGAAATTCAGCTTGACAAAGCCGCAAGTGTAGCCGTTGCCCTGCTCGATCGGGGAATAAATGTAGTTGCCGATGATCATGCCGTTACCTGCTTTCCGTCTTAACTTTGTTTAAAAGTAGCGTTCATCACATATGTCGGGTACAGATCGCGGACAGTATTTCCAGCGCTGTAGTATACCGTCATGTACCCGTTGCCTTCAAAGCCATATGTATAATCCTTTGTCATATCATTCGGAAATAGTGCGTAAGTGGAGAGAGTCCCGCGATAGGTGCTCTTGTAAATATTAAGAGCCTTTGTTGTTTGACCATTGCTCTCGTGGTTGAAAGTTTTGTAGTTGACCCAATGGGGCAGATAGCATTCCATATGAATTGTTCCGGACAAATACCAACCAATGACCTCGTGCCCCTGCCCAGCTGCGTAATCAATGAGTTCCTGCTGCCGCGCTGCGGTCATCTCCGCCCGAACGGTAGTGGGGGCAAAGGATGCCGGACGGAACCAATAGTGTCCCTCCAAATACGTCGTTTTGCCGTTGATTTTTACCACCGGGTGAACCCTAAATTCCTCGATCTCAAAAATATTTGCTGTGCTCGGAATCACTTGCGGCTGAATATCGGAGTCTTCCTCAGCGGCGGCGATCTCTTCCAGTGCAATGCCCTCACACTCAGGCAATTCAAAATAGCGGGCTTCGCCCTCCGGAATAACGAGTTCAGCCTCTACCGAACCAGTGTCTGCTTCTGCGGCAAAGACGGGAGCTCCTAACGAGCAACAGAGGATAAGCGCAAAGAAAACGCTTGCAATTTTCTTCATGATATACTCCTTATTATTTATTATAAACCCACTCCAAGTCCAGGTCAAGAATCCGTTTTGCCTCCTTTCAACAAAATTTAGACTTGGAAGAGATTTATCTTCTGTTATATTTGCCAATCAGTATTGCTTGCATGTTAAATATATCAGCTCCCAATAAATTTGTCAATACAAAAAAATAAATAAAACCAAAAATTAAGGATAAAAAAATATGTTGCAAATGAAAAGTTGTCGTGGTATAATAACCATATTCCAGTCATTATCGCGTACAGGGGCAGTATTATGGAAGAAAACTTGAAAAAGGCCCTGTTGGAGCTGTTGGTGCTGGCCCTGCTCTATGAACGGGACAATCACGTTCCTGAGCTGACCGCAGCCATTGCGGAACGCAGCGGGGGAACGATCTCCATCGTGTTCCCCTATGCGATTTTATATCGTATGATCGACCAGGGGTACATTCAGGAGCTGCCCAAACGCCGCGCTCCCGATGGACGGCGGCGGCAATACTTCGGCATCACCGAAGCTGGCCGGACCTATTTCCGGGAGATTTTGGGCATCTATAGAAACTTTACCGGGGGCGTTGATCGCCTGATAAATGGTATATTTCCAAGTGAGGAGGGGGATTTTCAGTGAAAGCGTCTTATCTTCATTCCGTACGCCGTCTGCTGGATTGTCCCGCGGCGGAACGGGAGCGTCTGCTGCGTCAGCTGGACAGGGCGGTGAGCGCATGGATAGAGGACAATCCATGCGCTGATAAGGCGGAGCTTGCTAAAACATTCGGCACGCCGGAGGTCTGCGCGGCCCGGCTGATGGAAGAATGTGATTCGACGGTGGTCACTGACGAACGGCGAAGGCGAAAGCTCCGCACCCGTGTTTTGATCGCCGTTTTAACAATACTGCTTTTGGCAGCGGTGGGGATAGCGGCCTATTTATGGAGCAATGGCGGCCTGGTGATCATTGAGCACGTCCGGCATGGGGAGAATTTCCCAGAAGATCTGCCCATGGACCAAACAATCTATCATTATGATGATTAAGGAGATATAACATGAAGCGTACATATGCGTTGATGATCGTCTTACTTTTGTGTCTCAATAATTTGACAAGTCCTGCCGCCGCTTTGGGAGCACCAGAGCGCATCGATTTCGATGACGGCTCTTACGCGATCATCACAACAGAAATTGTCAGCCAGACTCGCACAAAAATTAGTGACAGCAAAATATATACATATTACAATGCGTCAGGTCAAAAATGCTTTGCCTACACACTGCGCGCAACTTTTACATATAACGGCATTACCAGCAGTGCAGATGAGTGCTATTATCTTGCTGATATCTACCGTCGAGGCTGGGATATTTCTACTCATCGAGAATATACCTCTGGCAGTACGGCGTATGGCAGCGCCACCTTCTCCGGTCCTGATGGACAGACTCGTCCAGTCTATCTGTCTTTGACCTGCAGCAGGAACGGTAATGTGACCTAGACTGACAGAGTGGAATAACGCAAAAAAGGTCCGGAGAAACTTCTCCGGACCTTGTCTATTCTGTTTACGCTTCCCGTCCCAGCCGGAACGCCTTTTGATTCATCTCCAGGAATTTGGGCGGGACGCTCTGCTGGATCGCCGCCAGCCACTCCTCCCCGGTGAAGTCGAACCACTTGGACAGCCGCCCCATGAGGACGATGTTCACCGCCTTGCTGCTCCCGGCCTCCTCGGCCAGGGAGAGGGCGTCGATGGCGTCCACCTCCAGACCCGCGGCGCGCATCTTCTCCACAAGGGCCTCCGGATACGCCGCCGCGCCGGTGATGACCGGCATGGGGTTGATCTGCTGGGTGTTGGTGACGATCCTGCCGCCGGCCTTCAGATACTCCGTCCACCGCGCGGCCTCCAGCAGCTCGAAGGACAGGATCACGTCCGCCTGCCCCTTGTCGATGATGGGGGAATACACCTTCTCCCCCCAGCGGACGTAGGTCACCACGCTGCCGCCCCGCTGGCTCATGCCGTGGACCTCGCTGACCTTCACGTCAAAGCCCTTGCCCAGCAGCAGCCCGCCCAGCAGCTTGCTGGCCAGCAGGGTGCCCTGACCGCCTACGCCGGCGATCATGATGTTTTTCGTTTCCATGCTCACGCCTCCTTCTTTCCGCCCAGGGCGTCGAATTTGCACAGCTGGGTACACACGCCGCAGCCCGTGCAGAGGGTGTTGTCGATGACCGCCTTGCCGTCCGCGATGCTGATGGCGGGACAGCCGATGCGCATACAGGACTTGCAGCCCACGCACTTGTCCGGATCGGACGCGATGGGGCCGGGGTGCTTCACATATTTCAGCAGGGCGCAGGGACGGCGGGAGATGATAACGGAGGGCTCCTTCGCCGCCAGCTCCTCCTTGACCGCCGCGTCGCAGGCGGCCAGATCGTAGGGGTCCACCACCCGGACCCGGTTGACGCCCACAGCCCGGCACAGGCTTTCCAGATCGATTTTGGCGCAGGGGTCGCCCTTGAGGTTATAGCCGGTGGTGGGGTTCTGCTGGTGGCCGGTCATGCCGGTGATAGAGTTGTCCAGAATGATGACGGTGGAATTGGACTCGTTATAGGCCGTGTTGATAAGGCCCGTGACGCCGGAGTGCATGAAGGTGGAGTCCCCGATGACGGCCACCGTCCGCCCCTCGCTCTCGCCGCCGTTGGCCTTGTTGAAGCCGTGCAGCCCGGAGATGGACGCTCCCATGCAGATGGTGGAATCCATAGCTCCCAGCGGCGCCACCGCGCCCAGCGTGTAGCAGCCGATATCCCCCAGAACGGTGAGGTTATTCTTTTTCAGCGTATAGAACAGCCCGCGGTGGGGGCATCCGGCGCACATGACCGGGGGCCGGGGCGGGATGGCGTCCTCCAGCTTGACGCCGGCGCGGTCTTCATGGGTCAGCTGCGCCGCCACGGCGTTCTGGCTCAGCTCGCCGATGCAGGAGAAATTGGCCTTCCCCGCGCAGGCCAGCCCCAGGTTCCGGCAGTAGTCCTCGATGAAGCCGTCCAGTTCCTCCACCACCACCAGCAGGTCCACGGACTTGGCGAACTCGGTGATCTTCTTCTCCGGCAGGGGCCAGACCATGCCCAGCTTCAATACCGGATAGGTATCCCCGCAGACCTCCTTCACGTACTGATAGCTGGTAGAGGAGGTGATGATGCCCATTTTGCGGTCCTTTCCGGGCTCCACCCGGTTGACGGAGGCGGTCTCCGCCCACTCGGCGATCTTCCGCAGGCGCTCCTCCACCACGGGATGGCGGGCCTTGGCGTTGCCGGGCATCATGATGTACTTGGCCCCGTTTTTCTCGTAGGGCTTCTGGGCGGGCTCCACCCGCTCGCCGGGCTCCACGACGCTCTGGGAGTGGGCCACGCGGGTACACATCTTCATAATGACCGGGGTGTCAAAGTCCTCCGACAGCCCATAGGCCAGCTTGGTAAATTCCAGCGCCTCGGCGGAGTCGCTGGGCTCCAGCATGGGGAGCTTGGCGGCCCGGGCGTAGTGGCGGGAGTCCTGCTCGTTCTGGGAGGAGTGCATCCCCGCATCGTCGGCCACGGCAATGATCATGCCGCCGTTGACGCCGGTATAGGCGATGGTAAACAGGGGGTCGGCGGCGACGTTGAGCCCCACGTGCTTCATGCCGCAGAAGCTGCGGCGGCCCGCCAGAGACGCGCCGAAGGCAGCTTCCATAGCTACTTTTTCATTGGGGGCCCACTCAGCGTAGATCTCCGGATACTTCGCCGCGGCCTCGGTGATCTCGGTACTCGGCGTGCCGGGGTAGCTGGAGACGAAGGTGCAGCCCGCTTCCCAGAGGCCGCGGGCAACGGCCTCGTTGCCCAGAAGCAGTTTTTTCATTTCTCGGGTCCTCCTCGATGGTCAATGTTTCTCTGCCGCGCCAGGCGCGGCACGGTAGTTGTTTCGATTCGATGCCCCGGGGGCTGCGCGCCCCCGGACCCTGCGGGTACTTTTTGTGTGAACAAAAA
>CAJTVO010000090.1:1423-14150 GCA_910579485.1 uncultured Oscillospiraceae bacterium | reverse complement strand
TCTCTTTGAAAGGCCGGCAGGCGGAGTTCTACAAGTACCAGAGCGGCTGAAGGAGTACTGCCAATTCGAAGGCTTCGCCTTCCCAGAAACCCCGCCGCACAGCCCTTTACTCCCCCGCCGAGGTGGACGCCCAAAGGGCGGCCCCGAGAAAGGGATTCTTAAACCGCAGGTTTAAGCACGTTTTTGCCTACTTTTGGCGTGCGCCAAAAGTAGGCGCAGGGTCCGGGGGCGCGGAGCCCCCGGGGCAGCAAGTAGAAATATTTTCTATCTATTGTATATCCAACTCTTCTGCCATTTCATTCATATTAATAGCAAGCATCCTGCTGACGCCCTTCTCCTGCATGGTGACGCCATACAAAACATCCGCCTCCTCCATGGTCCCCCGGCGGTGGGTAATAACGATAAACTGCGTCTTATCCGAAATGGACCGCATATAGCGGGCTACCCGGACCACGTTGGCCTCGTCCAGAGCCGCTTCTACCTCGTCCATCACGAAAAACGGCGTGGGATGGACCTTTAATATGGCAAAATACAACGCAATGGCGACGAATGCCTTCTCTCCGCCGGAGAGAAGGGAAAGAGTCTTCAGCGTCTTCCCCGGAGGCTGTACCTTGATCTCAATGCCGCAGTTGAGGACGTCTGACGGATCCTCCAGCTCCAGCGTGGCCCGGCCTCCGCCGAAAAGCTGTAAATACGTCTCCCGGAAGGACGCCGCGATCAGCTCAAACTGCTGGGCGAAAATGGCGGTCATCTCCCTGGTGATGGCCTCGATGATGCCCTCCAGCTCACCCTTGGCCTGCTCTACGTCGTCCCTCTGGCCGGTGAGGTAGGTATACCGCTCGTTTACCCGCTGGAACTCCTCGATCGCGCCCACGTTCACCGTCCCCAGGCCGCTGATCTCGCGCTTCAACTCCGTGACGCGGCGGGCGGCCTTGGCGGCGCTCTCCAGCTCGACGCGCTGCTCCATGGCGGCGGAGTGGCTCAGCTCGTAGTTTTCCCACAGCTTGTCGAGGATCTGCTTCTCCTCCATGCCGCCGGTGTTCAACTTCTGCTCCAGACGGCCGGCTTCCCGCTCCGCTTCCAGCAGGGCGTCGTTGCTCTCCTTCAGCCGCTGTCCCATGGCGGTGCGCTCCTGCTCCAGGCGCAGCCGGGCGTCCTGCAGGGCCTTGAGGGCCTCCTGACGCTCCTGGGCCTGGAGGCGCAGGGACGCGGATTCCTCCGTCCGCCGCGCGGTCTCCGCCTCCCCGGAGGCGATCTCCTCCCGGTAGGCCGCCATCCGCGCCAGACGCTGTTCCCGGTCGCCCGCCAGATCCCGGCGGGTCTGCTCCATCCGCTCCAGGGCTTCCGCCCCGGCGGTACGCTGGGCCCGGAGGCCCGCCAGCTGTTCCTTTCGCTGGGACATCTCTCCGCTGAGCTGGTTGGAGTAGGCCTGCAGATCCGTCTGGCCCGCCAGCTTCTCACGGGCGCTCTCCCGCAGGGAGGCCGCTTCCGCCTCCCGGGCCTCGATCTCCTGGCGGACCGTCTGCTGCTGGAGGCGGTTGTCCGTCAGGCGCTGGTCCAGCGCCTCCTGCTCGCCCTCCAGATTTTCCGCGTTGGCGCGGACGCCCTCCAGCAGCACCTCGCGCTGCCGGACCTCGCCCTGGCCTTTGAGGACCGCGTCCTCGGCGGCACGGCGCTGGCCCTCGGCCACCTGCAGATCGTACCGCGCGGCGGAAAGCTCCCGGGCGGCCTCGTCCTTCTCCCGCTGGGCGGCGGAGAGACGATCCGCCAGCGCCGCCTGCCGGTCCTTTAGGGCCGCAAGCTCGTTGGCTCGGGACAGGACCCCGGCGCTCCTGGACACGCTGCCGCCGGTCATGGAGCCGCCCCGGTTGATGACCTGACCGTCCAGGGTGACGATCCGGAACCGGTTTTGATATTTCCGGGCCATGGCGATGCCGCAGTCCAGATCCTCCACGACCACCGTGCGGCCCAGCAGATTTTTGAAGATGGCGCCGTAACGCTCCTGGCAGCGGATCAGCCGGGAGGCGACGTCCACAAATCCCGGCTCCTGCTCCACGCCCCGCTCCCGGAGCTCGTCGCCCCGGATGGCGGTGAGGGGCAGGAAGGTGGCCCGGCCCCCGTCCCGCTGTTTGAGGAACTGGATAGCCCCCTTGGCATCCTCCTCCCGGTCTACCACGATGTTCTGCATCCCCGCGCCCAGGGCGGTCTCCAGGGCCACGGCGTATTTCCCGTCGGCCTTCATCAGGCTGGCTACCGGCCCGTGGACGCCCCGCAGGGAGCCCTTCTCCGCCGCCTGCATCACCAGCTTGACGGCCTTGCTGAAGCCCTCGTACTCCTTCTCCATCTCCGCCAGCATCCGGATGCGGGAGTCTAGGTTGTTCTGCTCCATGGTCAGCTTCATGAGGGCGTTGGCCGCGTCCTGCTCCCGCTTCTCCCGGCCCTCCATGCGCAGGGTGTGGCCCTGGATGATGTTGGCGGCGGCGGCAGCATCCTCCTGGGCGTCCTCCAGGGCGCGGCGGGCGGTCCGGACGCTCTTCCGGGCGTCCTCCAGCTGGGCCTGGATGGTGGACAGCTCCTGCTCCACCGCCTCCTGCCGGGCGGCCATCTGCTCCTGAGCAGAGCCCAGGGCGGCCAGGTGCTCCCGCCCCTTGGCGGCGGCATCGGCGGCTAGGGCCTCCCGGGCCTGGAGGGCGCTGATCTCGCTCCCTGCCGCTCCGGCGCTGTCGGCGGCGGCGCGGGCCTTTTCCAGAAGCTCCTCCAGCTCGGCCTCCAGTCCGGCGATCTGGCAGTCCAGGTCCTCCAGACGGCGCTCCTGGGCTCCGATCTCCGCCTGGGCGTCCTGCCGGCGGCTGTCCTGACGCTCCAGCTCGGCCTCCAGCTCGGCGATGGCGTCCTGCCGGTTGCGGATGTTGGTGCGCAGAAGCTCCAGCGCCGACTGCTGGTCCCTCGCCCGGGAGGTGAGCAGATCCATCTCCTGCCGGGTCTGCTCCTGGGAGGTGTCGTTCTCCTGCATCCGCAGGGAGAAGCGGTCGTTCTCCTCGTAGAGGGCGTCCAGCTGGGACTGAGCTTCGTTCTGCCGGTTCCGGGCGGCGGCGTATTCCGCCTGGAGGCGGTTCTTGGCGGTGCGCAGCTCCTCCAGACGCTCCATCCACAGGGAAATTTCCAGCGTGCGCTGCTCGTCCCGGAGGAGGAGGAACCGCCGGGCGGTCTCCGCCTGCTCCCGCAGGGGGGTGACCTGGAGCTCCAGCTCGCCGATCTTGTCGTTGATGCGCACCAGATTTTCCTGGGTGCGCTGGAGGCGGCGCTCCGACTCCTCCTTGCGGTGGCGGAACTTGGAGATGCCCGCCGCCTCCTCGAAGATCTCCCGCCGGTCGGCGCTGCGGGCGGAGAGGATCTCATCGATGCGGCCCTGGCCCACGATGGAGTAGCCCTCCCGGCCCAGGCCCGTGTCCATGAAAAGCTCGTTGACGTCCTTGAGCCGGACGGACTGCTTGTTGATATAATATTCGCTCTCGCCGCTGCGGTAGTAGCGGCGGGTGACCATGACCTCGCTGCTGTCGATGGCGGGGAACATGCCCTCGCCGTTGTCCAGCACCAGGGTCACCTGGGCGAAGCCCACGGGGCCCCGCTTCTCGGTGCCGCCGAAGATCACGTCCTCCATCTTGTCCCCCCGGAGGCTCCGGGCGGACTGCTCGCCCATGACCCAGCAGATGGCGTCGGAGATATTGGATTTTCCCGAGCCGTTGGGGCCCACGATGGCGGTGATGCTCTCGCCGAAATTCAGTACGGTTTTATCAGGAAAAGACTTGAAGCCTTGGATCTCCAGTGCTTTTAAGTACATGCCACACTCCTTGGCGGGCGGTTGCCCTCTCTCGCGTCATTAGCTAAAAGATTATACCAGAATCCGCGCCCCTTGACAAGTTGGATTTTATGAACTTTTTCCCGTCATTCCTTAAATTTGTGTGCAAAATAACGACCGCAGGCGGCGGACGGACCCGGCGTCCTCCGCTGCCTGCGGTTCCCTTTTTTACCTGGACTGCGCCAGCGCCTCCTCCTGCTCCCGGCGGCACTGGGCGATCTGCTGGTAGAGGCTCTCCAAGGCGTCGCTCAGTCCGCCGATGCGGTCGATGAGCCCCAGGTTCACCGCCTCCTCGCCGTAGATGACGCTGCCCACGTCTGCGGCCATCTCCCCGGTCTTCAGCATCAGGTTCAAGAATTTCTTTTCGCCAATATTGCTGTTTTTCGCCACAAAGCTGACGATGCGCTCCTGGATGCGCTCGAAATAGTTGAAGGTCTGGGGGGCGGCGATCACCGTGCCGTTCATCCGCACCGGGTGGATGGTCATGGAGGCCGAGGGCACGATCATGCTCACCTTGGGAGCCACCGCCAGGGGCACGCCGATGGAGTGGCCGCCGCCCAGCACCAGGCTGACGGTGGGTTTGCGCATCCCGGCGATCAGCTCCGCGATGCCCAGGCCCGCCTCAATGTCCCCGCCTACCGTGTTCAGCAGCAGCAGGAGGCCGTCGATCCCATCGTCCTGCTCCAGGCTGGCCAGGAGGGGCATGACGTGTTCGTACTTGGTGCTCTTCGCCGTCTCCGGCAGGACCTGGTGGCCCTCCACCTGGCCCACGATGGTCAGGGTGTAGATGTTCCCCCGCCTGCTCCGGCTGACGGCGGAGCCGAAATCCACGATCCGCTGGCTGGCGGTGCTCTGGGAATTGTTTTCGCCCTCCGGGGCGGTGGTCTTGGTCTCTTCTTCCATTACAGATCCCTCGCTTTCGGGGATTAGTCTTTGCAGAAGCGGGGAAAATCATACCTGGGAACAGCTCTCGGTGAAGCGCTCCCGGGTTTGTTACAAAAACTTTCCGCTTTGTTCATAAATTGTTCTTGATTTGCCGGCTGGTTTTTGTAAAATATGGTTCGTCAACGAACAAAATACGCAGGAGGGTCCAAATTATGAAAAAAATGGAGAAGCCCCGAAAACCGCTGATTTTTTATTACGCCATCGTCCTGGTGGTGATGATCCTGCTCAACACGCTCCTGTTTCCCAGGCTCATGGGGCAGGAGGTCACCCAGGTAGACTACGGCACCTTCCTGACCATGCTGGCGGACAGAAAGGTGGCCGTGGCCCAGGTGGAGCAGGATATGATTTACTTCACCGACACCGCCGAAACTCCCGGGGTCTACGCCACGTCCGCCTTTAACGACCCGGAGCTGGTCAACCGGCTCTGGGAGAGCGGGTGCCGGTTCGCAGAGGTCAAGCCCAGGGAGATGAGCCCCTTCCTCAGCTTTCTGCTGACCTTTATTCTGCCCATCGCCGTCTTCGTTGTCATCGGCCAGCTCATGAGCCGGGCGCTGATGAAGCGGATGGGCGGCTCCATGGGCGGGCCCATGCAGTTCGGCAAGAGCAGCGCCAAGGTCTATATCGCCAGCGAGACCGGCATCAAATTCACCGACGTCGCCGGAGAGGATGAGGCCAAGGAGAACCTGATGGAGGTGGTGGACTTCCTCCACAACCCCCGGAAGTACCAGGAGATCGGCGCGAAGATGCCCAAGGGCGTCCTGCTGGTGGGCCCTCCGGGCACCGGCAAGACCCTGCTGGCCAAGGCCGTGGCCGGGGAGGCGGAGGTGCCCTTCTTCTCCATCTCCGGCTCGGAGTTTGTGGAGATGTTCGTGGGCATGGGGGCCAACAAGGTCCGGGACCTGTTCCGGCAGGCCAATGAGAAGGCCCCCTGCATCGTGTTCATCGACGAGATCGACACCATCGGCAAGAAGCGGGGCGGCGCGGGCTCGGGCAGCAACGACGAGCGGGAGCAGACCCTGAACCAGCTCCTCACGGAGATGGACGGCTTTGAGGGCAGCAAGGGCGTGGTCATCCTGGCTGCCACTAACCGGCCCGAGACCCTGGACCCCGCGCTGCTGCGCCCCGGGCGGTTTGACCGCCGGGTGCCCGTGGAGCTGCCGGACCTGAAGGGCCGGGAGGCGATTTTGAAGGTCCACGCCGCCAAGGTAAAGATCGGGGAGGACGTGGATTTCAACGCCATCGCCCGGGCCGCCTCCGGGGCCTCCGGCGCGGAGCTGGCCAACATGGTCAACGAGGCCGCCCTCCGGGCGGTGCGCCAGGGGCGGAAGTTCGTCACCCAGGCGGACCTCCAGGAGAGCATCGAGGTGGTCATCGCCGGGTATCAGAAGAAGAACAAGATCCTCACCGACCACGAGAGGCTGGTGGTCTCCTACCATGAGATCGGCCACGCCCTGGTGGCGGCCCTTCAGACCCACTCCGCACCGGTGGCGAAGATCACCATCATCCCCCGGACCTCCGGGGCCCTGGGGTACACCATGCAGGTGGAGCAGGAGGAGCGCAATCTCATGAGCAGGGAGGAGCTGGAAAACCAGATCGCCACCCTCACCGGAGGACGGGCCGCCGAGGAGCTGGCGTTCCATTCCATCACCACCGGCGCGTCCAACGATATCGAGAAGGCGACCAAGGTTGCCCGGGCCATGGTCGCCCGGTACGGCATGACGGAGGATTTCGACATGGTGGCCCTGGAGACGGTCACCGATCAGTACATGGGCGGCGACGCCTCCCTGGTCTGCGCGCCGGAGACCTCCGCAAGGATCGACCAGATGGTGGTGGACATCGTGAAGGACCAGCACGAGAAGGCCCGGAAGCTCCTGAAGGACAACGAGGGCAAGCTCCATGAGCTGAGTAAGTACCTGTGCGAGAAGGAGACCATCACCGGGGAGGAGTTTATGCGTATTCTGGAAAAAAAGGACTGAATATTACGGACAGTAAAGGAGCGGGGCCGCGGCCCCGCTCCTTTACTCTGCTTCCCTCTGGAATTTCATACCGTCCCCCATGTGCTCGAAGGTGTCCTCCCAGAGCAGTACGCCGTCCTCCAGATAGAGCAGCCCTGTGGCCTCCTCCAGCTCGGCAGTCTGTTCCACCGTCCCGTCCGCCTGGGTCGTCTCCCTGTACCGGGTCCCGATGTAGTCGATGCCCTCCCAGGTCTCGTCATAGGTCCCGGTGTACTGCCAGTGGCTCGTCTCCGCCGCGCTGCTGCCCCACCAGATGTCGATGCTGTAGTTCTCCCCATCCTCGCAGGCGATCTCCATAAAGCACCGTCCGCCGCTGGTTCCCCGGGAATCGTCCCGCCATGCGCCCACGTAGCTGTCCGCAATGCCGTCCGGCTCCGGCGGGGCGGGTTCCTCCGGCGGGGCTTCCGGCTCGGGGGCCGGTTCCGGTACGGCGGGCTCCTGTATTTCCGGTTCCGGAACGGGCGCGGGGGAGGCGGGGGCTTCAGCTTTTATCCCGCAGCCCGCCAGGAGCGCCCACAGGGCCGCCGCCAGCAGCAATACCGATATTCTTTTTTTCATGATCTTCACTCCTCAGTTGATGTGTGCCGGATACCCCGGTATCTGTCCAGTCGTAAAAACCGCGAAAAGGTTTCATCCGATCAGGGAAATATTTTCTTCCGTCAGGGGGTAGTACCACACCGGCAGCACCTGGGCCCCAGCCAGATACTGGTTCCGCCACGCCTCGTAGACATCGTTGTCCACCGGGTTCTCCTCTCTATATGCGTCCTCTCCAATGAAGTAGACCACCCCGTCTCCGTCCAGGTCGGCGTATGCTACGTCTTCGAAATTGGGCACATTGTTACACCTGGCCCGGGCGCTGCCTGCCTCGGTGTAGTGGGAATGGTTGATGCCATTATAAAAAGTCACGTGGCACGTATAAAGATCGTAGGGCCAGATGGCGATGGACGGCCCCTGGTTGTGGCTCCAGGGCACGGAGATCGCGCCGTTGCTGTAGAAGGTCAACCGCCCATTTCCATAGAATATTGCTTTGCCGTTGGCATCATAGACCGTTGTGCCCCAGCCGTAATTGGGCGATCCCTCCAGCGTCCACCGGACGATCAGCTCGTCCTCCCCATCATCGTTTACATCATGGACGGCAAAGACGTTTTCTCCGTTCTTCTCGTACTCGCTCCAGATTTCCGCCAGGACCTCCCGCCAGGTGTCCGTCAGCTCCGGCGGCTGGGGCTCTATGGCGAAGTCGCTGCGCAATTCATTGATCCTCCCGGCGGTGAGAGTGCCCCTGTAACCGGTGAGGCTTCCGCTGTAATAAGAGACGTACCACACACACTCGAAGGCGTAGCCTCTGAGAAAGGGTGAGCCGTCATGCAGCAGCTCGCCGGCCAAGGTCAGCCACAGTTCGCCGTCTTCATAGGTATAATTGATCTGGTACTGGCTCAGTTCGCAGATTTCCAGCGCGGCGCCTCCCCAATAATCGGATTCCCAGAGAAGCGACAGGTCCAGCAGCAAGTCGAGGCCGTTGTAGTTGATATAAGCCGTGCCGTCCTCGTAGAACGCATAGTCTCGCTGGCGGTTGAAGTCCTCAATGAGTTCCAACGGGTCGTGGGTGGTCCAGGTCCAGCTCTCGCCGTCCCACTCATAGACGGTAAGAGCGTTTGTATAGACGCCGGTGCCGTGGCCAGTGTTGTATATGACCACCAACTCTCGGTCTCCGTCGTTGTCCAGGTCCTCAAAGTACATTTCCGGCAGCCAATTGGTCTCCAGCTTCTCGTCTATTTTTTGAATATGCTCCCCGTACCGCAGATACATCTGCTCTTCGTACTGCGCCCAGTAGAGCCTGATGTTCTCCTGCCGCACCTCGCCGATCCACCACACCGGCTCATCTAAATCTGCTCCAAAGACTTCGGGCAGGTCCGCCAGGGCGGGGAGGTCCTCCGTCAGCTGCTGGAGTGGCTGGGAGGCGATGGTCCGCTCCGTCCAATATTTTGTGGAAGCATCCCAGTCATAAAAGACCTGGTCTGCCACGATGCCGGGTTCTTCTGTCCTGCCATTGAAGTAAGTCCCTTCGTACCGCCGGTAGAGCGCCCGCACCGTTATGCTGGCGTCCCCATCCACTACCTCCAGGGTGGGCAGCAACTCCATACCGGACAGGTTCCAATTGAACCGCTGGAAGCTCTGATTGGTGACCCGGAGGTAGACATGCTGGCCGTCCCGCGCGCTGCGGTAAAGGGCGATGTCAAAACCAGGCGTTTGTGCCAGCAGGAGCCACTCTCCCTGTTCCTCCAGTGGACGGCTGAGGTCCATCAGCTCCGTGGGCAGGTCCTCCGGCACACTGACAGGCTCCGGCGCAGGTTCGTCCGCAGGTTCCTGCTCCGTCTGGACAGGCTCCTCCGGGTCAGCCTCCGGCTCCTCCGCCTCCGCCGCGCCGGTGAAGGTGCAGGCCGCGAACGCAATGCACGCCGCCGCAATCAGCACCGCCATCGCAGCCGTGGTCCGGGGGTGTTTTACCAGCAGAGCGATCCGCTCCTTCAGGGCGGACTTGCCGCCGGTCATGGTGGTGGCGCAGCAGGCCAGGTCGGCGGCGGTGGTCCGGCGGGATACCAGGCCCACCAGAGTGCGGCCATAGTCCGCGCGGTTTTCCTCCCCCAGGAGGCGGACGGCCCCCTCGTCGCAGCTCAGCTCACAGTCCCGGCGGCTCAGGTACGCCGCCAGCCAGACCAGGGGATTGTACCAGTGGAGGGCCAGACATACCCCCCGCAGGGCCGCCCAGATGTGGTCCCCCTGACGGAAGTGGGCGTACTCATGGGCCAGGATGTGGGGCTTCTCGTCCTCCCCCAGCCCTGGCGTCAGGTAGATGCCGGGGCGAAACAGGCCGAAGAGGCAGGGCGTGGACAGGCCCTCCATCACGAATACCCAGCGGCCCCGGTACTGCCCCACCGTCCGCCGGTCCTTCTTCAATCTGTGGTCAAACCGCAGGTTCACCGCCAGCAGGAACGCCCCCGTGAGGACGCTCCCCGCCAGCCATGCCAGCAGGAAAGCATTGCGGATGCTCACTTGTCTTTTCAGCTCCGGCAGCGGGGCCTCCGTCTGTTCTGGCCAGCCGTACCGGACCGGTTCCCTGGATTCCGCGATCTCCCCTGGGATGGAGGTATACCCGCTCTCATGTCCGATGTCCACCCAGCCATCAGGCCGGTCCCGCACATAGCGGGGAATCTTCTCTACTGCTTGGTACGCCCCCTGAGCAGCCACAGGCGTCATGACGCTGACAGGGCTCTCCCACAGGGACACGGGGATGACCAGCCGCAGCAGCGCCAGTCCCCACAGGGCGTACCGCAGCCGGGGGCTCACCCGGTCCTTGATCAGGACCCGCAGCAGCAGGACCAGCAGGATCAGCGCCGAGCTGGTGACGATCCACTCAATCATGGCCCTTTTCCTCCAGCTTCCGCAGGGCCTCGTAGAGCTGGTCGATCTCCTCCCGGCTCAGCTCCTCCCGCTCCGCCATAGTGTTCACCAGCAGCCCCACGCTGCCGCCGAAGACTTTGCGCAGGAAGCCCCGGGTTTCCTGGACCACCGCGTCCTCTCGGGCCACGGTGGGGGAGTAGAGCTTCGCCTTTGTTCCCTGTTCCCAGCGGAGGAGGCCCTTGTCCGCCATGCGGCGCACCAGGGTCTCGCCGGTGCTTTTCGTCCAGCCCGTGCGCTCCGTAAGCCGGGCGGCGATCTGGGTCATGGTCAGGGGGGACTCCTCCCACAGGCACTCGCAGACCTCCCACTCCGTGTTGGTCAACAGCTGTTTTTCCTTCATCAGTCCGTCCTCCTTTGCACTACATTGTCATGTAAACAGAATAGCACAGCCGCATGACATTGTCAAGCGATTTCTGGAAGCAGACATCCAAGAGCCTTCCGCGGGCGTTGGGCGGGCAGAGCCCGCCATAGCCCTAAGGCCGCCTTTGGCGGCCCCACGGGAGTTTTGCCGCCCGCAGGCGGCAAAATAAATTTTGATCATTTTTCCAAGGACATGCGCCTTGGAAAAACTCTTTGCGCGGAGCGAGCGTCGACGAAGGAGGCGCAGAGCAAAGCGAAAGCTCCTCAAACAAGAAGGCTTCTCACCCGTAGGGTGAGAAGCCTTCTTGTTTGAACTTTTAGTCCTCGACAGCGGCGCTCTTGACCTGACGGCCATTGTAGGTACCGCACTCGGGGCACATTCTGTGGGGCAGGCGCATCGCGCCGCACTTGGGACAAGGGGTCAGACCGGGCGCCTTCAGCTTCCAAACGGAAGAGCGGCGCTTATCGCGTCTTGCCTTAGATACTTTACCCTTAGGGACTGCCATGATGACACCTCCTGTATATCTGAATTTTTTATTTACTGTTACTTGTCTTTCTCCAGAAGCTGGGCCAGCACTGCCAATCGGGGGTCCACCTGCTTTTGACAGGTACAGCTCCCTTGGTTGAGATCGACGCCGCAGCCGGGGCAGATGCCCTTGCAGTCTTCCGAACAAAGGGTCTTTGTATCCATCTCCAGAATGAAGGCCGTCCGGGCCAGATTGCCCACATCGACGCATCCATCCTCCAAGAGGATGATGCCGTCGTTGTCCTCGTCCTCCACCTCCTCCGCTAGAGCGTAGCTGCACGTGACGGAACGGGGGTCGTCGAAGGGCTTGAGACAGCGGTCACAGATGGAATGGAGCGAGGAGGCGGCCGTGAAATCCAAAAGGAGCATCCCCGCTATATTCCGCACCTCGCCGGTTACCACCACCGGTTCCTGCGCGGGATACAGGCCGCCGAAGTCCACATCGGACAGATCCAGCTCGAACTGGAATTCCATCCGCTCTCCGGGGGCGTTGACGATCTTTCTGACATCTAACAGCATAGCACACCTCGCAAAGACACGCCTAGTATTATAGTAGACAAATCCCGGAATGTCAAATACTTTTTCCCAAAATTTTCGGAAATCTTACATTTTCTTTAGTACGCCAGTTTTTCGACCGTCCAGTCCCGGATGAGGCGGCTGTAATACGCGCACTGTTCTCGGGCCAGGGAGACCTCCAGATTGATGTAATTCCCGCATTCGATGGCGCTTTTTCCGGGCATTTCGCCCTCAAAGGCGGCTCCGGCGGCGAAGGTCTCCTTCACCAGCTCCACGGCGCCGGCGTCGCTGAGCCGCCTGCCGTCGAAGAGGAAGTAAAACCCCGTCTGACAGCCCATGGGGCCGAAGTAGATCACGGCGTCCCTGGCCCTGCCGTTCCGGAGAAGGGTGGCGATGATATGCTCCACCGAGTGCATCTCCGCGTTGGTCAGCAGATCGCCGGTGTTGGGCTTCTTGAAGCGGAGGTCGAAGGTGACCACCTCGCCGTCCCGGCGGGAGAGGTACATCCCCGGCAGCAGTTTGTTGTGGTCCACCTGAAAGCTGGCAATGCGTTCCATATCGACTACCTCCAATTATTTCGTCTTTCCCGGACTCCGGCGGCGGCTTCCGCCGCTGCGGCGCCCGTCGGCAAAGGCCACCAGGCGTCCCATCCGGGGCGGTTCGGAGGTGACCCGGCGCAGGACCGTCTTGGCGGGCTCCGGCGGGAACACCGCCTTGGAGCGCTCCACCTTGTAAATGACGGGTTCCTCCATGGCGGGGAGCTCCGGCTGGGGCGCGGGCTTGGCCGCTTTGGCGGCCTTGACCGGTTTGGGCTGGGGCTTGGTTTGCTGGGGTTTTGGCTGAGGCTTGGGCTTCGGCGGCGGGGCCGCCTTGGCGGCCGCGGGCTTGGGCAGCGGGGGAGGGGCGGAGAGCTTGACCGGCACGGGGATCTCCTGGGCGGGCTTCTTCTGCTTGGGCTGGGCCGCCTGGCGTTCCGCCCGGGGAGATATGGGGACGTCATTTGTCCGCTTTGCAGCCAAACGACTGTCCCGGCCGCCTGCCGGCGGC
>CAJTVO010000090.1:0-1413 GCA_910579485.1 uncultured Oscillospiraceae bacterium | reverse complement strand
TGCTTATCCCGTTTGGGGGCCTCGAAATTCTGCATGGGGTAGGGGTGGTCCTCCACCACGGGGACTTTTTTCTTGGTGAGCTTCTCGATGTCCTTCAGATAGGCCAGCTCGTCGAAGTTGCAGAAGCTGACGGCCACGCCGCCCCGGCCCGCCCGGCCCGTCCGGCCGATGCGGTGGACGTAGGTCTCCGGCACGTTGGGCAGCTCGTAGTTCACCACCGCCGCCAGCTCGTTGACGTCGATGCCCCGGGCGGCGATGTCGGTGGCCACCAGCACCCGGATGGCCCCGCTCTTGAAACTTTCCAGGGCCTTGATACGGGCGGTCTGGCCCTTGTTGCCGTGGATGGCCATGGCGGCGATGCCGGCGCGGCCCAGCTCCTTCACCACCCGGTCCGCGCCGTGCTTGGTGTTGGTGAAGACAAGGACGCTGTCCAGAGATTCGTCCTTCAGCACCTCCTGGAGGAGGAGCTTCTTGTTGCCCTTGTCCACCTTGTAGAGGCGCTGTTCGATGGCATCCACCGTGGAGGACTGGGGGGTCACCTCCACCCGGACGGGGTTTTTCAGGATGGTGCGGGACAGGTCGGCGATCTCCTGGGGCATGGTGGCGGAGAAGAGGAGGGTCTGCCGCTTCTCCGGCAGGCGGGCGATGACCTTCCGCACGTCGTGGATGAAGCCCATGTCCAGCATCCGGTCTGCCTCGTCGAGGACGAAGGCCTCGATGCCGGAGAGGTCGATGTGGCCTTGATTGCACAGGTCGTTGAGCCGCCCGGGGGTGGCGACCAGGATGTCCACGCCCTTTTGCAGGGCCTCCACCTGGGGGGCCTGGCCCACGCCGCCGAAGATGACGGTGTGGCGCAGCTCCAGGTATTTGCCGTACTGGTCGAAGCTTTCCTTAATCTGCAGGGCCAGCTCACGGGTGGGCGTCAGCACAAGGGCGCGGATGGGGGTATGCCTTTTGCTCACGTGCCCGTGGAGGCGCTGGAGGATAGGGATGGCGAAGGCCGCCGTCTTGCCCGTTCCGGTCTGGGCGCAGCCGATCAGGTCTTTTCCCTTCAAAACGGGGGGAATGGCCTGGGCCTGGATAGGGGAGGGTTGGACGTATCCCAGTTCCTCCACCGCCCGGAGGAGCTGGGGCAGCAGGTTCAATTCTTGAAATGTCATAGTGTTCCTTTGATCCTTTTATTTGCGGGACAAGCCCACTCTTTTCTATTATATACGGTTTTTTAGGGAAATGCAATCCCTTGGGGATCGATCTTGGAGTTTAGATCAATTTTGGATAGAAGTATGTAGGTGCCGCCCCTGCGGGGCGGCGGGGAGCTGCTTCGCGTTGATACCCCGGGGGCTGCGCGCCCCCGGACGCCCTGCGGTACCTTTTGTCCCGCGACAAAAGGTACCAAAAACGCGCCAGAACCAA
>CAJTVO010000089.1 GCA_910579485.1 uncultured Oscillospiraceae bacterium | reverse complement strand
TGCTCTTCAGGCTGACCCGGACCACCTTCTCCGCGATGGCGATGCACAGGTCCAGCAGCTCGTCCTGAGCCTGAAGCAGGACCTCCTCCCGGGCCATGCCGGCCTTCTCCAGGAAGGCCTGCACCTCTTTTTCCAAGCGCTCGGCCACGACTTCCTTGTCCCGCTGGGCGTCCTCCATGGCCTTGCCGATGCCCTGGGCGTAGCCCTCGCGGTAGCCCTCGTCCCGGGCGCCCATGCGGATCTCCTCCTGCTCCGCCTTGGCGGCGGCGCGGGCGCCGGCCAGAAGCTGCTCCGCTTCCTCCCTGGCCTGCTTCAGGATGAGCTCCGCCTGGAGCTGTGCGTACTGCACGGGCCCGGTATGCTGCTCCTGGGGAGCGGCGGCGCACGCCTCCTCGCCGGAGGGCGGCGCTTCCTCCTCCAGGACCGCCTCCTCCCCGGGGGGGGCGGCTATGTCCTCGCACGCTTCCTCCTCGCCGGGAGCCTCCGGCGGGGATTCCGCCTCAAGTTCCAGCTCCTCAGCGCTGGGGAAACGGTATGCCTCAGGGTCGAGGAGCCCCTTGAGTATGTTACGCAATGATATCGTCCTTTCCGCCCTTCAGGATCACGATCTCGTTCTTCTCCTCCAGGTCGCGGATGATGCCGACGATCCGCTGCTGCGCATCTTCCACGTCCTTCATCCGGACGTTGGTGGTGATCTCCAGGTCGTCCCGGATGCTCTCCGCCATACGGGCGGACATGTTCATGAACAGCTTGTTGGACACGTCGCCGTTGGCCGACTTGAGGGCCAGCACCAGGTCTCTGGGGTCGCAGTCCCGGACGAAGCGCTGGACGGACCGGTCGTCCATGGTGACGATATCCTCGAAGACGAACATCCGCTTGCGGATCTCGTCCGCCAGCTCGGCGTTGTTCACGCCCAGGCGGTCGAAGATGGCCTTCTCGCTGGAACGATCCAGGTTGTTCATGATGCCGGCCACGTAATCGATGCCGCCCACCTTGACGTTGGATGTGGTGAGCATACTGGAGAACTTCTTCTCCATCTCCGCCTCGATGATCTTCACGGCGGTAGGGGAGGCGCTCTCCATGGTGGCGATGGACTCCACCACCCGGACCTGCCGCTCAGGCGGCAGCTGCTCGATGACGCCCGCCGCCTTGCTGGGGTCCACGTAGCTGAGCACCAGCGCGACAGTCTGGGGACGCTCGTTCTGGAGGGCGGAGTACAAGCTCTTGACGTCCGCCTTGTCCAGGAACGCGAACTCCCGGTTTTTCAGGCTCTTGGTCACCTTCTCCAGCAGGCTGGTGGCCGTGGCCACGCCGAAGGCCTTCTCCAGCACGGTACGGGCATATTCCAGGCCGCCCTCGGTGACCGCCTTCTGGGTCATGCAGCTCTGGTAGAACTCGCTGAGCACGTCCTCGGTCTGCTGTGCGTCCAGCATCCCCAGGCGCGCCACCTCCAGAGTCAGGGTCTCCAGGTCAGAGGCGTCTATGTATTGGTAGATAAGGGATGCCTTATCCGCTCCCAGGGAGACGACGACGGCCGCAGCCTTCTGGGGGCCGGTCAGCTCCGGTCTCAAGACGTCAGCCATTGTCGTCCTCTCCTCCCTTCAGCCAGGTCTTGAGCATGAGGGCCGCAACCTCGGGGTTGTTCTGTACGAACTGGCGTACCGTCTTACGCAGCTCCATGCTCTTCTCGGTATTGATATCCATGATATCCGCGCCGGTAGTGGGCGGGGGCTGGGCCCCCTCCTCGCCCGGCGGGACGATGCCAAGCTCGCTGAGCATCCCGGAGGCGCCCAGCTCGCTGAGCTGCTCCTCGATGATCCGCTGGTCTTCCTCTTCCTTCTGCTTCTTCTTCCTGCGGATGCTGAGGATCACCACCAGGATGATGATCAGCAGCAGCAGGGCCACGGCGGCGATGATCAGATAAGGCATGTTCTCCGGCGTAAAGAGGCCGGCAGGCGCCGTATCCACCACGGGCTCCGCCTGACGGGGCACCACCAGCACGCTGACCCGGTCCTGCGGGTCCTCGCCGCCGATGTTGGTGACGGTGGCGATGTGCTCGCTCAGGCGCGCCTCGTCCACCTCGCCCGCCACATCTTCGCTGGCGGTGATGGTGACGGCCACGCCGATATCGGTGATCCGGGGCGTATAGTACTCGACTTGCTCTACAGTGGTGTCGATATTATTGTCCCGCTCATACCAGCTGGATACGCCATCGCCGTTCTGCACGCCCTGGGCGGCGTCCACGATATAGTCGGGGATATCGGCGTTGGTCGAGGTGCCAGGCACGCCGCCTACCATCTCCATGCCATCCCTGGTCAGGGTGAACTGGCCCATCTCGTGGCCGATCAGACCGCCGCTCTCATAGGACCCGGCCGGCTGGCGGTAGGTCGTGTCCTCGCGGTAGCGCTTGGCCACCTCCACGGTGGAGTTGACCGCCACGCTGACGTTGTCCGCACCGTAGAGGGGGTCCAGCAGATTCTTGATCTGGGTGCGCAGCTGGTTGTTGGTGCGCTCCTGCATCTGGTACTGGAGCTCGGCGGCATCGCTGGGGGAATCCTCCCCCGCGTTGTAGGTGTTGCCCGCGCTGTCCGTGATGGACACGCTGTCCAAGGTCATCCCGGACCAGGCGCGGCTCACCAGATAGCGGATGGTGTTGGCCTCATCGTCAGTGAGCATGGTGCCGCTTCGCATCTGCAGACTGACCGACGCGGTGGTCTCCGTGGAGACATCCTCCAGCACGTAGGTACGCTGCTGTCCCGGGCTGATATACACCTGGACGTCCAGCACGTTGGGTATCGTGCGGATGCTGGCCTCCAGCCGCTCCTGGACGGAGATCTGCCAGGTCCGCGCCTCCTGGGAGGAGGTGGACAACGCGCCCACGTGTTCATAGTAGGAGCCGTACAGGCTGGCGTTCTTGGGATAGCCCGCCTGGGCCATCTGCATCAGCAGTGCGGCGTATTGATCGTCGCGCACCATGATCACGTTGCCGTTGACCTGATAATCCGTTATGCCGTTGTTCTGGAAGTAGGTCATGATCTCGCTGACTTCCGTAGGCGTCAGGCCCTCATACAGCTGCGTGTACGGCTTCTTGCTCATGGTCACCGACAGCGCGATCACAGCGATCAGGATCACAGCCAGGGCAGCGGCCAGTATGATGCGCAATTTCTTGCTCATATTTTTGAAAAAGTCCTTGATCTTTTCCCAAAGACTCTTCAGCTTTGAGGTATCCACAGGCAATTCCCCCGGCCCTTTCTATCGATTACGCACTACGCGCTCAGAGGCTGATGCGGCTCAGCTCGTTGTAGGCGTTCAGCGCCTTCTCCCGCACCTGTACGAACAGCTGCGTGGCCACCTCGGCCTTATACAGCGCCATGCTCAGCGTCGCGGGATTGTCCAGCTGGCCGGTGGACAGCAGATACTCCGTCTTGGCCACCCCGTCCTCGGCCTCTCTGACGTTGTCCACCAGGGCCTGGAACACGTCGGCAAAAACAGATCCCTCCGCCGCCTGTCCTTTCGCGGCGGGCTGTGCCTCGCGGCTGGGGAGAGCCTCCCACAGGGGGGCGATCCGTTGAAACTCCATACTCATATCCGTTTCCTCCAGACACGCGGCCCGCTGCGGGGCCGCGCTTCAAATTTCATGGGCCAGTCCCGGCGGACCGGCTGAAAACATGAAGAAGCGGGTCAGACCATGAAACAAACGCCTGCCTCTGATCGAACTGACCCAACTTCATCTATCTCTTATCTGCCGATCTCCATGCCAGCGCTGATAACGCCCTTGAGCACGTTGAAGGCAGTCACGTCGGCGGAATAAGCCTGGCTGGCTGCCATAGCGTCCGTGATCTCCTTGACCAGGTCCACATTGGGGAGCTCCACATAGCCCTCCTCATTGGCGTCCGGGTCCGTGGGATCGTACTTCAGCTTAAGGTCCGAGGGATCGTCCGCGATCTCCACCACCCGCACGCCGCCGCTGGTCGCGGCCCTCGCGTTGCTGACCATACCCTGGGCCCGGTCCATGGCGACGCGGAAAGCGTCCCGGGTGGCGTTCTGTGCCTGGAACACCACCACTTTCCGGCGGTAGGGGCCGCCGTCCTCGGTGCGGGTGGTGTTGATATTGGTGATGTTCTGGCTGATCACGTCCAGGCGCAGATGCTGGGCGGTGATGCCGGAACCGATGATATTGATGGTACTGAGAAAAGACATATCCGTTCTCCTTATCTATCATTCGCCGCCCCCGGGGCGCGCCCCGGAAACGTTTCTGCTTCCCTTACTGTCCGCGGATGGCGACGAGCAGCCGGGACATATCGCCGCTGATGGCCCGGTAGACGTGCTGCACCTGGTAGGCGTTGCGCACCAGCTCCATGGACTGCTCGGCCACGTTCACGCCGTTCTCGTCCATCCTGGCGGACTCGTCCACCGCCGTATGCACCACGGGCGCGGAGGAGGCGATGGCGGCGCGCACGTCCCCCATGGGGCCTCCGCTGCCGGCGGCCTGCAGGATGCTGCTGCGCAGGGCCTCCTCGAACGTCACATACTTGGCCTTATAATTGGGGGTCTCCGCGTTGGAGATATTGTCCAGGATCGCCCGCTGCTTCGTCCACTGGAAGTGGGCCGCGCGCTCGAGCATCATCATGGAATTGGATGTGAAAAAATCTGACATGATCGTTCCTCTCCGTTGATCCATAAACTCGAAAAACTAACCGTTTCACCTTGCCGGATGAAGCGGGGCCGCCGATGCCGGAAAGCGCGTGGCGCTTCCGCCGTCCATTTCTTTTCCATGGGAATATGCGACATGGTAAGTATACTATACTTTCGCTCCAGAAGCAAGATAAAAATCAAAAATTGTCGAATCTATCCATAACCTGTCATCTTACGGGGCTCCGTTTTGACACTTTTCCAAAAAAATTACCAAATTCTCCAAAATAGTTAAATTTTGGAAGGTATTTTCCCCGGAAGGGGCGGCTAAAGACGTCAAAACGTCCACGAGCTATCCTATGAAGCCCGTGGACGTTCTATGACAATATGGTGGAAAAAGCTGGACGAGCTCACTGTCTCCCGCCCGTGTCCCGCAGGACGTCCAGCAGAGCCAAAGGCGGCAGTTCTTCTCCCGCCGCCTCCCGGTTGACCTCCGCCGCGGCCTTCAGCTCGCTGCGGAGGATGGGGACGCTCTTGGGCGCCTCGATGGCCAGGCGGACGCGCCCCGAATCCACCGAGAGGACCGTGATCTCGATCCCGTCCCCGATGAGCAGGGACTCCCCCGCCTTCCGCTGAAGGATCAGCATAGGGCCTCCCCCTTCCCCGCGCCGAACTCCGAGAGGAGGTGGCGCATGTGGTAGTCTCCCGACTCCAGGATGACCTGCATGGCCTGCCCGGTCCGGTCGTTGACGGCCACGGGGCAGCGGAGGTTCACCGTGCTGTCCGCCACCGGGCTGCGCACCACGCACAGGGCATAGAAGCACAGCTCCTCGCTGCGCTCCACTCCCAGCTCCCCAAGCTCCTCCCCCGTGAGGACGGGGGCGTAGTCTGGCTTCAGGGAGAAGGGGTTCATCGCAACGAAGGCCAGCTGGGGCGTCCGCGCGCTCTGGAAGCACAGCAGGCTCCCCCCGCTCCCCTCGAAGGGCATGAGGCAGAACTCCTTCTCCTCCTCGAAGCCGAAGAGCCCTTTCTCGAACCGGAGCAGATGCTCGCAGTCCGCCTCGCCGAAATATTTGGTCTGCAGCAGCACGTATGATCCTCCCGCTTACGCTCTCACGTCCACCGGCTCGTAGTTGGGGTCGGCGGAGGGCGGCACGTAGATGGGGCCGCCGATATACTTGATGATGACCTCCGGCCGCTGGGTGACCGTCAGCTCGATGTCGCCGGGGGTGAACTCGAAGCTGCCCCCGCCGATCTTCCAGTCGAAGTTCAGCTTATCCATCTCATACCGGATGTTCATCTCGCCGGGGTCCCAGGTGATCTCCGGGCCCACCGAGGGCAGGAACTGCAGGCCCACGTCCTTCAGCCCCTCCGTCAGGGACTGCCGGGAGAGCAGGGTGATGACCTCCTCCCCCAGCTTGGTCTCCATCATCAGCTTGCCCTCCCGGGCAAAGGTCGCGGTGGCCTTATAGGAGGCCTCGATGCCCTTCTTGGCGTTCTGCTCCTGGCTGCGGGCCAGGGTGGGGGTGATGGAGTTACGGGCTTCGAACGTGTCGATGTTCAGCCGGATGGGGCGGCTTTTGATCTGGAGCCCCTTCTTGTCTCTGGAAATTTCCATTTCCGCCGTACCCCGGGCGTACTCCAGCTTTGCGTTGGTGGTCTTCATTTCGATCTGAATAGGTACGGTGGTGATCTCAATCAACGGTTTCATTGTTCGGTGCGCGCTCCCTTCTGCTCTATTTTAGCGGCTTCCTTGCCGTAACACACCAGAAATAAGAAAATTAAGAGATCAGCTCATGTAATCGATCAGCGACTGGCTGAGGAGCTGCGTGCCCACCTTCAGCGCCGCGCTGTAGCAGTAGTAGTCCCAGGAGAACTGTTGGATGGCGTCCGCAAGGTCCACGTCTTCGACGGAAGCGCGCTGCTCGTTGAGGTAATTGACCTGCAGATCCAGCCGCTCCTGATTCTGCTTGAGGAAGGAGGCTTCCGCGCTGATATCCACATACTTGCCGGAGGCGGCCCCCTGGGCGTCCTTGAGCTTATTCATCAGGCGCATGGCGTCCTCATAGTCCTGGTCGCTGGCGTATTTGCCCGTGTCCTTATCACACCGGCTATAGATTTCGCCGAGCTGCTTCATGATCATGCACACGTTTTTCGGGTCTCCGTCATCGTCTATACCGAAGCCCAGCATATTGATGCCGGGGAGGGCCCTGCTGTAGTATGTGCCCTGAATCAGGTTTCCATCATCGTCCCGCAGCAGGCCCATACCCAAATCGATGGGGGCCTCCTCCTCGGACATTTTCTTGAGCTGCTTGGCGTCGCCCTGATCCAGGTAGTACTCGGCCCAGGCCTTGTCGAGCTCGGTGGCGTTCGGGTCCTCCAGCTTTTTGCTGGAGCCCTCCGGTACGTCAAAATCGTCCTTGGCGGCAGCAGTCGCCCACCCCGGCTCGGTGTCCGGTCTCTGAGAACCAGCGGGATCATTCTTGTAATAATTGACCCACGCCTTTTCGGCGCTGCTCAACTGCTCGTATTCCGCGCTGCCTTTCGCCGGCAGGCTGTCCTTGTACGCCTGCGCCAGATCCGCATCTGTTTTCCCCACAGGGTCCCCGTTCGCGTCCTTCGGCACCCAGTCCGGGGCCTGGCTGGTAGGCTTGGTGGTAACATTCGGGTCCTTATAATACGCCGCCCACTCGATATCGGCCTCGGTCTCGGTCGGGATGCTGTCCCGGAAAGCCTCCGCCAGCGTAGCATTATCCGTATTTAGCGCAGCCTTGCCATTCGCATCCTTCGGCGCCCACTCGGGAGCCTCCGCCGGACTTTTCACGCTGCCCGCGTTGACATTGACCCCGCGGTAATAGAGAATGGTCCGGTCCGCGTTCCAGGTAAAGGGCGCGTTCAGCTCATCGTCTCCAGAGAAGACGAAGTCCGATCCGGACTTCGCGCCGTTCATGGCGTGGATCACGGACTCGGCGGTCTCGCTGAGCACCTTGCCCAGCTCATTGCGCCCGGAGGCGGTGGGGTCGTTGGCGGCATAGATATCGGCGCTGCGGCCATCCAGGTCCGTCAGCTCATGGGTAACGGCCGCCATGGTGGCGTAGGCGATATCGAACCGGGTCAGCGTATCCTGATTATTCTTGGCATAGCAGGCGGTGTTGACCATAGACCGCCTGATACGCCACGCCTGGATGGCGGAGGCAGGGTCTTCTGCAAAGCTGTTGAACTTCCGGTGGCTGAGCACCTTGTTCATGGAATCGTCTCTGTTTTGTGTCGACTTCTGCAGATTATAGCGGTAGGTGTTCATCGCCATACCGGTGGTAATGCGCATACGCATATCAAAAATCCTCCTTCAGTCCAATCATCACCGGGCGGTGCCGTTAATGAGCGTATCCAGCATGGAATCAATGGTGGTCAGCAGGCGGCAGGCCGCAGAGTAGGACTTGCTGAACTGCATCATGCTGGTGGCCTCGTCGTTGAGGTCCACGCCGGAAATGCTCTGCCTGCTGTTCTCCAGGTCCAAGGTGGAGAGGGCGTAGTTCTCCGCCTTCCCATTGGTAGCCTGGGCATCGTCGCCCAGCACGCCGGAGATCGCGGTAAACACCTCCTGGAAGGACCCGTGGAACACGGGCAGTATGGCGTGGGCGTCATCCTGGACATCCTTGGCGATAAAGTCCCTTTTCTTTGTAAACTCCGCGATCATATCGATAATATTGTCTCTCTCGGTGGTATGGCTGACCTCGGTGCCGTCCTCCTTGACCTCGCTTTTCTGCTTGGTTTGCAGCATCCGCACGGTATGGTTGCCCCAGGCGTCGGAGATGGAGATATTGGCGGCGGTGATCCCCGTGGGGTCGTTGTTGTCGCCCCGGTTACTGAGCAGGACGCCGCCGTCATAGAAGCTGTACCCCGGCGCTTTGACGGCCTGGGACCGCACCAGGTCGATCAGTGCGGCCTGTTCCTCCGTCTCAGGCTGCTGCTTGAACACAGTCACCTTCTCACCCTTGCTGTTTTCCACTACCTCTGTGATATCGGCCCACGCGACAGTCACTTGGTTTCCATCTGCGTCCAGAATCGGCTTTCCGTCCTTACCCACAGGGGGGGTATTCATGTCATACACCACATCCAAGGAAATCTGGTTCATCTCGTTAAAGACCTTGGCGAACTCCTTGGCCAGGTTATCCAGGGCCCGCTCGTAGTAGGGGATGCCACGCTTGATGTTTGCATTGGCGTCGCGGTCCAGGTCTTCCTGCGAGCAGTACTCGCCCTCGCGGGTCAGCATCTCACGGATGGCTTGGATGCTGCCCAGGGCCGTGGTGGCGTGGACGGTGCCGTCGGGGTTGGTATAGCTGCCGCAGAAGGTGGTGTCCGTAAAGGCGATGATCTCGCTCTTTCCGCTGGGATTCCCCTTTTCCTCCATCACCCGGCCCTGCTGGTCCACCAACTTCCCCAGCTGCATAAGGTACAGGCTGTCTGCCTTGGTGGGGTCCTTCGGGTCGAAGTTGAATTGAGCGTTGGGATTGGCCAGAGCCAACTCCAGATCATCAGTGGCGTCGCCATTCTCCAGCAAATATTTTCCGGATTGCTGCGTCGCGGTTACCTTTGCGGCAGCCGCATCTTCCTCAGCAAACTTTTCCCGCAAATTATTCAGCACGCTGTCGGTTGCCTTTTTCTCCCCGTCTTTCTTCGCTTGCGCGATTTCGGCTAAAGCATTTGCTTTTTCTGTAGGATCAGCAATATTATTGGCGTCCGCCTCCGTTGCCAGACCATATTTATCCAGCACCTTCTTTACTGCCTTCTCCTGTGCCTTTTGAATCGCATCCGCAAGTCCGGCATCCCAACCGGCGGGAGCTCTCTGCTTGACTTCATCGTCAGTCAACTTCATTGCCGCATCTCTTGCTGCCTGCATTGCATCCAGGATCGCCTGCTGATTTGCCTTTTCATTCAGCACCGGCATTTTCTCCGGCATTTCGATCTGTCCGCCGTAGATGCCGTCCACCAGCTTGATGGGCTTTCCGTCGGGGCCCTTGCTGCCCGCGATGGAAACGGTGAGCTTCTCCACCTCGGAGAACTGGTCGATGCGCTCCATGGAGTAGGTCACTTCGATGTTCATATACCCGGACAGCTTATCCAGGGCCAGGTTCCGGGCGTCCCGCAGCTCCAGGGCCTTGTCGCCGTAAATGTTCTGGGTGCGGATCTGTACGTTCAGGTCCCTGATCTCCGTCAGCAGCTTGTTGACGTCGGAGACGGACTCCTTCAGCTCATTGACCTTGTTCTCCTTGATATCCGCCAGATCATCGGCGGCCTTGTTGAAGTAGGTGGTCAAAATGCTGGCGGCGGAGCGCACCAGCTTATCATACTCCTCGGAGCCGATATTGGTGTTATTATTCTGGAGGGCCTCCATAAACTTTTCGAACTGTGCCTCAATGACGCCGAAGCCGTCCTCTCCCTTTCCCACCTCGTCGAGGATGTTGCCGATCTGAAGGAGGGAGTTGAGCTTCTCGTCGTTGGCCCCCAGCTTGGAGTTCTCGTTGCGGTACCGGATGTCCAGATAGGGGTCCCGCAGCTGGGTGGCGCCCCGGGTGAGGACGCCGTAGCCCACGTTGGTATTGAAGATGTTGGCATACTTGCCCTGCCCGGTGGAGTAGAGGCTCACCAGGTCCATCCGCTGGCGGGTGTAGCCGGTAGTGTTGATGTTGGCGATGTTGTTGCCGGTAACGCTCAGCGACGCCTGGGATGCGTAGATCGCCAGACGCGCGGTAGTAAATTGACCAAAAGTGCCGATAACAGCCATATTTCAGCTTCTCCTTTATCTCAAATGCACAAGTTTTTGTCTGTTCTTAAACCCGGAAGTCCGCCAATCTGGGGTGCTCTTCCTCGGGCGGGGCGTCCTGAGCCCGCTGTATCCGCTCGATGGCGTGCAGGTTGCACTCCAGCGTATTCCGGGCCACCTCGGAGGCGGACTGGAAGACCTCGTACTTCCGGCGGAGGGACTCCACCGCGCGCCGGGTCTCCATATGGGCCTCCCTGGGCCCCCGCTCCTCCAGCTCCCGGAGGGGCACGCCGGACAGTCCCAGCTGGGCCAGCAGCTTTTCCCGCTTCTGGTCCATGCCCCGCAGGGAGAGGCTGATGACCTGCTCCTGCTTCATGCAGGCCTCCACGCCCTCCAGGTCCCCCCGGCCAACGGCGGCGGTCTTGGTCCGCTCGATCTCCGTCAGCTTCTCCAGGGTGCCGCCCAGGTTATCCAGAATCTTCAGGTACTCCTGCCATAAAGCCATATCCATCATTCGCCCTCCTCCATAAGCAGGAGCATCCTGGCGGCGGTCTCCCGGGGCTCCACCTGGTACTCCCCGGCGCTCACCTGGCGGCGCAGCTCCTGGATCTTGCCGGTAGTGTTATAGGTGCGCACCTGGTAAGACAGGCTGGCCACCATCTCCCGGAAGCTGTTCCGGTCCTGCGCCCCGGGCGAGGAGACGGTAAAGTGGTCATAGTAGCCGTCCTGCGCCGCCGTCCGGGCTGTGCCGGATGAGCGGCGGGCGGCGCTGGTTTGAATGGGCGCGAAGCCCTCTGTCCCTTTGATCTGCATCATGGTTGACCTCCCAATTTTGTGCCGGCCAGACCGGCCGGCCCCCAGGCCACACATCCGGCATAGACGTCTTTGTACTATTTTTATCGGTCCGGAAACAAAAAAAATAACGCAGTCCACGAAAATTTTTGCAAAATCATGGAGCCCCCCGCCCCCGTCTCCGGCGGCCTGTCGAAAAAAGAGAAAGATTTTTCAAAATGCCATTGCAAGCCGCCGCCGTTTCCGATATAATAGGGAGAACGAATACCGTGCGGACGCCCGGCGTCCGCGCAGAATAATGGGGGATTTGATCTGCCTATGTTTGAAAAGTGCAAAAAAGGGGATATCATTGAGAAAACGGGCGCCCTGATCTGCCAAGCCCGCGTCAGCGTAGGACACTCCGGCGAGGTCCTGCTGGTCATCCCCCGGGCTGCGTCCTATAAGCCGAACGCCCTTTACCGGGTGGTATTTTACGACCCCGTGCTGGGTCGCGTCACCTGCCGGTGCCGCCTCTCCGCCTCCTTCCCCCTGCCGGGGGGCGAGCTGTCCTCCCTCCGGTGCGAGATCCTGGAGCAGCTCAACCAGGAGCAGCGCCGCCAGGACGTGAAGGTCCCGCTGGACATGACCGTCATGCTCCACGCCGTCTACCAACCCGGGGACACCTCCCGTATGCCGGAGGCCGGCGTGCCCTCCACCATCGTCAACATCAGCGCCGGAGGCGTGTATCTCCGGGCCCCGCTCATGATGGACAAGGGGCGCCGGGTCTGGTTCGACTTCCAGATCGACCGCGAGAACGTGACCCTCAGCGCCCAGGTCCTCCGCCGGGACAACGCGGCCCTCAGCAGCAACCACCAGATCCATTACGGCTACGGCTGTAAGTTCATCAACATGCTCTCCAAGCACGAAGCCGCCCTGCGGAGCTTCATCTTCCAGCTGCAGCGCCAGCAGCGGAAGCAGGACTGACGGCGCCCTCCTCTATATTGCAAGTTTCCCCGAAAGTTTCCATCTCCATGCGCCCCTCCCTCTTTTGTGTGAAACTGCCGGCAGCGCACAAAAGAGGGTATTTTTATCTTTTTTTACCGAAACACGACCAACATCAATCGATCCATAAGGGAGTAAAAATCTGTGAGCCACTCAAGGAAAAGACTGGACCTGACCGGACAGCGATTCGGAAAATTGACCGTACTGGCCCCGGCCGAAAACATCAGAAAACGCACGGCGTGGCTGTGCCGCTGTGATTGCGGGCAGGAGACGGTGGTCACCACCGCCCGCCTGCGCAACGGGTTGCGCACTTCCTGCGGCTGCGACAACGACCTCTACGGCAAGCCCCCCTCCGAGATCGGGCGGGCCAGCCTGACCTATGTGGACGGGACCTGCGTGGAGATGATCCGGGCCGGTACCGTGCGGTGCAACAACACCAGCGGCGTGCCCGGCGTGAACTGGGTGGCCCGGAAGCAGCGCTGGCAGGCCTCGATCTGCTTCAAAGGCACCCGCCACTACCTGGGCAGCTACAAGGAGCTCAGCGAAGCCGTCCAGGCCCGGAAGCGGGCGGAGGAGGAGCTGTACTTGCCCTTCCTGGAGCAGTTCGAGAAGTCCAAAGAAGAATGACCCTCTCCCCGCGCTGTAAAATTTTTTAAAACGTTCCATCTGAATATGCAACTTTCCCCTCCTTTTGTGTGACAATATGAGCATCACACAAAGGAGGGTTCTTCATGCCCATTCTGCAGCGCGAGTTGAGCGCCTTTGCCCAGCACTTAGAGATCGAGGACCGTTCCCCGGGCACCGTCGGCAAATACCTCCACGACGCATCCGCCTTCGCCGCCTGGCTGGGAAGCCGGGAGCTGGACCAAGGGGCCGCCGTCCGGTGGCGGGACCACCTGGTCCAAAAGGGCTGCGCCGCCGCCACCGTTAACTCCATGCTCTCCGCCCTCAACCGCCTTCTGAAATTCCTTGGCCGGGAGGACTGCAAGGTCAAGTTCCTCCGGGTCCAGCGCAGGGCTTTCCGGGAGCAGAGCAGGGAGCTCACCCAGTCGGAATACCGGAAGCTCCTGGACGCCGCGGCGGCGGAAGGCCGGGAGCGCCTGGGCCTGCTGATGGAGACCATCTGCGCCACCGGCATCCGGGTCTCGGAGGTGCGGTATATCACCGTCGAGGCGGCGCGGCTTGGCCGGGCGGAGGTCAGCCTGAAGGGGAAGGTCCGGACCATCCTGCTCCCGGCGAAGCTCTGCCGGAAGCTGGAAAAGTACGCCAGAAAAAACAAGACCGTCTCCGGCGAGATCTTCCTCACCAGAAACGGACACCCGCTCTCCCGCCGCCAGATCTGGCGGGAAATGAAGGCGCTGTGCGCAAAAGCCGGGGTGGAGCCGTCCAAGGTCTTCCCCCACAACCTCCGGCACCTGTTCGCCACTGTTTTCTATAAGGCCTGCCGGGACATCGTGAAGCTGGCGGACGTTCTGGGGCACTCCTCCATCAATACCACGCGGATCTATTTGATGACCACCGGCGCGGAACACGCAAAACAGCTGGAACGGCTGGGGTTGGTCACATAGCTTGGTCATGTTGACAAAATTTTTATTTTGTCCTTTTCCTACATATCTTTTTTAAATTTATTATAGCACAATCATCTCATAAGGGAAGATAGTTCCCCAAAAATCAGCGAATTAACGAATAACGCGCAAAAATCCTGGGACTGCAAAAACTTTTTTTCGCAGCCCTTAGATTTTGCGCGCTTTTTTTGCCTTACTTCTTCTTTACATTATCAAAAAACCCGGCGCCTTGTGACAAAATAAAAATTTTGTCACAAGGAGGTTCCAAAAGTCATGCGTCATTCGAATAAAAAGCTTGATCTGACGGGCCAGAGGTTCGGAAAACTGACCGCGCTGGCTCCGGCGGAGAATATCGGAGGCTGTACCGCGTGGCTGTGCCGGTGCGACTGCGGGCAGGAGACAGTGGTGATCACCAAGCGCCTGCGGGACGGGCACCGGACCTCCTGCGGATGTGACAATGAGAACTTCGGCAAGCCGCCCAACGTGGCCGGACGTGCCAGCCTGACCTACGTGGAGGGTACCTGCGTGGAGATGATCCAGTCGGATACGGTGCGGCGCAACAACACCAGCGGCGTGACCGGCGTGGATTGGCACCCAAGCGCAAACAAGTGGAAAGCCAGCATCTGCTTCAAGGGCA
>CAJTVO010000088.1 GCA_910579485.1 uncultured Oscillospiraceae bacterium | reverse complement strand
CGTGCCGAGTGCCGCGAGGCAACCGGGCAGCCGCAGGCTGCCGGGACGGTCGTTGGCGGCGTAGCCGACAATGACGTCCCTCGATAGGACTGTGCGCAGAAGTAAGCACTGGCATCGGCCCAGTGTACGGACGATAGACCGGGAATCCGAAGGTCGTAGCATAACTAATCACCCCTCGTAGTGAAGGAAGGTCCTTAGGAAACGTAGTTTCCTAAGTGACCTTTTGGTACTTTTCGTTCATACGAAAAGTACGCCCCTGTCCCCGCCCCGGCGAGGGGCAAATCTATATAATAGATAAGAAGCGGCGGCGGCCCACAGGGGCCGCCGGTAAACGGAAGTCCTCCCGGCCGGGAGGACTTCCGTTTATGACGGCCGCCGCGTCCGGGCGGGCGCCAGCTTTCTGCACCAACCCTTGACGTGCCAGCCTACTGTTTCGCTTACCTCCCGGGAAGCCACCACCTTGTCCGCCAGGGTCAGCAGCCATGCCTCCGAGCTCTTGGGCCAGGAGGCCAAAGGAAACATGTGGCTGGCGATGGCGTCCCGCTGCCGCTGGTCCAGATCGAACATCCGCCCCGCGCGATGGGCCGCGTGGGATCCGTGGATGAAGGCGTGCATATGCCGCACCCGATTCCAGCCGGAATACCGGTCCATGTACCGCTTGTGCTGCTCGCTCTGCCAGTCATAGCCGAAAAAGTCGTGGAGCAGCGCCGCGCGGGTCAGGGCGCGCACGCGGTCCTCCTTCAGGTGGAACCGGCGGGCCAGACGGTAGGCGCACTTGGCCGTGTCCACGGAGTGGATATACAAGGAGTTCTCCCCGCCGTGGTGGGGATAGCTGCGCAGCCGTATGAAGAGTGGATGGGACAAAATGTCCGCCGTCATTTCCTGAAAACTCTCCGCCAAGGGAACACCCTCCTATCTTTTTTTGATATCTTTATTATCCCACGCCGGCGCGGCAAATGCAAGGGAAAATCCTGGTGGGTTTTATTAAGATTTCTTAAGGACCTGCGGTCCTCCGGCGGAAAAACACCTTGCGTATCGCTCCGGTTTGGTGCATAATGGGGGTACACGAGAACCTATGCGCCCAGGAGGTCGCCGCCATGAACAAAAAACACATCCGGCAGATGACCGGCAGCCTGCTCCGCCGGACTGCCGCCCAGCCCGCCGCCAAATATCTGGCCCCCCACCGCGCCCTGGTGCGCCGGTGGCTGGAGGAGGAGGATCTTCTCCAGCGCTTCGCGCTGCTCTTCGACGGCACGCGGCTGTCCTGCGCCGCCGTGCTCTCTCTGTGCCGGGAGGAACTGGAACAGCTCTCACCCCGCCCGGAGGAAGGGTGGCTGGCCTACGCCTATGGCTTCGCCCGGGGCGGGCTGTTCCCGGAGCAGTTTCCCGACCCGGGGCGGGAGGTCTATGGAGCGGGGGCGTCCTTTTTCCTCGCGCTGCTGCAGGTGCTCTTCGATGCCGAGCGGGCCGTGCTGCCCATGGACCCCATGTGGGATCTGGACCTGCTGCAGGAGGAGGATCTGGAGGGAAGCGCCCATCAGGACGGCTACCGGCTGTTTCTGCGGGCCTGCCGGAAGGAGTACGTCTACGAGCTCATGCGGCTGGGGCTGGAGGTCACGCCCTGGCGGACGCTGGAGCATATCGCGGGGGTCCACCACGTGGCTGTCAGCGTGGCCCGTGATCTGAAGCGGGCGGGGGTGCCCATCGACCTGCCGCTGGTATCCGCAGCGGCGGCGGGGCACGATATCGGCAAGTTCGGGTGCCGCCCCGGGGAGCGGGTGCCCTACCTCCACTACTATTACACAGACCTGTGGTTCCGGAGCAGGCACATGGAAGACGTGGGCTATGTGGCCGCCAATCACTCCGTTTGGGACCTGGAGCTGGATTATCTGTCCGCCGAGAGCCTGGCCCTTATTTACGCCGACTTCCGGGTGAAGCAGGACAGGGGGAGCGACGGGAGGGAGGTCACCAGGATCTCTACGCTGACGGACGCCTTTGACGTCATCCTACACAAGCTGGACAACGTGACCAACGAGAAGCGGACCAGGTATACCTTCGTCTACACCAAGCTGCGGGATTTTGAGCGCTACATGGTGCGCATGGGGGTAGACGTGACCCTCTCCGGACGGGCCGGCGCCCCGCTCCCCCAGCCGGACGCCGCCCTGATGGAGCCCGCCCAGGCCATGGAGGCCCTGCGGATGCTGGGAGTGGAGCACAATGTGGCCCTGATGAGCCGCCTCACCGGGCAGCGGAGCTTCGCGGGACTGCTGGAGCAGGCCAGGGGGGAGACGGACTGGCGGCGGCTGCGGGCCTGTCTGGGGGTGCTGGAGTCCTACTCCGTCTACCTGGGCTATGCCCAGAAGGTGCAGACCCTGGCGTTCCTCTACGAATTATTGATGCACCGGGAGGGGGACATCCGCCGGCAGTCCGCCGCCCTCATGGGGGAGATCATCGCCCGGTTCCACGCGGGCTACGTCAAGGAGTCCCCGGACGGCTGCGCTCCCGACGGGCGGGAGGAGGCCGGTCTGGTCCAATGGCGGCTCTATCTGGCCAAGCTCATCCGGCCGGACCGGAAGCTCATGGCCCAGCACCGGCGGTGGATCGGCTTTACGCTGAAGATGGTGGTCAACTCCGTGCTGGAAAAATGCCCGGCGGACCGGCGGGGGCTGTTTTTGCAGGAATTTCTCCGATACTACCGCCGTCCGGAGCGGCTGGAGGACGAGACCGCCTTCCAGCTGCTGGAGACGGCCACGGCGCTGCCGGTGGAGGTCCTGGCGGACCGGCAGCGGTACGACCTCCTCTTCTTCGCCCAGGCGCTGTCCTCCCGGAAGGACGTGACGGTGCGCACGGCGGCGGTGCTGCTGCTGGATTATCTCCGTCCCGCTATCTCCACCCAGGATGTGCTGCTGGGGGCCTTGCGGGAGGTGGACTGCGCCGGATGCCCCTCCCTGGCGCTGCTGCGGGAGGAGGCCATGGGGGAGATCACCGGACGGGGGAAGCCCCCCGCCCTGCCCCGGGAGGCGGTATCCGAGATCTTTCTGGATAACCTGAAGGCCGCCACGCCGTGGATCCTCAAGGAGGTCAACATCCGGCTGCTCACCCGGCTGGCCCGGGAGGGAGACGGGAGCCTGCTCCACATCGCTACCCATCTCACCAACCTGGTGAAGGTCAGCGACCGGGTCACGGTCCGCCACGCGGCGGGGGCCGCGCTGCTGTCCATGGCCCCGCTGCTCTCGGCGGAGGAGCGCAACGAGGTGGCGGTGGAGCTGTGCCGGGGGCTGGAGATCGGGCAGCAGGAGTTCGCCAAGTACATCCCCGGCTATCTGGGGCGGTTCTGCCTGTGGCTGCCGCCGGTACAGTTGGAGGAGGTCCTCAGCGAGCTGGAGGAGTCCCTGTGCGCCTCCAACGCCCGGGTGGCCTCCGCGGCGCTGGACGCCGTGGGCGTTATCTACGAGGAATACGACACCTACCGGGTCCGCTTCCCGGAGGGAGACGCGGCCTACCGCCGCCGCAGGGAACGCCTGCTGGGACTGCTCCTCCGGGGACTGGCGGGCTTCCGGCCCCAGGTGCGGCAGGAGGCGCTGTTTGTCCTGGGCCGCCATGTGTTCGGCTCGGAGGTGCTGGGGGTCCACGAGAAGCGCCGGGCCTTCCTGCTGACCCAGAAGAGGCTCCTGTCCCTCCTCCAGCAGGAGCAGGGGGACGAGCTCACCTTCTACTACCGCGCCGCCATGCTGGGGCGGCTGTACCGGTTCCTCACGGAGCAGGAGCTGCTCCGGGGGGGCTTCCGGTTCGAGACGCCCCGGCCGGTGGCGTTCTTCCCCGGCACCTTCGACCCCTTCACCCTGTCCCACAAGGGCATCGTCCGGGCCATCCGGGACCTGGGGTACGAGGTGCTGCTGGCCATCGACGAATTTTCCTGGTCCAAGAAGACCCAGCCCCACCGCGTCCGGCGGCGGCTGGCTTCCCTGTCCACGGCGGACGAGTTCCACGTGTCCATCTTCCCGGAGAATTTCCCGGTGAACATTGCCAATCCGGAGGATCTGGCGGCGCTGCGGGCCCTCTTTCCGGGGCGGGAGGTGGCCATCGTGGCGGGCAGCGACGTGGTGGCCGGGGCCTCCTGCTATCGGGCGGAGCCCCGGGAGAACTCCATCCACGGCTTCGACCACATCATCTTCCGGCGGGACCAGGGGGGGCGGGACCCCCATGACTACAGTGCCATTACCGGGCGGGTGGTGGAGCTCCATCTGCCCACCCATCTGGAGGAGATCAGCTCCACGCGGATCCGGGAGGCCATCGACCAGGGGCGGGATGTCAGCAATCTCGTCGATCCGGTGGCCCAGGAGTTCATCTACCTCCACGGCCTCTACCTTCGGGAGCCCCAGGACAAGCCGCTGCTGCGGCTGGAGGAGCTGGATCTCCAGCAGTGCCTGGAGCTGGATCAGGAGACGGAGGAAGCCCTGCGCTCCACGGTCCTGGCCGCCCATCCGGAGCCGGAGGCCCTTTGGGGCGCGCTGAAGCGGTTTGGGGACCATCTGTGCATCCTCCGCCGGGGCGGGACGGCGCTGGGATTTGCCAGCTTCCGCTGCCTGGAGTCCAAGCAGCTCTTCTCCCGGCTGGGGAACGCGCGGCTGTCCGCCTTCGTCCGGCAGGAGACCGGAGGGCGGGTGCTGGTCATCAGCGGCATCTACGTGCCCAAGGGACCCGCGCAGCTGGACCTGTGCCAGCTGCTGCTGACGGAGGTCCTGACGCTGGCCCTGCGGCAGGAGTTCACCTTCGCCCTCTTCTGCCCGGTGGAGGCCACGGTGGCCTACGTCCGGGAGATACTGACGCTCCAGGGCTTCGTGACCGCGCCCATCACGGACCACGGGCAGGAGCTGCTCACGGTGGACATGCGGCGGCCCATCGTGCTCACCCGGAACATCGAGACCACCATCAAGGCCCCCCTGAGGGCCAACCCCCGGGTGCTCGCCGCCGTCTCCGCCGCCCACCGGCGGCTCCAGCGGGCCTTGACGGAGATGTACCCGGGGTGTCTGGTGCTGTCCATGTCGGCGGGGCTGGTCTACCAGCGGCTGCTCCGGAGGATCGCCGCCTGTAACGGCGTGCCCCCCCATCCGGTGGAGCCCAGGGTGCTGGGGGAGTGCATTTGCGTGCCTTTCGGGAAGATCCTCCGGGGGGTGGCGGTGCCCAACACCGTCACCAAGACCCTCCACACCGACAAGGTCTACGAGCCGGACCTCTCCAGCTTCTCCGTGGAGGCCTACCCCAACTACTCCCCCCTGGCGGATCAGGTGCGGACCATCCATGCCTTCGGCCGGCCGGTGATCCTGGTGGACGACATGCTCCACGACGGCAAGCGCATCCGGGCCATCGCCCCCCTGCTGGCGGAGGCCGGGACCCAGGTGCGCCAGGTACTGGTGGGCTACCTCACCGGCATGGGCCGGGATACCATGGAGCAGCTGGGATATCCGGTGGACGGCATCTACTATCTGCCCAACCTCCGGCTGCGTTTCGTGGAGTCCACGCTGTATCCATTCATCGGCGGCGACACTGTCCGCCGGTCCGAGCCCATGGCCGGGGGGCTCCATCCGGCAGTGAACCGGATCTTCCCCTACGCCTCTCCCGACCTCAGCGAGGACTGCGCCGACGGCTCCACGTACCGGCTGAGCCTGGTCTGTCTGGAGAACGCCCGGGACATCCTGCTCACGCTGGAGACGGAGTACCGGGCGCTCTACGCCCGGAACCTGACCCTCAGCCGCCTGGGGGAGGCGGTGATCCTGCCCCTCTGCCCGGACAAGGGGAGCTGCATGTCCTACGACCTCAACCGGGCCGCCTCCGCGTATCTGGACAACGACATTGAAATGCTCCGGCGGCTCCAGGCAAATTTTAAGATCGTGATCGGAGGATGATCATGGAATACTTTCCTTCTCATAGCTTTGTCAACTGTGACCGGCACCCCTTCTCCGCCGCGCCGCCGGTCATCCCCCGTCCCTGCCGGGTCCATCTGCTGGCCCTGGGGGACGTGGGCAGCACGCTGGCCCTGGGACTGCGGCTGCTGGGCGGGGACGTGATCTCCACCCTGGGCATCTGCGACCTGCGGGAGAACGTGCCCCAGCGGTGGGAGTTTGAGCTGAATCAGGTCAACGCGGTGGGGGAGGGGCGGTTCCCCGCGGTCGAGATCGTGGATGTGGATGACGTTCTGGACTGCGACGTGTTCCTCTTCTGCGCCTCCCGGTTCGTGCCGGACACGGCGGTAAAGAGCGGGGACGTGCGCATGGCGCAGTATGAGCTGAACCGGCCGCTGGCGGCCTCCTATGCCCGCATGGCGGGAGAGCGGGGATTCCGGGGCATGTTCTGCGTGGTCAGCGATCCGGTGGACCCTCTGTGCCGGGCGGCCCTGTTGGAGGGCGGGCTGTCCGCCGGGCAGATCCGGGGCTTCGGGCTGGGGGTGATGGACGCCAGGGCCCGGTACTACGCCGCCCGGGACGCGCGGTTCGCCGCCTACCTTACGGAGGGACGGGCCTTCGGGCCCCACGGGGAGGGGCTGGTACTGGCCAACTCCATTGACCGTTATGACGACGCCCTCTCCCGGGAGCTCACCGAGAAGGTCAAGCGCGCCAATCTGGACATGCGGGCGCTGGGGTTCAAGCCCTATGCCGCGCCTGCCCTGTCCTCCGGGGCGCTGAGCCTGCTGGCCTGCCTCCGGGGGGAGTGGCACCACTCCTCCGTCTTTATGGACGGCGTCTACTTCGGCATCCGAAACCGGCTGGTAGACGGCGGCATCGAAATGGAGCGGCTTCCGCTGCCGGATGCGCTGCTGGAGCGCGTCCGGGAGGCCGTGGAGGGGCTGCAGGCCATCCGCTGAGGGCGGAAAAAGGGCCCGGAGTACTCACTCCGGGCCGCTTTACGGTGATAATACTGCTGTCTTCTATTGACGGGAACTCCCGGCGCTGTTCGCCGCGCAGCGGCGAATGACGCGCTGAAGCCGCGCGTGTTTGGGATTTTGCTCTTTGTTAGATATTTTTGGGCGCGGCTTTGGAGTGTTCCGCACTCTGAGGAGTGCGGCCAGAGGCTCTGCCTCTGGACTCCGCCACCTTTGTAAAGGTGGACGAAACTTTTAGTTTTTTAATCTGCCAGCGTTAGGTCGCCTTCCCGGATCCATCCGATCTTCCGGAAGAACCTGCCGAAGGCCCAGCACAGCACGGCGGGCAGTACGAAGGAGATCAGGATCAATCCCAGCCACTCCATGACGCCCGGTGTGATGGCCGCTGCGCCGTTGGACACCGCCCGTTCGCTGGGGGCCAGCCACCCCGTCCACACGCCGATCTGCCCCACCAGGCCGCAGGTCCCCATACCGGAGGACACCGGCGCGCCGTTCATCTCCAGCCGGAAGATGCACGTGGCGATGGGGCCGGTGACGGCGGAGGTCAGGATGGCCGGGAGCCAGATCCGGGGATTCTTCACGATGTTGCCCATTTGCAGCATGGAAGTCCCCAGCCCCTGGCTTACCAAGCCGCCCCATCTGTTCTCCCGGAAGGACAGTACCGCGAAGCCCACCATATTGGCACAGCATCCCGCCACCGCCGCGCCTCCCGCCAGACCGGTGAGGCCGAAGGCCGCGCAGATGGCCGCCGAGGAGATCGGCAGCGTCAGCGCCATGCCGATGACTACGCTGACGACGATCCCCATGAGGAACGGCTGGAGATCGGTGGCCCACATGATGATGTTCCCGACCGCCGTGGCGGCGGTGCCGATGGCCGGTGCCCACCAGGCCGAGAGGCCCACGCCCACCAGGATGGTCACCAGAGGCGTTACCAGGATGTCCACCCGGGTCTCTTTGGAGACCGCCTTGCCGCACTCGGCGGCGATGATGGCGATGAACAGCACCGCCAGCGGTCCCCCGGCGCCGGCCTGGTTCGGGATGAGGCTGGTGCTCCCCAGGGCGTTGGCGGCGTAGCCCACCGTGGCCAGGGAGAACAGTACCAGCGGCGGGGCCTGCAGGGCGAAGCCGATGGCGACTGCCATGGCCGCGCCGCTCATGGCAGAGGCGTAGGTCCCCACGTCCACTAGGAAGGACAGGCCGGTCTGCTCCCCCAGGGTCTTGACGATGGTGCCGATCAGCAGGGAGCAGAACAGTCCCTGGGCCATGGCCCCCAGTGCGTCGATGCCATACCGCTTGGCGGAGAGGACGATGTTCTTGCGTTTGAGAAACGCGCTTATCTTTTTCATATCGATGTACCCGCTTTCTAGTCTAACAATGTGTCTTGACACATGTCGCTCCCATTGTAAACCATTTCCCGGATTTGTCAAGCGTTTTCTTGACGCCGCCGGAAAAAGAGAGGAGTCCGCCTATGCGCCGCCTGTCCCTGTTGTGTATCGTCCTCCTGCTGCTCCTGACCGGATGCTCCGTATCCGAGCCCTGCCGGAGGGAGCTGATGGCCATGGATACCTTTATGACGCTGTCGGTCTATGCGCAGTCTCCCGCCGCGGGTGAGGCCCTGCTGGAGGAGGCCGCCGGGGAGATCAGGCGGCTGGAGGGGCTCCTCTCCGTCACCGATCCCGGCAGCGAGATCTATCAGGCGAACCACGGCGGGGCCGTATCCCTGTCGGAACCGGTCCGGGAACTGCTGGAGAAGGCCCTGGAGCTCTGCCGGGAGACCGGGGGGGCGCTGGACGTCACCGTCTACCCGGCGGTCCGGGCCTGGGGGTTCACCACCGGAGAGTACCGGGTGCCGGAGGAGGCGGAGCTGTCCGCCCTGGTGGAGCGCGTTGGCTATGGACGGGTCGCCCTGGACGGGGACCGGCTCGCGCTTCCGGAGGGAGTGGAGCTGGACCTGGGGTCCGTCGGCAAGGGATGGACCGGGGACCGGCTGACGGCCCTCTTCCGGGAGGCGGGAGTCTCCTCCGCCATCATGGAGCTGGGGGGCAATGTCCAGGCACTGGGGACCAAGCCTGACGGCTCTCCCTGGCGGGTGGCGGTGCAGGCCCCCGGGGGAGGGTACGCCGGGGTGCTGGAGATCGTGGACAAGGCGGTGGTCACCTCCGGCGGGTACCAGCGGTACTTTGAGCAGGATGGGGAGACCTACATCCACATCATCGATCCCGCCACGGGGCGTCCCGCCCGGACCGGGCTGGCCTCCGTTACCATCGTGGCGGACAGCGGGCTCCAGGGGGACGGCCTGTCTACGGCCCTGTTCGTCATGGGGCGGGAGAAGGCGGAGGCGTTTTGGCGCGGGAACCCGGATTTCGACTTCATCCTGCTGGGTGAGGACGGGACCGCTGCCATTACCGAGGGGTTGGAGGAATGCTTCTCCCTCTACGGCGGCTGGGAGGGACGGCCGCTGGAGATCATTCGGAAATAGGCTCCCTGTACGCGGCGTATGCAGATGCTCTTTGACAAAGTGCCGGTTTGCGTGTATAATAAAGCAAACCGGAAGGAGAGGACGGGCCGTAGCATGGGTGAAGTGATGGAATTTGCCGTCAGAGAGGACTTCCGGGCGTGGCTCAACGAGAACTGCCTGACCAGCGGCGGCGTGTGGCTCCTGTTCGGCAAGCCCGGCGGCCCGAAGACCATCAAGGCGGGGGAGGCGCTGGAGGAAGCCCTCTGCTTTGGATGGATCGACGGGCAGATGCAGCGCATCGACGATACGGCATACCGGAAATATTTTTCCCCCCGCCGGGAGAAGAGCAGGTGGTCGGAGAAAAACAAGGCGCTGGCCCAGCGTCTTGAGGAGCGGGGCCTGATGACCGGTCCTGGCCGGCAGAAGATCGAGGAGGCCAAGCGGAACGGACAGTGGTACGCCCCCGGCCCCGCGGCGGTCACGGAGGAGCAGGTCGCCGCCGTATCCGCCCTTCTGGAGGGCCGTGAGCCCGCGTGGACGAATTTTCAGGCTATGCCTCCGTCGGTGAAGAAGACCTACGCCCGGGCGTACTTTGACGCAAAGACGGACGCCGGACGGGAACGGCGCATTGCCTGGATGGCGGACAGGCTGGACCAGAATTTGAAGCCGATGTGACCCTGTGCGAAATAAAAAACCGGAAAAGGCGGTGAGCAAGTGGCGAACAAGAACAGGTACCAATTTGAGAGCAAGATCCATGTCTACCGCGCCACAAAAAGAATGACGCAGCAGGAGCTTGCCGACCTGGTGGGCGTTTCAAGACAGACGGTCATGCAGCTGGAACGGAACCGCTATAATCCATCCATGCTGCTTGCTTACAGCATAGCGAGGGTGTTTGATGTTACCATCGAGGACCTGTTTGATTTTAGGGAGGGACAGCAGTGATCGAATGGCTGACGGTTTTATTTGACAGCAGGGTCTTTATGAAGGCGAACGCGATCCTTGGGTTCGTGCTTCTGGGCTTTTTTATATTCTTCTATTTTTCCAAGGAGGGAAGGGACGAACGGGGACGGGGGCTGATCGCCACGGCTTCCCTGGCGGCCTTCGTTGTGCTGTTTGTTCTCCTGAATGTTGCCCCATATTTCTTTAGCTGGGCGATGGATAATATCGTCCGGCTGGCAAATCTCATACAGACCGTTTATACCCTGTTTCTTTTATCGGCTGATATCGCGCTTCTGGTCTTACGGAAGATCAGATGATCCGCACGATGCGGCACAGGAGGCCATGCTCATGACGCAGTGCATGAGCATGGCCTGATTTTCTGCCTTTAAGAAAGAAATACTTGATATTTAGAAAAATATAGATTATACTGCGTATGGAAAAGAAGTGGGCGTCCACTTCACAACAAACGGGAGGATATTAAAAATGGCAAAAATGACTTTAGACGAATCTGGGCGTAAGTACCTCGTAGAAACAGGCTTAGAGCCTGTCGGGAACAGAGCGATCCTTGTGGAATATGCGCCAAATGATACTTTAGGGGATAAGCTGGCACATTTCTTTGGTTCAGAGCCTTACATCTTGCAGATGTGCAGGAATGAGCTGGTTTTGATCCCAATGCATATGAATGTTTCTTACGGGACTGTTGCATACTATTCGCTGGAAAATAAAGTAGCGCTGCAGCTTTCCTACTCTTCCATCCAATCCGTAGAAATTACAGAGAAAGGAACCAATTATATGGTTTCCATTACGACGGATACGGATACAATACGTCTGCTGTCGCCGAAAAAAGGGGTCGGCGCATTTTTAGGAGCGACCGGTGCATGGCATATGAATCATTTAGACGATACGCTCCAGATGCTGAAAGACCTGGCAGGCGATACACAGTAACAGCGTGAAGGATCCGGCGCCGCCGCAGGCATAACGCCTGCGGCGGTATTTTCTGCCTTTGCGTGGGGAGAAAACAGATATAGTCGACACACTCGAAAATCGGTAAAGTTCGGTGGCTAAAATGGGGCGTGGACTGCGTTGTCGTCCTTGGCGGGCGTCAGCCCGCCTGCGTCCTCCGCCTTGCCACGCCACAGTTTCCCTCGCCTCCTTTTTACCGATTCTCAAGTGCGCCGGCTATATTAGAGAAAATACAGCCGGAACCCAGTGACCGCTCAAACCGCCGCAGGGCTTTATGCCCGCGGCGGTCTGCGCGTTAAAAGGATGCTTTACGCCTTTTTGGAAAGGCTCTCGGATCAGTTTCGCTGAAGTAGTAGATTAAATGCAGAAAAGGTTTTTCAACCTTTTTCTGCATTATTTTTTTACCCAAACGGGGGCAGAAACGGGAAAAGGGGTGATTAAGTGAGGACTTTGACGCTGGAGGACCGCAGGAAGATTGAATTGATGTGGCGGCGCAACGCTTCCCCGGTCAAGATTGCCGCAGAGCTGGAAATCAGCCAGTGTACCGTATATACGGAACTGAAACGCGGCCAGGAGGCGGACGGCGAGGGCGGCGTGATGCTGGACGCGAACTTCCGGCCAGCATACAGCGCCGAGCGGGGCCAGACTGTGTACCAGAGGAACTTGCGGAACCGTGGACGACGCCCGAAGAGGGAAACGGAACAGAAGGAGGCGAAGCAAGCGTGAGTAATTTTGAGAAAATTACGGAGACGCCGGAGGCGCTGGGCGCATTCCTGGAATCCCTGACGGTAATAAATAGTCCGTGGGAAGATGGATTTCACAATGCGTTCTGCGGCACTTGCGGAAAAACCGACTGCGGAATCTGCCCACACCAGGACAAGCGGAACAATCCGCTGTGGTGGCTGAAACTGGGAGAGAAACCGGGCGAGGTACTGGGTCTGTCTATCAGGATAAAGGCGGCGTTCCCTATCCTGTGGGACCGAGAGTATTACACTGTATCGGAGAAGAAAAAGGAAACCCGTGCGCCCTGCATCTGCTGTGACAACACCGGGAAAGTGACTATTAAGGGCACCGAGTACATTTGCCCCAGGTGCAGGGGGGATTGGAGAGAAAGGGAAACCGTCGGAGAGGCTACCGTTTACTCTGTCGCAAAGTGGGTGCTGGAAAAGGTTGATACAAACAAATACGGCACAATGCTCACATTTAAGCAGACAAACAGCACGGGGAATTACGGCGGCAGCTTGCAGATTCGGCAAGCGGACTTCCACGACATGGTAGGTAAAGAGAGAATCGGAAAGCCGGTAAAACTCTATGACAATTACAAGGAAGTGATGGGGGAAGTCAAGAGGCTGAACGCGGCAGAGCGGGAGAAGCACGCGAAGAACGATGCTTGAAATTGTACCTATGACACTGAAAGAGGCAAACGCCTTTGTGGCGCAGAACCACCGGCACCACGGACCTGTCGTGGGCCACAAGTTTTCTATCGGCCTATCTGACGGAGAGAAAATCGTGGGTGTTGCTATTGTAGGCCGTCCGGTTGCCCGGCACCTGGACGACGGGTGGACGCTGGAGGTCAACCGGTTTCCCCGATTTATATAAGCAGCGAACGGGGCGGCTGCTGGTTTTGCCATTATCAAGGTGTTCAACAGCTAAGGCTTTTGCGGAAAAATTACCCGGAATATTGGGCGCTTATGCTGAAATGGGACACAGACAGCACAAGGTCATTCCATGCGGACGGACACACAGTGCATGAATTTGACCAGCGCTTCCAGCTGGAGGACGAAGGTTTTCTGTCGGCGGATGATAAAACTTTTCGATGGTCCATGCTGGATGAAGCATTGAATTACAGATTATTTTGAAAGAGGGCGACAACGTGGGAAGAGAAGTCAAACGTGTACCGCTGGACTTTGACTATCCACTGAAAAAGGTGTGGTACGGCTATCAAATTACCTTCTGCCACGAAGAGTATGAGGAAGGGTGTGAGCGGTGCCGGGAGTTTGCCCGCATCATGGGGATTCCAATGATTGAATATGCCTGTGCGCCCGGAGAGCCATGCCCGGAATGGAAGAAGTATTTCAAGGTAGACCCGCCGGAGGGTGAGGGCTGGCAGCTTTGGGAAACAACGACGGAGGGGTCCCCGGTCAGTCCGGTTTTCAAAACGCCGGAAGAGCTGGCCGAATGGTGCGAGGAAAACGCCACTGTATTCGCAGACATCAAGGCCACAAAAAAAGAATGGCTGGAAGTGATTCAAGGCGGGCTAATTGCGGCAAGGTGCGGGCCTGCGCTGTTCGTATAAGGAGGGGCGAACATGAAACCTATCTACAAACCGAAGGGCGCGGCGGCGGAGTACGGCGATTACGCCGTGAACATCTACACCGGATGCCCACACCGCTGCTATTACTGTTTTGCGCCCCAGGTCCTTCACCGGGAGCGGGAGGTATTTCACTCCTGCGTGGGGCCGCGCAAGGATATTGTGTCGGAACTGCGGAGGCAGTTGGAGCGGGAGCAGATTACCGGGAAGCTGGTCCACCTGTGCTTCACCTGTGACCCGTATCCCACCGGCTGCGACACGGCCACCACGCGGGAAGTCATTCAGGCATTGAAAGAGTTCGGCAACCACGTCCAGATTTTGACCAAGGGTGACGGAAGCCGGGACTTTGACCTGCTGGACGGCGGGGATTGGTACGGTGTGACTATCTCCTGCGACGCGCCTATGGCAGACGAGGCGGAGCCGGGAGCAGTCAAACCGGCGGACCGCCTGTATAGCCTGGAGAAAGTGAAGTGCAGGGGCGTCAACACATGGGTATCGTTCGAGCCGGTCCTTGACCCGGCGGCGGTGCTGGACTGCATCAAAGGGTGCGCCTATTTCATCGACCGGGTGAAAATCGGGAAGCTGAACTATCACCCGTCGGACATCGACTGGGCGAAGTTTGGACGGGAGGCCGTGGCCGCGTGCGAGGAAATGGGGCTGGACTGCTACATCAAAGAGAGCCTGCGGGCGGAAATGGACAAGCAATGAGCATGGGAGCGGACTTCTCCCGGACCTGCGAGGGCTGTGAACACATACGGACGGAGCGCTGGCCGGTCAGAGGGAGCTACAGCGAGACGACCAATGCTTTCCGGTGCTTTGCGCCGGGGCCATGCCAGGGATACCACATCGGGACTACTTACCTCCTGCCTTATGTCCCGGCGTG
>CAJTVO010000087.1 GCA_910579485.1 uncultured Oscillospiraceae bacterium | reverse complement strand
TCACCCGGCGCGTCAGCCGCATGAAGCCCACCGCGCTGCTGAAGGTCACGCCGTCAGGCAGGGCGGGGGTGTAGGGGGCAGGGACTGAATAGGCGCCGTTTTTGCGGATGGAGGGAATTACTTCATGGGTGACCCATCGTTTGAAGCTCTTAGCTTCCGGCTTGTCTGACCGTATGATAACATTGTAGAGACCGGGCTCGTTGATGATGTAAGTCATCTGCTTCTGTCCTCTCCGATCTACGACCTGGGTCTGACCCACCTCGTCATGGTCAAGGCGTTTTGCCACGGTGATGTGATCAGAGATTTTGAGTGCTCCACACACATCTTTTAGTACCCACCAGATTTCCCGATCTTTTTCAATGGTGCGAATAGGCATATCGTTGTAGTTGAAAATTTGCAACTCGTTCATATCGCCGCCCTCCTTAAATCCATGCAGGGATAGATACACAGGCGGTTGGCGGTGTTCACCATAGCATGGTCAACCAGCACGTTGCCCAGAGCCTCCATGAGAGCCTTGTCCTCTTTGCCGATGACTACTTCCTGATCCGCGCCGATGAGAATGGTATAGGTTGTGTCCTCCGACATAATGGCTGCAAGGTCTTTGATGGTCATGCCTGTGCCCTCCTCTCCGCCTTCGCGGCCCGGTAGCCTTTGGCCTTGCCGTAGTCGAATGCCAGGGCGATAATCTCAAATATGCTGTTTGTATCTGTTACAGTGTGGAGCAATTCGACTGCTTCTCCATAAACAAGACAGTAATTTTCTGCCCTACCCATCTTCGTCCGCTCGATGTACCTCTTCATTTTCTCGATTTCGCTCATAAAAACCTCCTTTTTCTTCTTGCGCGGAGGCCCCCTGCGTGGTATACTGAGGTATCCAGTGGGGTGACCTCCTGGTGTTTTGGAAACAACCCGGTTGCTTTGGTCGGCGGCGGGTTGTTTCTATTTTTTCTTGGCTTCTTCCCTGGCTTTTTGATACATCTCTTTGATTCCTTGCCTAATTACTTCCGTTTTTGTGATCGCAAAAACTTCGCAGCAATAGTCAATCATCGCAGATTCATCTTCTGTCAAACGAAACCCGACCCGTGTCTTTTTGGGGTCTTCTGTTGGACGTCCTATTTTAGGGGACATTTAATACCTCCTTTTGTTTGTACGTTTTATTTTACGATATGTTTGCACATTTGTCAAGAGGTTTTTCAATAAAATAGGCCTCCGCTGCAAAAAGCAGCGGAGGCCGTTTGTTTACTATTAACCAATATCTTCTTGCTGGTAGAGTGGGCGCTCTTCTTTTTATTCTTTGGTTTTGTCTTTGGCTATATCGGCACGAATCAGTCCCTTGATATAGCCTTGTTTGCTAGGGACGGTGGATAGTTTTTCCAAAACATCCTTATCCGTATTGTGGTTTAAATTCATCACAACACGGGTGGTATTTTCAGCTACCCATTTTTGATGTGATCGCATCTCACCAATTCCTTTTTGAGGTGGGGCGGCATTTCGCCGCCCCATATGCCTCAATCCTCCAGTGTATTCTGCAAGTCGGTTAAAAGCTCTTGCAACATCGCTCTCATAGTATCAATGTCCTTTGCGGCAATCGCTTTTTTGAGCTGTGCAATTACCAACCGCAGGAAGCCGCCGAATTGCTTGTCCGTCTGGCCCATCGTTGCGCCCTCCTTTCCCTTAGGATGTATCCATTATACTATGGATGTACATCCACGTCAAGAGGTTTTGAAAAAATTTTTCTTGCATACACTATAAAGGCTGTGGAATAATAAGCACCGCCAAAAATTGAGTACCAATCATGCGCGAACCCCCAGGGAGCAGCCACTCTCTGGGGGTCTATTGGGGACTTACCGCCCCTTGCGCTTGTTGTCAAGCCAATGCTTGATCATGTATATGGCGTCGATATCCGTATCGTCAGCGCTCAGATCGGCCTCGTAGATCGCCCGATCCAAATCACAGCGTAGCAGTTCATCTAAGACAGGGGGAAGGTTCACTCGTGCTTTCACTCCAAACTCTCAATCACACGGAAACTTAGTCCAGCTTCCCCAGCCGGTCCAGCACGGTGAGGGTCCGGCACAGGTCCTCGGAGACGTTGATCTCCTTGCCGCTGGTGCCCTTCAGGGCGTCCTTATCCATAGCCTTCTGCACCGCAGCCTTGTACCAGCTGGGCACATCGTTCAGCGTCTTGTAAATAACCATATCGTCCTCCTCTTTTTCTTTGTCGAACACGGGCCGCACGGCCCCTACGATGTACTTTCCGGGGCGGTTCTTCCGGCAGACCATACCGCCGTTGGATTGGCTCCCGGACTGGCTGGTGTTCCCCTCGACGGCCTGCACGCCGTAATCCGGCAGTTCCGTCTCCACGATGCCGCAGTGGTCCGTGGCCGCGCCGCCGGGGAAATCGTAGATCACCACATCCCCGGGACGGAAGTCGGTAGTCACCCAACATCCGGCCGCTTTTGCGGCGTTCATCAGCGCGCCGCAGCTGGCCGTCCGGACCGGCAATTTTACGCCCGCCTGGGCGAACACCCACTGTACGAAGACCATGCACCAGGGGTAAGCGCTGCCCATGACCTCCCGGCCATAGTACCAGGTGTTATAGCGGACGTTGTTGCTGCTGGGCGGGTTCTCGCATATGCCCAGCTGCTTCCGGGCGATGGTCAGGAGTTGGTTAGCCGTTGCCATTGCCGCCGCCCTCCATAACATCCTGCACCTTCTGGCTCTGGGTGCCGAAATAGAACGCAATAATCACGGCGTAGATGGTCATAAAGTCCTGAGAAATAGCCCCCTTCAGCGCCATGACCGCAAACACGCCCGTCAGCACCAGCGTCACCAGGCTCTTGACGCTCAGCAGGTTCCCCAGCCGCTTGATAATGCTCTCATTCATATGTATCCTCCTCTTTACCGGGCTTGTCCCCGGTCACAACCTTCGATATCTTGATCCCCGCCAGCAGCAGGGCCTCCACACCGCCAGCGCCCAGAGTGTACTGGATGAGCGTATCCGGCACCGCGCCCTTCACGCAGAAGATCACGGTCATAGCCGCGATGAACGCCAGCAGGAACAGGCCCATCAGGCCCAAGATCACATTGGACGTCTTCACAGCCCCACCCTCCCCAGCAGGAAGGCGATCACCGCCGCGCAGACGGCCCAGATGGCTTTGTCAACGATTCCTTCCCAACGCTTTGCAGGCTTTTCGGCCAGCTCCTTTGCGGTGGCGGTGAGTTCGTCCAGCTTTTCGTCCATGCTGTCCAGTTTCTCATTGAGGGCGGCGCGGTTCTGCTCCAGTGTGCCGATACGCTCGAACATCTGACGGTGGGTGTTGGACGAATTGGCGCGGTAGGTATTGAACTCCTCCTTCAGCGCCTCTACCCGGGCGGATACCGGGCAGTCTTTGGGGTTGCAGGTCTCAGGCATGGTTTTAGCTCCTTTCAAAAATAAAATCCGCTCCCGTTGACAAAACGGAAGCGGTTGGGTATAATGATAGCAGAAGGGCGCTGTTACATGACGGTCAGCCCTCACACATTAACTAACAGAGCGAACTCATGTTAGCCGTTCGGGGGCCAGCCGGACGGCTAACACGCTTTTGTGGTAAGCATTGCCATCACCACCGCCGCGATCACAAGGACACGCAGCAGCTGAAAAAGCTTCTTTTCCCACATCAGCCTCACCCCCTCTCTTGGGGGAGTAGCTAACCGCCATATGTAACAGCGCCTGGGCGGCGTGTGCGCCGCCGGACCGGTCGTTGGGCGTCAGCCCAATAACGGTCCCTCCTGTCCCGCCTGATTGGCGGGCTCGTCTATTATACTATGCTGCGCTGTGTTTTGTCAAATAATGTTGATTTTCTCCGCCCCTGGTCACGGGCGGATTTTTTGTTTCTTTTAGAGTTTCATGATGTAGGCTAGGACGTAGTATGGCGGCATGTTGTTGTGAGGTTGGTTGTTGCCTGCAGAAGTACTATTCGCATTTAACCTAGACGAAACCGTTCCGAATGTGCTTGTTCCAGACTGTAGTTTGCTAGAAGCCGACATGGCACGATCATATACATGATTATGACTGGGCATCTGCTCAACTGTTAAAGTAACCTCACTCTCACCTCCAACATCCCCGATAGCATACGAATCACTGGAACCCAATACAAACCGGCCTCTTAAATCGGGTGTACCGTTTTCGCCATTACATAGTGCCCAGCCTTCGGGGATGGTCGATCCGGACCACATGCAGATAAGGCCTTGCGGAATATCGCTTCCAGCAGGACCGCCCCCGCCGCTTTCACCCGGCTCTCCCTGGGGGCCCGGGGGTCCCGGCGGGCCGGGGTCCCCTTTATCGCCCTTGTCCCCTTTCGGCCCTGGCGGGCCTTCCGGACCGGGTGGGCCGGGCACTACGCCTCCGCCGCTGGACACCGGCACGGAGGACAGCAGCGTCTCCCCGGCGTAAAGCCCCAGCTCTCCCGCCTCCGTGTATCCCAGCGCGTCCCCTTTTTTCTCCAGGGCCTGCTCCCACAGCTCCGACGTGGGCGGCCTGGACGGCTCCCCGGGGCGCGCTCCCTCCTGCACGGCTCCCAGGTCCGCCCAGACGGTGGGCAGGACCATCTCCGCGCCCCGGGTACCGCAGACCCCAGCGGATATCCGCTGTCCGTGGGAGGACAGGACCTCCCACGGAATGCCGCACTGATCCCCGGCGGCCAGCAGAACGCTCACCGGCTCGCCGTCCGCCGCCCGGAAGACCGCCATCCGCTCCAGGCCCTCCCAGTCTGGGGAGAACTCGAATTTTACCGCGTTGACGTTCACGCTGCCGCTGGTCAGGGGTTCGCGCTGCCGGACGGTCAGTTTGTTTTTGTCTGCGTGTAGAAGGAACATGCTATAAAAACCTCCTTGCCTTGCCGTTTACCCCGATGTACGCCGCCGTGACCTTCCGGGCCTTGCCGTTCACGCCTACGTACAGCTCCACGCCCTTGCGGGCCTTGCCGTTGACGCCGATCCAGGCATTAAGCCGCTCCACCGCAACAGACGCGCCTGTGACGTAGGTGGCAGACGTGAATCCCATGTCGTCCTGCGCCCTGACGCGGAACCGGATGGTCTTGGCGTTGGCGGGGATGGTAAAATCAATGGAGGTGGCTGTGGTGGTCTGGATATTGACCCAGCTGCCGCCGTTGATTTGGTACTGGTACAGGTAGCTGATGGTCCCGCCGTAGGTCGGAGCGCGTGGGCTGATGGCAGCATTCACGATGTCTCCGGGGCGAAGCTGATCGGTCGGATAGGTAATGCCGGTGGGGTCGATGGTATCGGAGCCTAAATATGTATACCAATAGTCCTTCTTTTTCCCACCGCCGCTATTCGTCGGATAGGACGCTTTTGACGCGCTGGATACCTTGGATATTACAGTCCCGCCTGCATATTCAAACGTGTGTTTTGTGAATTCTATCCTTAGATTTAGATTCGTCTTGTCAGAGAGTATATTTGCCCCACCATAATTTCCGCCGCCGCTGGAATAATCGTTGATGCCGTACCAGAAGTAGCCTGTCCAGCTTGTGGACCCATATGTATCAACTACCCCGGTATTATCCGCGACAAAATACAGGTAGGTCGTAGTGTTTACAAATCCGCCAAAATACAGCGGCGTGATCTGCCCTCCAGCTTTCCATCCGGTAATATTTCCGGAAGTATCCTTGACCTGCGTGATCGAAGAACAGCAATATCCAACAACGGTAGAAGAAACAAAGCTCTGCGAATATCGGCCGCGTATGACCTCCACGCGCGTTTGACTGTCCGCGCCCGTCAGGTTCTGCTTATTCCACACATATCTCGTGCTCACGCTCCCACCGCCTTACTCATACTTGACGTAAATGGTCCCGGTCGCCAGATCAGAGCTGCCCGCCGTCAGGTCCGCCGTGCCGTAGGTAATGAGCCCATTCACCTTCTGTGTCAGCTGCGTGACGCTGGTACCGGAAGCCTTCAGCGCATTCGCCAGCGCCGCCAGCATCTCATTGGGCGTGGCCTCCGTCCCCAGGTCCATCAGCGCCGCCGTGGCATCGGTGAGCAGATTGGCCTTGTTCAGCTCCGTGCCCTGCTGCGCCCAGCCGTCCGGGTTCTTCCCGTTCCAGTCAATGGGGAACTCCCCCTTGACCAGCAGCTCCAGAAAAGCGTCATAGGTCGGGGCAAGCTGCCGGATGCCCGCAACTGTCCGCAAATTGCGGGAATTGCCGGTTTCCGCAATAACGCCGTCTTTCATGTCAAAAACCTCCTGAAGTAGTTTCGCCGGAGTATATCCAGCTTTTTTCCATCGCGTGTATCGCCCGTTCCGCTCCCAGCAGGGCCAGCTCGATATCGTTGGCCGCCTGGAAGGTCAGGTGCTGCATATCCTCCGGCGGCTCCGGGGTGCCGGGAAGCGCCGCCAGCGCGTTCCGCACCGCGCGGACCCGGGCGAGGTAGTCCGCCATATCAGCCGGGCGGGGCTTGTCCTGGATGGTGTATATCCGAGGCGGGGTGGTGGTTATGGGCAAGGCAAAACCTCCATTCTATATTGACAACGTGTGTATATAGTGTTACAATATCTATACAACTTACAAAGGAGCGGTGTATATGGGACAGACAACTCTTAACGTTCGTATGGACGAGGACCTGAAACGGCGTTTTGACAGCTTTTGCGCTGAGGTCGGTATGAATGCCTCGGTAGCTGTCAACCTGTTCGTCAAGACCGTTATACGGGAACAGAGAATACCGTTTGAGATCACGACCGCGCCCAATCAGGAGACCCGGGCGGCGATCGAGGAAACGGAAAAGGATCTGAAAAGCCGGAATCTTAAAAGCTACGATGATGTGGATGAGATGATGAAGGAGCTGCTTGCTTGATGCAATACAAAGTCATTCCATCCACGCGGTTTCAGAAGGATTTAAAGCGTGTGCAGAAGCGCGGCGGCAACATCCAGGCTATTGCGGACGTCATTAAGACGCTGGCGGCCGGAGAAATTCTGGAGAGAAAATACAAGGACCATCCTCTCTCCGGAAATTACGCCCACTGCCGCGAGTGCCATGTCGAGCCGGATCTGCTGTTGGTGTATCGGTATGTTGAGGACGGATTGCTTCTATACCTCGTGCGAACAGGCACACACAGCGATCTGTTCTGAGCTCTCTGCGCCGCCCCCTTTGGGGGCGGCTTTTTGCGCATATCTTTTAAATTCTGCCGTTCAGAGTTTATGAGTTAGTTTACCTTTGGACCAGTTATAATGTATTGAGAATTATGTATTTTCAAAAACTGAGTAGAATCGCCGTTTCTAAATCCAAGTTCCCCGGTCGAAGTTTTTTTACACGGAATGAACCACATAGAATCGTCAAAAGTAACCGCCGGAGAAAATACTGCAAAGGCGTGTAATTTACCACGAAATATACGCGCGCCGGTAGATGAAGTTGCTTTAGAACCGTCTCCCATAATATTTAATGTAAATGAGTTACTACTGGTTAAATTCGAAAAAGGATAGGAATAACCTGAAGTAGCTCCTGCGCGCACTAAAGTATCTCCTGCGTACATATCATATTGCAAACCTGCCGAATTGAATATAAATTTGTATGTTATGGGAATGTTTAAGAACTGCGTGCCAGATATAGAACCAGAATATCCTGAACCAAGTGTAGAAGAAGTACCTGAATTAGCGGCATAGGACATAGACAATTTTTGGGAAGTGCTAACGTAAGCTCTTAATATATACTGAGCGTACTTTCCAGATGCTATTAATTTCGAGGGACTATATACAAAATAAGAATACATACTCCCAGAAGATAAAGTATTTGTAGGGATAGAAGCTTTAAAATAAAAAGTATACGCTGTGCTTTTCCCATTCACGGATACACGCGGGTTAATGATAAGATAAGTATATGGAGTATCATTACCCACTACCGCAGAAGTATCAACAGCAAAATACTCATAATCCTGATATTCTTTGGTAACACCCGCAGAATATACCAGTTCCTCCCCCAGATACGCCTTTTCGATCTTTGTTTCCCCGACATACAGGCCGGTAATATCCTGCGCTCCGATCTTCAGCATATCCTACTCCTTAATGACGTACAGAATGGAGGCACTTTTGTTAGTCAGCGCATCATATTCCTCCTGAGTCACCACTTGAATTTCGGTGACTACCGGAGATGATACCGCCCCCACGTCCGCCGCCGTAGGTGTCCAAGTATCCGGACGCGCCCCTACCTCTGCGGCAGTCGGCATCCAGTCAGAGGGCCGGGCCCCCACCATCGCTGCCGTGTAGTCCCCGGAGGCAGGCTGTACCGCCCCGGACCGCCCGTTGAAGCTGGACACGCCAGACGTACCCCCGCCGCCCTCCGGCGGGTCGATCCACTGTGTGTCGTAGTCCGCCGCAGTTTTCTTCGCCAGGACCTGGCCTACCGCGCCGCCTGCGGGAACGCCTTCGCCGTCCTTTCCGGCGGGGCCCGGCGGACCGTCCGCGCCTGCAATACCCGCCGGACCCTGCGGTCCTTCCGGACCAGGAGGCCCCTGCTCCCCCTGGGGACCTGGCGCTCCGTCCTTACCGTCCGCACCGGCAGGACCCGGCGCTCCATCCTTCCCGTCCGCACCGGCAGGACCCGGTGCTCCGTCCTTACCGTCCTTGCCGTCCACGCCGGGAGGCCCCTGGGGCCCGGCCTGCTCATTGGCAACGCCCCGCTCCAGCTTGTTCAGCCGCTCCGCCGTGATCGTGTCTCCATCATTCCATACCGTAGGCGTGTACGCCATATCAGCCTATCCCCTTTCCAACTTTTGCCCTGCCAACTACGGCAAGGCCCACTACGCCCGACTCCTCCTCCGGAGGCACATCGAACACCGCCGTCAGCTCCCGGTCCCGGTCCGCCGTGAAGCGGTAGGCCTCCTCCGTGCTGACCGTCTCCCCGTTCTCCTCCCAGCGGCTGAACTCGTACCCGTCGCCGCCCGAGGCCCGCGCCGCGGCGGTCTCGCCCCGGTACGCCAGCACGCTCTCCGCCCTGCCGCTGCCGGGAGGCCGCACGGTCACATGGATCAGCACCGCCGGGAAGTACGCCCCCGCCGCGCTGTACCCGTACCCCTCCAGCTTCTCCGCCAGCCAGGAGCAGGCCCGCAGGACCCGGTTCAGGTCCGCCTCGCCGTAGGTCCCCTTTTCGTTCCAGGCGTCCACGTCCGCCTGGGTCCGGTCCGTGACCAGGACGCTTCTCAATTTCTCCGTCATACCTTACACTTCCCCGCTCATCACTTCGCCGCTGGCGATCTCCTCCGCCCCGCCCACGGCCCGCACGTCCACGCCCACCACCGAGCACTCCGCCGCCGCGATGCCGCTGAGGGTGATGTGCATGGAGGTGATAAACCCGTCCATCACCGTATCCCAGGGCGTTGCCGCGGCGATATGGTCCCCGGGCTTCTCCCCGTCCATGACGATCTTCACCTTCTGGACGCTGCGCTTCATGTAATAGCTGTAGAGATGCTGGGCCACCGCCGCCGCCCTGCCGGGGTCGACCAGCGTGGCTTCCTTCACCTCCACCACGTTGGGCTTGTCCCCGGCGGTGACGTTGGGGTTGGTGATGGCAGTGACCGCCGCCGTATGGTAGTACGTCACGCCGTCCACCTCCACCGTATCGTTTCCGGTGCCGGAGGTGCTGTAGCTGTGGGACGTGACCTGTACCGCCGTGACGATGGCGGAGGTGTCCACGGCCCCGTTGATATAGGTCCGCTGCAGGGGTATCTTTCCGGGCTGTTCCTCCCGGTCCTTGTAGACCCGCACCGCGTCCGTGCCGCTGGTGTCCACCATCGCGCACAGGGCGAAAGCGATCTGCTGCAGCGCCTGCCGCCGGGACCCGCCGGGAAGATACCCGGTGAGGGGAGCTGCCGCCAGGGCTCCGTCCAGCTCCAGCCGGAAGTGTCCACCCAGGACGTCCTCCAGCAGCTCCCGGGCCGGTTCGCTGGACAGCATCCGCGCCGGGTACGGGTCATCGTCCAGCACTCCGATGGCGTCCTTGCAGGAGACGCTCCACAGGCCCTTCCCCCGGTGGTCGTGGCCGTCGATGTAGAACACGCCCACCAGGCGGTCCCCGTCATAGGCGGATACCGGCTGCTTCATCTGGAACATGTAGTCGATGTCCGACTTGCTGTCCAGAGTGAAGTCCAGGGTATTTACCGCCACCTGGTCGGAGATGATGCTGACCTCCTGGGTCGCCCGGACGCCGCGCAGCTCGTTCCGGAGGAAGGTCCGGTCCACGCCGAAGAGGATCTTCTGGAGCTTGGCGTACCGGTACGGCCTGCCGGTGGCCCGGAGCCGCAGGACGATCCCGTCCCACGCCTCCACCGTCTGGGCGCAGAACGCCTCCGGCCCGGCGGGATAGAAGTCCTTCTTTTTCAGGAGGTTCGCCCCCCGGTACCACTCCACCGTCACATGGGAGCAGTAATCCCCTGTGGCGGGGTCGAAGGTCAGGAGCAGGCCCGGGGAGGTGTACCGGCTGTCAAAGCGGATGGATATTTCCGGAGGCGTCTCGAACCGCCCGTCCGGGCCGCTCATGGCCTCCGACCAGTAGGCCAGCGGCTGACCGTCCAGAAGCTCCCGGGAGCCGTCCAGGACCCAGGAGAAGGGCTCCAGGGTGGCGATGGCCGCCCCGCTGCCGCCGAAGGGCAGCAGTGCCGGGTCCGTGTGATCCGCCGCGCCTGGGGCGGTGACCAGCGCGTCCTCGTCCGCCCCGGCGGCGATGTCCCGGTAGACGATCTTCACGCTCATGACGCGGGCCTCCGCTGGGGCTCCATCGCTACGAAGTTGACGGTGAGGTTGTCCCACTTTTTCGATTCGTCTCGGTAGATACGGGACAGATCGTCCTCTCCGTTGGCGACATAGGCCTCAAATGTCAGGGAGCCTTGTCCGTATGGCACGGAAATGATGTGGCTGTCCACCGGCGCGGACAACGCTTCAAACAAGGCGTCATATTCCTCGGGGTCGCTCAGGCTGGCGTCAAACTCCAGGCGGTAGGTGTAATAGGTGCCGATGATGTCCCGCTGCATCCTTCCGTCCATCGTCCGGCCGGCGTTTTCGCCGTCCAGGACGTTGAAGGACCGGTGAATTGGAGATTTGACAAATACGCCGGGGTATTCCACGCCGTCTACGGAAAATACACTTTTGCTCATGTTCGTGCCTCCACCAGTTTCGTGCCGATGCGCTGATACTCCTCATCGCCGAATTTCACCGTTGCGCGGCCCCACTCACGTTTATCTACTTCCAAAACCACGGTCATATTGCCGCCGCGCCCGAATCCGCCGCCCTGCGCCATAGCCGCCTGCATCCCCTCCGCTACCATCTGCCGGATCAGCCCGGCGGGGGCCTCCAGATTCTTGCCGCTGCGCTGGTCCCCCAGGATGGCGGCAAACTGCTGGTTGGGCGGGATGACCGCGCCGTTGGCAAGGCGGGGGAGCTTGACCTCGGAAACATGGGAAACGTTGAATCCAAAGCTTTTGCCTCCGATAGCAGGGACCCAGTCCGGAACATCAAAGCTGATTTTGTTCAGCTGGTCGATCAGCCAGTTGATCCCGCCGATCGCGCCATTGATGATCCCTTCAATAAATCCAATGATCCCATTGAAAACATCCTTGACAAAATTTCCGACAGCCTGAAAAGCATCGCCGATCGGCTTCGTCACGTTGGTCTCAAACCAACTTGCCGCCTGATTCCAGACATTTACGATCTTCTCCCACAGATCGCCAGCGCCTTTTTGAATGCCGTCCCACAAGCCGCCGAAAAATTCGGATACAGGCTTGATGATATTGTCGTTGAACCACCCGGAAACGGCCTGCCAGACCGAAACGATACCATCCCAGGCATCGGAAGCCCACTGCTGAATGTTCTCCCACATTTCAGAGAAAAACTGCCTGACCGGTTCAATGATGTTTTCGTTAAACCATCCGGAAACGATGTTCCAAATATTTTGGATATTGTTCCATGCGTTTGAGGCGGATTCCGTGACGCTCTCCCAGAGGTTGGAAAAGAACTCTGCAACTGGCTGTATGACATGTTCGCTGAACCATTCGCCTGCTGCGTTCCATGCTTCCTGTATTGCATTCCACGCATCAATAAACGCCTGTTTGATCTCTTCCCAGTGTTCTTTGACCAAAACAGCCAGTGTTGCTACCGCCGCAACAATACCAGCAACCACCGCGGTTACTAATACTGGCGCTCCCATCAGAACAGCCCCTACCCCGGCTATTGCGATCCCCAGCAGCATAAGCGCCTCATTGGCCCAGCTGAAGCCATTACTGAGCATATCAAGGAAATTGCTGACCGCGAGAAGCGCCCCGCCAGCAACAGCGGAGATTTTCCCAATGAGCGGCGCGGCCTTTGTGATCGCGGAAACAAGAGGCGAAAGCGCCTTTCCTATCGAAGACAAAATGGAGCCGATATTGCCTTTTGTTATGGCTTCAGCGATCTGCTTGATCAGATCAGAGCCGATCTGCGTTGCTATTGGCGATATAACTTTTGAGAACAAAACACCCAAAAGTTTCGAGCCAAAGAACAATGCGGCGGCAATCAGCGTGCCGGTGTCTGCGTTTTGGATAAATCCGCCGATCAGCTCCAGCGCCGCCGGTATCATTGCGCCGATCGCGGAGGCAATGGAAGATATTACGCCAGCCCAGTCGATATTGTTTAAAAATTCCGCGATCTGCCGCCCGATAGCCGCCCAGTCGATGGTTTCGATGGTCTCCTGCATGGAGTTGAAGAAGCCAATGATGATATCGCTTGCCGCCTGGGCCAGCGCGGGCATATCCAGCCCAATGATGAACCCGGCGAAGGTCTCCAGGGCAAGCTTGAACTTCGCCCACAGCAGCCGCCCGAAATCGTACCAGTTCACCTCGTAGACAAGGCCGTTGATAAACTCCGCCAGCTTATTGCCAAGATTGATCCAGTCAAAGGTATAAAGGAACTCCGTCAGAAACTGCAAGCCCAGATTCAGGCCCGCGCCCAGCGTCCGGCCCCAAAGCTCCCAGTCGATCGCGTTGACCAGATCATTGAATGCTTCCGCCAGTTCTCGCCCCAGCTCTTCGACCCGCTCCTTCACACCCGGAAACGTGAAGGCATCATACAGCTTTTGGTTAAATTTGTTGAAATCGTCCGCAAAGTTCAGAAGGGTATCCCGGAAGGACGGAATAGCGGCAAGCATTTTGTCCAGCGTGTCAACGAACAGCTCGCCAAGCGTTTCAAATTCCTTCTCGAACTCTTCAAAATTTCCTGCATCCGCCTCAAATTCCGGTATCTCAAAATCTCCGGTGCCGCCCAGGTCCATCCCGCCCGCAGCGTCCTCCATGCTGGAAGCCGCCTTACCGGCCAGGATGTTCAGCTCATCAAATCCGGCCTGTGCGCCCTTCATGTCTTCTGCCGCTTTTTTGGACGCTTCGCCCATGCCTTCGGTAGACTCCGCCAGCTTGTCCGTTGCGTCAGCGGCGGCTCCGGCGGAGGATTCCACGCCAGTCGTTGCTTTGACCTGGGTGGATTTTCCGAACAGGAGGGCGGTCACTTTTGCAAACACGTGGGCCAATTTAGTCAACGCAGATATAATGGCGTTGATACCGGGGAGAACAGCCTGCGCAATAGGCATCAGGGCGTTGCCAACGGCGATCTTCAGCTGGTCAAAATTCAAGCTCAAAATACGCAGCTGATTGGCCAGACTGTTGGATGTACGGGCAAAATCCCCCTGCGCGTCCGCTGTCACACTCACCAGGTAGTTGTAGCGCAGCATGACTTGTTCCGCCTGGGACATGGCGTTGTAGCTCTTTGTGATCCCCTGTGTCAGCGCGTACGCCTCCAGGTTGGCCACGCTCATGTTGATGCCCAATTGTTTAAGCGGCTCCGTCTCCCCGCTGATGCCGGAACGTATTTTTTCAAAGGCCGTGTCCGTATCCAGGTTGTAAAAGGAGGCCAGATCGCCCGTCAGGCCGGTCAGCGCGATAGACATTTCCTGCGCCGCGCCGACAGCAAGCCCGGAAGATTTGAGCATAGCGCCCATGGTTCCGGTATATTGCTTTGCTGACAGCTCGGAAAGGCCATATGCTTCCGCTGCCGATTTTGCAAATTCCTCAATCTGCTTCGCCCCGCGGCCAAAGGTCACGTCAATGACGTTCTGGACTTCCTCGATATCGGAGGCCAGCATAAGGCTTTCCTTGCCGAAATTGACGAGCGCCGCCGTACCGAAGGCCAGCGCAACGGTTCCTGCCAGCCTTTTCAGCGTGGAACCGAACTTATCCACCTTATGCTGCATAGCGGACAGGCCCCGGTCAAAGTTGTTGTGGTTCAGGTCCGCCACGAACCGGACAGAACCGTCAAATCCAAATGCCGTGTGGATCACCGCCTTTCGTTGGGGAGGTTAACGCTCTCCAAATATAAAATTCCCGCCACCTCATAGAGATAGCGGGAATTTTGATGTATTCAGTTGTTACGTATACTCAGCCAGCAGCACGAACAGCGTCACAACCATGATCGCCACAACGCCCCAGCCGCCGCACAGCGCGGCCACGGCAGCCACAAGGCCAACGTACAGGCCTCCGGCAGCCAGCAGGCACAGAGCCTTGAACCGGTGTTCCGGCATCGGGGGACGCTCATACTCAAACACAGTGCCGCTCCGCTCCAGTTGTATCCTCATTGCACCGCCTCCAGTCCGGGCCTGCCGAACAGGTCGAGCTGGCCCTGTATCTGTTTGTTCAGCGCTGGAGGTACGGGGAAGCTGATGGCTTCGCAGGTCTGCTTGATCATCATGACCACATCGAACGGGCTGGCTCCCATGTCCAGCATCACCCGGCGCGTCAGCCGCATGAAGCCCACCGCGCTGCTGAAGGTCACGCCGTC